>NZ_JAKUFP010000002.1:0-327202 GCF_022663495.1 Bacillus cereus group sp. BfR-BA-01383
GCTTTTATTAACGGGAAGTGGCTCAGCTTGGTAGAGCACCTGGTTTGGGACCAGGGGGTCGCAGGTTCAAATCCTGTCTTCCCGATATTCCCAAAAAACATGGGGCCTTAGCTCAGCTGGGAGAGCGCCTGCCTTGCACGCAGGAGGTCAGCGGTTCGATCCCGCTAGGCTCCACTTATTTTAATATCATTTATGGCGGTGTAGCTCAGCTGGCTAGAGCGTACGGTTCATACCCGTGAGGTCGGGGGTTCGATCCCCTCCGCCGCTACCATAAAGGACCTTTAGCTCAGCTGGTTAGAGCAGACGGCTCATAACCGTCCGGTCGTAGGTTCGAGTCCTACAAGGTCCACCACTAAAGGTTTATATCTCGGAGGTATACCCAAGTTCGGCTGAAGGGATCGGTCTTGAAAACCGACAGGCGGCGAGAGTCGCGCGGGGGTTCGAATCCCTCTACCTCCTCCATTTTTTCTAAATTTAATATTATATCATCGCGGGGTGGAGCAGTACGGTAGCTCGTCGGGCTCATAACCCGAAGGTCGCAGGTTCAAATCCTGTCCCCGCAACCAAATGGTCCCGTGGTGTAGTGGTTAACATGCCTGCCTGTCACGCAGGAGATCGCCGGTTCGACCCCGGTCGGGACCGCCATTTTAATAAGGCTCGGTAGCTCAGTCGGTAGAGCAGAGGACTGAAAATCCTCGTGTCGGCGGTTCGATTCCGTCCCGAGCCACCATTTTGAAGTCGCAAGCCGGCTTAGCTCAATTGGTAGAGCAACTGACTTGTAATCAGTAGGTTGGGGGTTCAAGTCCTCTAGCCGGCACCACTTTCAAAATGAGCCATTAGCTCAGTTGGTAGAGCATCTGACTTTTAATCAGAGGGTCGAAGGTTCGAATCCTTCATGGCTCACCATTTTCATTTTAATGCGGGTGTAGTTTAGTGGTAAAACAAGAGCCTTCCAAGCTCTGGTCGAGAGTTCGATTCTCTTCACCCGCTTTTCAATTATGGGCCTATAGCTCAGCTGGTTAGAGCGCACGCCTGATAAGCGTGAGGTCGATGGTTCGAGTCCATTTAGGCCCACCATAATTATTCCGCAGTAGCTCAGTGGTAGAGCTATCGGCTGTTAACCGATCGGTCGTAGGTTCGAGTCCTACCTGCGGAGCCATATTATAGAGAAGTACCCAAGTGGCTCAAGGGGCTCCCCTGCTAAGGGAGTAGATCGCGAACGCGGTGCGAGGGTTCGAATCCCTTCTTCTCTGCCAGAACTGGCCCGTTGGTCAAGTGGTTAAGACACCGCCCTTTCACGGCGGTAACACGGGTTCGAATCCCGTACGGGTCATACTAAAAGAGATAGCATAATCTGCTATCTCTTTTTTGTTGTGTAAAAGTGGACGTTGAATCGTCTGCTTTTTTTTGAATACAGCTCGAGCAAGTGCATGTTTTGCTTCACCTTTATTTAAACCAACCTGTACACGTCTTCTAAGCTCAGGACTCTGCAACCATTCTAATGTATATAAAGTCATTTCAATCCTTCTTATCTCACGTAATGTTACAGATAAACTATTCCGCCTTGGATAGGCGGCAAGATTTTTGAGAATGAATCAATGGATACCCGTTGACTAATCCAGATACAAATAGTAGCTAAATCATGACCTAAAAACTTACGTTTCCGTTGTACAAAACCTAGTTCTCTAGCAAGATTTTCTAAAAGTGAAGGAGTAAGATGTTCATATAGTTCTTTAGCAAATAGTTGGAATTCATCAGATACAGAAATAGACATACAAAAACGCCATCCTTTCTTATGATTCTACAGAAAGAATAGCGTATTTTTTCATTTTAGGGGGGGATTTTGTTTAACTGGAAAAGATACCCGGAATATTAAAGCATCTTCCGCTAGATAACCACCTTTACACTGATTTCGCCATCGCTCTACTGAATATCAAGTTCACTGCAATCACGATGACTGCACCGACAAGGGTTGCAAATACACGGTCGAACAGAATGATAAACTGGAACGGCTTGCCGGCTTCCATGATCAAAATAATGAGCGGGATCATGGTTGCAGAGTATACAAGATAATTTCGAACCTTTAGAAGAGGTCGAACACCTGCGAATAGCCCGATACTTATAACTAACCCCCAAATTGGTAGACTAGTTGCGAGAAGCAAGCTCGCAAAAATCACGCCGATTACTGTACCAAGCACTCGTTGTGTTGTTTTGATTGGAAAGAGTTCTATTTTCCGCTCAGTAAGGATCGCTACGGTAATTGCAATCCAATAGAAGTGGTGCTCGGGCCAAAGTATTCGCAAACCCTCAGCTATACTTAGACATAATGCGAGCCTGATTGGGAATTGCCAACCGGATAGGTGTGCAAGAGAATTCCGCCATAGAATGATTTTTTTCGATGTTGGCCCTTTCACAGCTCCATCCAGCGATGATTTAAAACAACGGTGTACCCAGATGCCTAGCACCAAGCTGATACTGACGGTCCAAACCGCCCCTGCTAAGATTGAAAAAATTAGTTCCATCGGGTACTCCGTCTGGTCGACCATGTTGAGGATGATAATCAGGAATATGACAAAGCGTGTTGTTGCCACGGCCAAGGCACGACTATATCCGCCAATTAACGCAGCAAGGCTTACCAGCAGGATCAAGACTCCAAATGTCAGATAGCCATGTCCGAAAGAGAGAAAAGCAGCAATCGCAGCGAGCACTACTGATATCAGCGCTGATGCCAACTTTTTCCCGTGATTTATAAAACTCGAACCGACTTTCACGCTACTAACTGCCAAACTGCCGAACGATGCAGCAAAACCAAGAGCCGGATAGCCTTGAACTGTGGCGAACAGAACAGGTCCGGCCATACCTATGCCGGCGGAAATGAGTTCTACAATTTCTACCTTGGCCTCCTTAGACCAAGAAAATACTTGAGCCCTATATGTCTTTACATTCATCTATAGCACCTCTTCCGACCCAAAGAGTAGGGTTAATAATAGGCTCTTTCTTTAATCAATGGACATGTGGTGATACCTATGTCCATCAGGCTAATATTTTGAAGTATCCCCAAAATAAAAATTTTATCTTTCCAGAGTTATTTATAATAATTCAGCTCATTTTTTTCGATATGGGGAAATGCCAATTTCTTAAGTTGATGGCAATGTATGGTGCCCCCTTATAGAAATCTATAAAAGTAATGCTGCAAAAAATAAATAATATAGAAGAAGCTGTCTTTCAATAGGTGATCTATTGGAGCCAGCTCTTTGATGTTGTTATTATTATCGAGTTTTGTTGATAAATCGATATCCCTTGTCGAATCGTTGAGATATTTTGAGTTACGATAGATATAATTGAAAAATCGTTGATATATTTAAAGTTATGATAGATATATTGGGAAAATCGTTAATATAATTTCATTTATCGGAGAACATCTAATCCCTTCTTTCACAATCAAAATAAAACGCATAAATTGGGATTGATCCCACACCTACTCCAACAACTTTACACTCTATGTGAAAATGTTCACAAATAGGTCATAATTTGTGAAGTAATTCACAATAATCCATGCTACAATATGAATGTAAAGAAGTTAAACAACATTAAATTAGTATTTTAATTACTTACTTAAACAATAATAAAAAATATATGTAAAACAATTGAGAGGGGAAATTGCCATGAAAAAAGGTATCAATCGCGTAGTATTAGTAGGAACAGGAGCTGTAGGTTGTAGTTACGCTTACTCAATGATCAACCAAGGTGTAGCTGAAGAATTCGTACTTGTAGATGTTAATGAAGCAAAAGCAGAAGGAGAAGCAATGGACTTAAGCCATGCGGTACCATTCTCTCCAGCAGCAACAAAAGTTTGGAGCGGTAGCTATGCAGATTGTAAAGATGCAGATCTAGTTGTTATCACTGCTGGATTACCACAAAAGCCAGGTGAAACTCGTTTAGACTTAGTTGAGAAAAATACAAAGATCTTTAAACAAATCGTTCGCGGTATTATGGATAGCGGATTCGATGGAATCTTCTTAATCGCAACTAACCCAGTGGATATTTTAACTTACGTAACTTGGAAAGAATCTGGTTTACCAAAAGAGCGCGTAATTGGTTCTGGTACTACTTTAGACTCTGCTCGTTTCCGTTACATGTTAGGCGACTACTTAGATGTAGATCCACGTAACGTTCATGCTTACATCGTTGGTGAGCACGGTGACACTGAACTTCCAGTATGGAGCCACGCTACTGTAGGTGTACAAAAACTAGAAACAATCTTAGCGAACAACGAACAATATAACCAAGAAGATTTAGATAAAATCTTTGAAAATGTACGCGATGCAGCTTACCATATCATCGAACGTAAAGGTGCAACTTACTACGGAATCGGTATGTCACTACTTCGTGTAACTAAAGCTATTTTAAGCAACGAGAACAGCGTATTAACTGTATCTGCATACCTTGAAGGCCAATACGGTGAGAAAGATGCTTACGTAGGTGTTCCAGCTGTTATTAACCGCGAAGGTGTACGTGAAATCGTAGAACTTGAGCTAAATGAAGAAGAAAAAGCGAAATTCGCTCATTCTGTAAAAGTATTAAAAGAAACAATGGCACCAGTACTATAATAATTGCTAAATCATTCAGAGGTGGGAAACTGCTTCCTATCTCTGAATTCATATAATTTAATATAAATTCCTTTTCCAGTTTCCCTTGTATATCCCCAATATACCCCTTTTGCTGGATAAGGGTCGTTTATAGAAAAAGAGCACTCTACCTTAAATAGAGTGCTCTTTATTATTATTTTTTAGGTGTTAATCCTAATTTCGTTGTGAGACGGCTTGAAATAGGCGAATACACCACCAAATGTAAGTGATAAACAGTGACAGCTCCCATTCCTATTTTTTGTTTTAAGGATAGAAGAAAGCCCCCTAATAAATGTTTTATATCAGCATTTCAGTATGAATTGTAGTTGTAAAAGTGCGTTGTTCTTTACTTAGAATAAATGTGTGCTTATGAATTTTACATTTCAATAAACTTTGTGACAAAAAATGTTGAGAAACATTTTTTATGAAGGATTATTTTGTTTGTAATTCATGTTGAAAATTGCGTGAAAAACAGGAGAAAACCAATAAAATAAATATTGAGCAATAATGAAGGTGAGAAATAGTAAGGGGAAATAAAGCGTTTGCAATGAATATTCGTCAAAATTCGATATTTTATATAGAAATGTGAAAAAAAAATCAACGTTTTTAAGAAAAAAACGTATATTTTTTATAAATTAACAAGGATATTTCAGTTTTTCGCAGAAATGATTTAAAGTATAAAAAATTCTGTCATCTTAGTGAGGTGAGCATATTGAGTGTAATAAATTGTGAAGAAGTGAAACGAGATGAGTTTCATACAGAAAAGTACTATGAAAGTTATAACATCTTTGGCGCACATGTTGTGACGGAAGATGAGATGAGAGGTGTACGATTTACAGTATGGGCTCCTCATGCGAAAGCAATGAGTGTTGTTGGAAATTTTAATGAGTGGGATTATGAGCAACATAAGATGCTACAAGTGACAGAAGAGGGGATTTGGTCCTTGTTTGTACCGCATATTGCAGAGAATGAGATATACAAGTATGCGATTGAAACACTGGACGGTGCTGTTATTTTAAAAGCAGATCCTTACGCAGTATATGCAGAAGTAAGACCGAATACGGCATCTGTAGTTTTTGATATAGAGGGATATGAATGGAATGATAAAAACTGGAATCGTAAGAAAAAGAAAAAATCGGTTTATAAAGAAGCGATGACAGTTTATGAATTGCATTTTGGCTCTTGGAAAAAGAAAGAAGATGGAGCTCTGTATTCTTACAGGGAAATGGCAGAAGAACTCATTCCGTATGTGGTGGAACATCAATTTACACATATTGAAATTATGCCACTTGTTGAGCATCCGTATGATCGTTCTTGGGGATATCAAGGAACGGGATATTATGCAGCCACGAGTAGATTCGGCACGCCACATGATTTGATGTATTTTGTCGACGAATGTCATAAATATGGAATCGGTGTCATTTTAGATTGGGTGCCGGGGCATTTTTGTAAAGATGCTCACGGTTTATATTTGTTTGATGGGACACCGACTTATGAATATAAAGATAAAGATGTGCAAGAAAACCTAGTATGGGGAACTGTCAATTTTGATTTAGGAAAGAGAGAAGTGCGCAATTTCTTAATTTCAAATGCGTTATTTTGGATGAGGTATTTCCATATTGATGGTTTCAGGGTAGATGCAGTTGCGAATATGCTGTACTGGAATAAAGAAGGGCAAGAGCAAAGTAATGAGCATGCTGTTTCATTTTTACGTGAGTTAAATGAAGCCGTGTTTGCAGAAGATGAAGACTTTCTTATGACAGCAGAAGATTCAACAGCTTGGCCACTTGTAACAGCCCCAACCTATGAAGGTGGGCTTGGATTCAATTACAAATGGAATATGGGCTGGATGAATGATGTGCTGAAATATATGGAATGTGCACCTGAGTATAGGAAACATATTCATGAGAAAATGACATTTTCTTTAATATATGCTTACTCTGAAAACTTCATATTACCGCTTTCTCATGATGAAGTCGTTCATGGGAAAAAGTCGTTATTAAATAAAATGCCGGGAGATTACTGGGATAAGTTTGCTCAGCTTCGTTTATTATATGGATATTTCTTTACTCATCCAGGTAAGAAGTTACTCTTTATGGGTGGAGAATTCGGTCAGTTTGATGAGTGGAAAGACCTTGAAGATTTAGATTGGAATTTACATGATTTTGAAATGCATCGTTATATGCATGATTACTTTAAAGAGCTCATAGCATTGTATAAGCGCTCCAAACCACTTTGGCAGCTTGATCATTCACCTGAAGGATTTCAGTGGATTGATGCTAATAATAATGAGCAAAGTATTTTCTCGTTTATCCGCCAAGGGGATAAGCAAGAAGATGCGTTAGTTGTCGTATGTAATTTTACGAAAGCTACATATGAAAACTATAAAGTAGGTGTACCAGATTTCGAGTATTATAACGAGATTTTAAACAGTGATGCCCAGCAATATGGCGGATCGGGGCAAGTGAATAAGAAACGTCTCAAGACGATTCTAGAACCGTATCATAATCAAGCGGCACATGTAGAAATTACAATTCCACCATTTGGCGTATCCATATTACGACCAGTGAAGACGAGAAAGGGGAGCAAAAAACAAGATGGCTCAAAAACAAAAGTGCGTAGCAATGTTACTAGCAGGGGGAAAAGGTAGTCGTTTAAGTGCATTAACAAAAAATTTAGCCAAGCCAGCTGTTCCATTTGGTGGTAAATATCGCATTATTGATTTTACATTAAGTAATTGTGCGAACTCTGGTATTGAAACGGTGGGGATTTTGACGCAATATCAACCGTTAGAACTCCACAATTATATCGGAATCGGAAGCGCTTGGGATCTTGACCGTGTAAATGGTGGAGTCACAGTATTACCTCCTTATGCGGAGTCTTCAGGTGTGAAGTGGTATACAGGTACGGCAAGTGCTATTTATCAAAACTTAAACTATTTAAGTCAGTATGAACCAGAATATGTCCTTATTTTATCAGGCGATCATATTTATAAAATGGATTACAGCAAAATGCTAGATTACCATATTGAGAAAGAAGCGGACGTTTCAATTTCTGTGATTGAAGTGCCATGGGATGAAGCGAGTCGTTTTGGCATTATGAATACGAATGAAGAGATGGAAATTGTTGAATTTGAAGAAAAACCGCAATTTCCACGAAGTAATCTTGCATCAATGGGAATTTATATTTTTAACTGGGCAATTTTGAAAGAGTATTTAGAGATGGATGCAAGAAATCCTGAATCTAGTAATGATTTCGGAAAAGATGTACTTCCGCTTTTATTAGATGAAGGGAAGAAGCTGATGGCGTATCCGTTTGAAGGATATTGGAAAGACGTTGGAACGGTGAAAAGTTTATGGGAAGCAAATATGGATTTACTTCGCGATGAAACATCGTTGAACTTAAACGATCGTAATTGGCGTATTTGTTCTGTGAATCCAAATGAGCCACCTCAATATATTGCAGAACAGGCAAAAGTAGAAGAATCACTTATTAATGAAGGATGCGTCATTGAAGGGGACGTGAAGCATTCTGTTTTATTCCAAGGAGTAACGGTGGAAGAAGGTAGTATGGTAATCGATTCTGTCGTTATGCCAGGAGCGAAGATTGGTAAAAATGTTGTGATTGAAAGAGCGATCGTTGGATCGGAAATGGTTATTGAAGATGGAACAATAATTCGTCCAGAAAAAAATGTTGACGATGTAGTACTAATTGCTGAAGGGAAATAGAAAAGGGGGATGAAATGAATGGGAGAAAAAATGTTAGGAATTATTAATGCAACGGGAAGTTTTCCTTCCTTAAAGAAAGTAACAGGGCATCGCTCACTAGCGGCGTTACCGTTTGGGGGCCGTTATCGACTCATTGATTTCATGCTTTCAAATATGGTGAATTCTAATATTCATAGTGTGGCAGTTTTTACAAGCCATAAAAACCGTTCGTTAATGGACCATGTTGGTTCAGGAAAACAATGGGATTTAGATAGAAAACGTGACGGACTGTTTTTATTCCCGCCGAATTGCCAATGTGATCAAGATGAATTTGGGTCTTTTGCACATTTTAGAAGACATATTGATTATTTTCTAAGAAGCAGAGAAGAGTACGTTGTTATTACGAATAGCCATCTCGTAACAGCAGTAAATTTTCAAGCGGTGCTAGAGCGACATATACATACGTCAGCTGATATTACTGAAGTTTGTCATAATGGCGTTTCGCTTCAAACATATGTATTGAAGAAACAATTATTATTAGATTTATTTGAGACATATAAAGATGTGGAGCAATATAGTTTATTTGATGTAGTGAGAGAAAAGCGCGGAAAATCACTGCATATTGCTACGTATGAGCATACAGGGTATGTAGCTATTATTGACTCAATTGAAAGTTACTATAAACATAGCTTAGAAATTTTGCAACCTGCTATTTGGAAGCAATTATTTAAAAAGGAAGCACCGATCTTTACGAAAGTAAAGGATGAACCGCCAACTCGTTATCTAAAGGGAGCAGTCGTGAAAAATACAATGATTGCAAACGGCAGTATTATCGAAGGTGAAGTAGAAAATAGTGTTGTCTCCCGTTCTGTTAAAATTGGAAAAGGTTCAATTGTTCGTAATAGCATTATTATGCAAAAGAGCCAAATTGGAGATAATTGTATAATAGACGGTGTTATTATTGATAAAGACGTGAAAATTGGTGACGGTGTCGTGTTAAAAGGAAATGCAGATAAGCCGTATGTTGTAGAAAAAGGAAGCGTTCAAAATAGTACGATTAATAGTTATTCTTGAAGAATCAGTGGGGGCTTTTCCCTCACTGATTAAAGTTTTAATTTAAATGAAAACTCGAAGGGAGGAAGCTGCAAGAGAAGTAGTATAAGCTTTTCGCGCAGTGGGACAACAAGTGAATATTTTATTTGCAGTATCAGAATGTGTACCGTTTGTGAAATCTGGAGGATTAGCTGATGTAGCGGGTGCGCTCCCAAAAGAGCTGAAAAAATTAGGTGTGGATGTTCGCATTATACTTCCGAATTATAGTCTTATTCCGCAAAAATTAAGAGATGGATGCACGCTTCATAAAGTAATTAACGTTCCTCTTGGTTGGAGAAATCAATATTGTGGGATTTTAAAAGGTGAACAAGACGGGATTACGTATTACTTAATAGATAATGAATATTATTTTAAGAGAGATTCTCTGTACGGTCATTATGATGACGGGGAGCGTTTTTCTTATTTCTCGAAAGCAGTTTTAGAGTGTATTCCGCATCTTGATTTTGAAGTGGATGTTCTTCATAGTCATGATTGGCATACGGCTATGGTGAATTTCTTGCTTCGTGAAAAATATCAAGATAACCCGTTATATGAGCGTATTAAAACGGTATATACAATTCATAACTTGCAGTTCCAAGGAGTATTTCCTCCTGAAGTGATGTATGACTTGTTAGAGCTTGGTGATGAATATTTTCATAGTGAGCAGCTAGAGTTTTATGGAAATATAAACTTTATGAAAGGCGGCATCATCGCTTCTGATCAAATTACAGCAGTTAGCCCGACATATAAAGAAGAAATTCAATATGAGTTTTTCGGTGAGAAGTTAGATGGATTGTTGCGAAAATATAATGATAAGCTTAGCGGCATTGTAAATGGCATTGATACGAGCGTATATAATCCAGAAACGGATTCGTATATTACAGCTCAGTATAGTGCAGATTCATTAGATGAAAAGAATGAAAATAAACGCGCATTGCAGCGTTATTTTGGTTTGCCAGAAAAAGAAGATACACCAATTATTTCAATGGTAACGAGATTAACGAAGCAAAAAGGTCTTGATTTAGTGCGTACCGTATTCCGTGAAATAATGGAGGAAGATGTACAATGTATTATTTTAGGATCGGGCGATTCTGAATATGAACAATTCTTTGAGTGGATGGCATATGAGTACCCTGAGAAGGTAAAAGTTTATATCGGATTTAATGAAGAATTAGCTCACCAAGTATATGCAGGAAGCGATCTATTTTTAATGCCATCATTGTTTGAACCGTGTGGACTTGGACAACTTATCGCATTAGCGTACGGTACGATTCCGATTGTCAGAGAAACAGGTGGATTAAACGATACGGTACAATCTTATGATGAAAAAACAGGAGCAGGAAATGGTTTCAGTTTCACGAACTTTAATGCACATGACATGTTGTATACCGTTCGCCGTGCACTTGAGTTTTATCACGATAAACTAGTGTGGGAACAGCTTGTAAAGCAAGCGATGACTGAAGATTATAGCTGGGGGAAATCAGCTCTTGCCTATAAGAAATTGTATAAAAGTCTCATGGAATAACATGTAGGTGGTGAAAAAATGTTTACTCATGTTGAAAGTTTCAAATCAGCTTTTCTAGAAAAGTTAGAGACGATGTATGGGAAAAGTTTTAAAGACTCTACAACACGTGATCAATATAATACGCTTGGTCATATGGTACGTGAGTATATGAATAGTCAATGGATTGCTACGAATGAAAGTTATCGGTCTGGAGAGCAAAAGCAAATGTATTACTTATCCATTGAGTTTTTACTTGGGCGTTTGCTTGGAAGCAACATATTAAATTTAGGCATCAGGGATGTATGTGAGCAGGGACTATCTGAGCTTGGGATTTCTTTGCAAGAGTTAGAAGAGGTGGAAGCAGACGCTGGTCTTGGAAATGGTGGGCTTGGACGTTTAGCAGCCTGTTTCCTTGATTCACTCGCATCTTTAAACTTACCAGGACACGGCTGTGGAATTCGTTACAAGCATGGCCTATTTGATCAAAAAATTGTTGATGGTTATCAAGTTGAATTTCCAGAACAGTGGCTTCTTCATGAAAACGTATGGGAAGTAAGAAGATATGATCAAGCGGTAGAAGTAAGTTATTTCGGCAGTGTTGAACCGCTAGACATTGACGGGCGTTTAGAGTTCAGGCATACAAATGCTGAAGTCATTATGGCGGTGCCATATGATGTTCCAGTAGTAGGCTATGAGACGAGTACTGTAAATACGCTTAGGCTTTGGAATGCTGAACCAGTTCCTTTCCCGCAAAACTGCAAAGATATTTTGAAATATAAGCGCGAAACAGAGGCGGTATCGGAGTTTTTATATCCAGATGATACACATGATGAGGGGAAAATACTTCGTTTAAAACAACAGTATTTCCTCGTATCAGCAAGTTTGCAAAATATCGTTCGTATGCATAGAGAAAGATACGGTGATCTTCGTCAACTACATGAAAAAATTGCGATTCATATTAATGATACCCATCCGGTTTTAGCGATTCCAGAACTGATGCGTATTTTATTAGATGAAGAAAAACTAGCATGGGAAGAGGCTTGGCACATAACGACGCAGACGATTTCTTACACGAATCATACGACGTTATCAGAAGCGCTTGAGAAGTGGCCAATTCACATTTTCAAACCGTTATTACCGAGAATTTATATGATTATTGAAGAGATTAATGAACGTTTCTGCCATGAACTTTGGGAACGTTATCCTTATGAATGGCATCGCATTGAAGAGATGGCGATTATTGCGCACGATCTTGTGAAAATGGCTCATTTAGCAATTGTCGGAAGCCATAGCGTTAACGGTGTCGCGAAAATTCATACGGAAATTTTAAAGCAGCGTGAAATGCGATTGTTTTATGAATTTTATCCAGATAAGTTTAATAATAAAACGAATGGAATTGCTCATAGGCGCTGGCTAATGAAAGCAAATCCACAGCTAACAAATCTCATTTCAGAGGCGATTGGAACAGAGTGGAAGAAAGAACCGATTAAGCTTCAAGCGCTGCAAACATTTCAACACGATGCTAGTTTTCAAGAGAAGCTTGCGGGTGTAAAACAAGAGCGTAAGGTGATTTTAGCGGATCGTATTCATAATAAAATGGGGATTACGATTGATCCAAATTCTATTTTTGATGTGCAAGTGAAAAGACTGCATGCTTACAAGCGACAATTATTAAATGTTCTTCATATTTTATATTTGTATAACCGTTTGAAAGAGGATGCTAGTTTTACATTTTATCCGCGTACCTTTATTTTTGGAGCGAAAGCGTCACCAGGCTATTATTATGCGAAAAAAATTATTAAATTAATAAACGAACTCGCAAGAAAAGTAAATAATGATCCGTACGTAAGTCAATATATGAAAGTTATATTTCTAGAAAACTACCGAGTTTCTTTAGCGGAAGATATATTCCCAGCGGCGGATGTAAGTGAACAAATTTCAACTGCGAGTAAAGAAGCATCAGGAACAGGTAACATGAAATTTATGATGAATGGTGCGATTACACTCGGAACATTAGACGGCGCTAATATTGAAATAAAAGACCGGGTCGGTGATGAAGCTTGTTTCATTTTCGGCTTAACAGCGGAAGAGGTTCTTCATTACCATCAAAATGGTGGATACCGTGCAAGTGATTACTATCACCACAATATGCATATTAAAAAAGTAGTAGATCAGTTAACGAATGGTTTCTTTTCACAGTCGGGAGCTGAATTTGAAGCAATTTACGATTCTCTCGTTATTCAAAACGATGAATACTTCGTTCTTCGAGATTTTAGTCCATATGCAGAGAGACAGGAAGCTGTCGGGAGAGCTTATGAGAATCAAACGAGATGGCTAGAAATGTCGATTTTGAATATTGCACAATCTGGTCATTTCGCGAGCGATCGAACGATTTTGCAGTATAGTAATGAAATTTGGGGTATTGGTAATGCGGTTAAATTGTATTAAGTGAAAGTCCCTGTTGAAGGGACTTTTTTTATTATGTTGAAATGTGCTGAACTGTATATGAGAGGACTTTGGGTTGAAAATAAATACAAAAATTTAATCGCTTAGAAAAATAAAACGAGCTTAATGGGATTAAGCTCGTTTTATTTATTTTGCTTAAGAAAGAAATGGAATAGCGGTATATATTATACCTTTTCCACCATATTCTCCTGTCGCAAAGTATGAAAATGTAAAGAAACCTGTAAACGAAAAAATTACAATGAGCAAAAGTGCAAAGATAAATTTTAGCATGTAAGGTCCCCTCATCCAAAAAATAATTTCATAGATTATTATAGTATACGAATATATAATTTCCAATTGTTTACTGCTTAAAAATGAGAAGTCAGACATGTTTTGTATGTTGTAATGGAATGATTATTTGTAATGGATTTTGTATTTTTCGTAAATGTCATATTGTGATGAACGTGTGCATATTCCCAGTTTTGATCGTTAAAATTGACATTTCGCGGAGGGAGAAGAGGGACGACATCAAATAAATTAACGAATCGAAAGCTACTAGCTACTTGTAGTTTATAATAATTTCGAAAGGCAACATCTCCAACTTTTGGAGAGGCGAATGTATAAAGTCCATACTGTGAGAAGGCGGTGTTGATCCGTGCATCGAGTATGTGTAGTGTGGCGAGTGCCCCTCCCAAGCTATGGCCTGTTGCAAGAAGTTTCTTATGGGCTGGTAATGATACGAGCATATCCATAATAGAATCTCGGCAGGATTCATAAATAGAAAGGAAGCCGTTATGGACATTTCCGCTATTTAAAGCGTATGGGTATGGTCTTTGGTTGACGAGTGAATCGATAATCCAGTCTGTATCTGTTTGTGTACCTCTAAAAGCTACAATAATCGTATCCTCAGACTCTAGTATGAATCCAAACCAATCTGTCGTTTGAATGGTTTTTCCTTGAAAACCTTGTACATATTGAAAACCATCCGGTATTTCGAAAATCCCATTTTGTTTATATTGTTCATACGTTAGATCGCAGCAAGATGCTAACAGTAGGGCAGTATCTTTATCAAAGGATAAAGGAGTACGCATTAGAAGCCCTCCTTAAGAAAAGGTATAGTTCAATATATGCAGTGAGGGACTTGATTCATTCTTTTTGAAAACATGCTTGAACTTACAGTTACATGAGGCAGTATGATTTTTGTAAATATATTGTTAGTAGGAGGGTAGGGTGAGAAAAAGAAAGGCAATTCAATTGGTGTCTTCTCCTTATGCTGAGGAAGAAGAGGCTTGGCTTAATGTATACGCTCCAAAATAGTTTGTATAGTCCGCCTAAATAAAAAGTGCCCAATAAGGGCACTTTTTACTCTTTTCCATCTAATAAACGACCAAGTCCACCTAAAACGCTGCCTTCACCGTTGCTTTGAGCTCCTGGGCTTGTCAGGCGTGCTGCTAAGCGGCTAAGTGTTAAGGACTGAATCCAAACAGTTCCAGGACCTTCTAGCGTTGCGAAGAATAGACCTTCGCCGCCAAATAGAGCCGTTTTTACTTTTCCTACGAATTCAATATCATAGTTAACGTCTTTTGTCATAGCAACGAGACAACCTGTATCAATACGAAGTTTTTCACCAGGTTTTAATTCACGTTTATAAACAGTTCCGCCAGCGTGCATGAAAGCAAGGCCATCACCTTCTAGTTTCTGCATGATGAAACCTTCACCACCGAAGAAACCACTACCTATTTTTTTTGTGAATTCAATACCGATAGAAACACCTTTTGCAGCGCAAAGAAATGCATCTTTTTGACAAACAACTTTTCCTTGGTATTCTGTTAAATCAACAGGAACAATCTTTCCTGGATAAGGAGCGGCGAATGAGACGTGACGTTTGCCATGACCTGTATTTGTAAATACAGTCATAAACATGCTTTCTCCCGTAACAAGACGTTTACCTGCACCCATTAATTTACCGAATAGACCACCAGATGGTCCAGAACCATCACCGAAAATCGTTTCCATTTCGATATGATCTTCCATCATCATCATTGCGCCAGCTTCAGCAATAACGCTTTCTTTTGGATCTAATTCAATTTCAACAAACTGCATATCATCGCCATATAATTTATACTCGATTTCATGTGCTTGCATTTTTTCACCTCATCATATGTAGTAATTATATTGTACAGAAATTAAAGGAATTAGAATACTGTAGTTTTGTTAATTTTTGAATAAAAATAGAATAGGAATTTATGGTTATAGTAGGGTTATAAAAAACGATGGGATGAAAGTGTTCTCATTTGACGTTTTGGATATAGCGTGATATAGTGGAGTCACTATTGAGCTACATAATGTGGTACGGAAATAAAGCACGTTGTATTAAAGGCTGTAAGCTTGTTATACATTCATGTCCTTTATATCCACCTTTTCATGTGGATTCATAGTTTCATTTTTATTTAGGAGGTACATGACATGCAAACAGGTAAAGTTAAATGGTTTAACGGCGAAAAAGGTTTTGGCTTCATCGAAGTTGAAGGCGGAGAAGACGTATTCGTACATTTCTCAGCTATCCAAGGCGAAGGCTTCAAAACTTTAGAAGAAGGTCAAGAAGTTTCTTTCGAAATCGTTGAAGGCAACCGCGGACCACAAGCAGCTAACGTTACAAAAAACTAATTAGCTAGCGAAAAAAAAGCATTCCGAATTTCGGAATGCTTTTTTTATTCTTTGGAACTGGACTCATTTGAAGATAATTCGCCTTTAAAGGTGCGTTCTTCAAAGTCATCAAGCATTTGTTCATATTCTTCATGTTCTTCTGTAGCGAAAACTTGCGGATTTTTCCCATACATATCCGTACCGATAAAGTTTTCAAAATCCTCTACGTAGCCTACGTTTTCCTCACTATTTACGTACATGCCATTATAGTTTTTTGAATCTTGTCTTTCTAAATCAGACGGTGTTTCGGACGTTCCGTAATTTGCGACATCTTGCCAAGCATCTTCTGCATCATACTCCACAGAATGATCTTCATCATGCTTGTGGAAAGAAGGAGCCAATACTTCTTCTTCAACTGGGCGCGTCGCCATATTTAATTTATTTGTAGTGTGCTGAATACACGTTGTAGCAGTGGGCATTGCTTCTAATCTTTCGAGCGGAATTTCTTCACCAGATACTTCGCAAACGCCATACGTACCTGCTTCTATTTTTTGCAGGGCATGTTTCGTATCTTCTAGTTGTTTATGCCAAAATTCAATGAGCCCGAAATCTTTCTCACGTTCGTACAATTCTGTAGCCATATCACCTGGATGGTTGTCATAAGCGGATAATTCTCCCACTGAATCACGTTCAGAAGCACGGTCTGTATTCTCATGAGTTTGTAGTGTTTGTTCAACTTCTTGCTGTTGTTTTTCTAAAATAGATTTAAATTGATTTATTTGTTGTGGAGTTAACATAGTCGTCCACCTTCCTACAATTCAGTTTCTTTACATAGTATGAACGTTGGAGGTGGGAATTATGAGGTGAATTTTGGCTCGAAAGTCTGTATATGAAAAAAGGGGCTGCGTAAGCAGCTCCTTTCTATAGGAAGTATCCAAGCAATAATCCGATTCCCATTAGGAGACCGAAAATTGTATTTGTTTTTGCTGTTGCGATCATAGCAGGGACCATTTCCATTGGAATGCTTTTGCCGATAAAGCCTTTCGTCGCTTTAAATGCTTTCGGTACGCTTAAGAATACGATAAGCATCCATGGAGATACGATGTTCACGATAATTAAAGCAACTGTCCAAATGTAGGAAACGATGAACATAGAAGCAAGTACACCAACTGCTCTTTCGCGTCCAACGAGAATCGCCAATGTTTTACGACCATTTTCTTTATCACCATCTAAATCACGAATATTGTTAGATAGTAAAATTGCACCAATTAAAATGGAGCTTGGGATAGATAATAAAATCACTTCTGATGTTACTGATCCTGTTTGAATAAAGAATGAAATACCAATAATAATGACACCCATAAATAATCCTGCTGTAAGTTCTCCAAATGGTGTATAAGCAATTGGAATTGGGCCACCTGTGTAAAGGTAAGCAACGGCCATACAAATAAGACCGATTGCGGCAAGCCACCAGCTAGAGTTCATACAAATATAAACACCTAATAGCGTTGCGATGCCTAAAAATCCGAATGCTAAGTTCAGTACCGTTTTTGGCTGAATACCATCGCGAACGATAGCGCCGCCGATACCAACTGAACCTTCGTGATCGAGTCCTCTTTTATAATCAAAGTATTCATTGAACATGTTTGTTGCTGCTTGAATGAGAAGACAAGCAAGAAGCATCATAAGGAAAAGAGGAAGATGTATTTGATTTATACCTCCGACCTGCATCGCATAGGCTGTTCCGATGAAAACAGGAACGAAAGCGGCTGTTAATGTATGGGGACGTAGTAAACTCCACCAGATGCGCCAGCCTGTTTGTTTACTTGGCTTTGGCGCCGTAGGAGAGGAATTCGTTTTGACGTTCATTTCCATGTTGAATCCTCCTTAGGTCACATATTGTACACAATTAAGTGTAGAAAAAGCATCATTTAGTGTCAACTTTTATTTTCTAGGAAGAGAAGGTGAATTTCTCATAAATGCTAAACGTTGACAGGCCTTTCGTTTGAGGTGTATCTTAAAATCAAGCGTAATTATGACTATTTTTCGCCCATAGGGGGGAGACAATTGTGATTCAAACGAAACAAAAAGGCTTGCAAGAAGTTCTGATTGCAGCCATTAAGCGTGCAACTAATAAAAAAACATTAGTTAGTTTTGTAAAACAAATAGACTGGGTGGATCCACTTCTGTTTTATGCAGCAGGAAAAAGGACTTCATTCGAAAATAGATGTTATTTTGCAGACCCAGCTCAGCATGTAATATTTGCAGGGATTGGTTCTGTTTTCACTATAGCAAATTCTTCTCATAAGCGCTTTCAAACTGCTCGTGATGAGTGGGAGAAAGTAAAAAAGAACGCATTTGTGCAAAGGGATGAATATGAATTTGGAACGGGTCCTCTTTTATTTGGTGGATTTTCATTTGATCCAGAAAAAGAGAAAACGGACTTATGGAAAGAATTTAAAAATACGACGTTTTCACTACCAGCATTTTTATTAACTGTAAAAAATGAAAAAGCATGGTTAACGATGAATACATTTGTTTCAGCAACAGATTGTGCAGACACTCTTTATAAGGAAATGATTTCTTTAGAAGAAAAGATTTTAACAGAGAGTAAATGTGCGCTAGAAGGATCGAAATTAACAGTTACTTCTAAAGTGGAAGTTGATCCGAAAGGCTGGATGAAGGCCATTGAGAAAGTGCAAGGTGAGATGAAGCAGGGGAACGTGCAGAAGGTTGTATTAGCGAGGGAGTTAAAAGTAGAGATGGATCACCGTATTGATTCTGCTCTTGTCTTAGAAGCGCTTCGCATTGGGCAACCGGATTGTTACGTATTTTCTTTTGATTATAAAGGAGCATGCTTCTTAGGAGCGACGCCAGAACGATTAATTCGTAAGGAAAATGAGAAGTTTACGTCGATGTGCCTTGCTGGTTCAATTGGTCATGGTCACTCTATAGAAGAAAGTAAACAAAATGGTAATAAGCTTCTTCATGATGAAAAGAATTTAGCTGAACACGGTTATGTTGTTAACATGATCCGATCGGTATTAAATGAGCACTGCGAATCCGTTAATATTCCGGAAAGTCCGGGTCTATTAACAACGAAAAACTTAATTCATTTATATACGCCCGTAGAAGCAAAAGGTGATGCGAGTCTTTTAACGATGGTAGAAGAACTGCATCCAACACCAGCTCTTGGCGGGACACCTCGTTTGGAAGCAATAAAATTGATTCGTGATGTGGAATTGTTAGACCGAGGATTGTACGGTGCGCCGATTGGCTTTATAGATGATGAAGGAAATGGTGAATTTGCGGTTGCACTTCGCTGCGGATTATTAAATGGCGAGAAAGCATCCTTATTTGCCGGTTGTGGAATTGTAATTGATTCAGTACCACAACTTGAATATGAAGAAACAAGTTTGAAGTTTAGACCGATGCTTGGTGCTTTGGAGGAATTAATGAAATGAACAATCATATAGAAGCATTATCATATTATTTAGGCGCGTTCGTGGATGAACTGACGCGTCTAAATGTATGTGATGTTGTCATTAGTCCAGGCTCACGGTCAACGCCGCTTGCTTTACTAATGGAACAACATGAAGGAATGAACACATATTTACATGTAGATGAAAGATCAGCAGGATTTTTTGCGCTTGGCATTGCAAAAGCAAAAAATCGTCCTGTTGCATTATTGTGTACGTCAGGAACGGCAGCAGCAAACTATTATCCAGCTGTATGTGAAGCTTTTCATTCACGGGTGCCACTTGTCGTTTTAACAGCAGATAGACCGCATGAATTAAGAGATGTGGGTGCACCACAAGCGATGAATCAATTTAATTTATACGGCACTTTTGTGAAGCAATTTACAGAGATGGCACTTCCAGAAGCAAGTGAAGCGATGTATCATTACGCTCGTATGACGACGCAGCGTACGATAGCAAGTGCGTGTTTAGCGCCGCAAGGACCTGTCCATCTCAATTTTCCAGTTCGCGAGCCGCTTATCCCGGATTTCTCACTAGAAAGTTTATGGGATAAAGGGCGTGGTGAATATACAGGAGTAGTTCAGCAAGGGAACGTGACGATGCCGAGTGAATATGTAGATTCTCTTGTAGGGCGCCTTTCACATATGGAAAAGGGGCTTATTATTTGTGGAGATGATAGTCATCCGGAACTCGCAGCATCGGCGATAGAACTCGCTGAAAAAACTGGATATCCAATATTAGCAGATCCACTTTCTAATATTCGTAGCGGACACCACGATAAAACGATGGTGATCGATTGTTACGATACATTTTTACGAAATGAACTGTTAAAAAAAACGTGGAAGCCGAATGTTTTAATTCGCTTTGGCGGAATGCCTGTTTCTAAAGCATTAACGCAGTTCATAAAAAAACAAACGAAAGCTATTCATATCGTTGTCGATGAATCAGGGCAATGGAGAGATCCAGCTCTTGTTGCGACAGAAGTAGTGCAGGCTGGTGACATTGAATTTTGCAGGGCATTAATAGAGAAAATACCAGCTATGAAAAAGAATGATTGGTTCGGAATGTGGCAACATATAAACGAAAAAACGAAGGAAACGCTTCGTGAGATGGAAACATATGATACTGCATTTGAAGGAAAAGTCATTACGGATATTGTACGCGTACTACCAGAAGGGGCAACATTATTTGCGAGTAATAGTATGCCGATTCGCGATACAGATTCATTCTTCTTCACATCGGATAAAAATATTCAAGTGATGGCAAATCGCGGTGTAAATGGTATTGATGGAATCGTTTCGACTGCTTTAGGAGCGAGCGTTATTTGTAATCCGCTCGTATTAGTCATTGGTGATTTATCATTTTATCATGATTTAAATGGACTGTTAGCAGCGAAATTGCATGAATTAAACATAACAATTGTCGTTGTAAATAATGACGGCGGCGGTATTTTCTCATTCTTACCACAGTATGAGAAAAAGGAACATTTCGAATCATTATTTGGAACACCGATTGGACTTGATTATGAGCATGTTGTCAAAATGTACGGCGGTTCATTTAGCCGCGTAAATGGTTGGGAGCAGTTCCGAGAAGAGGTACAAAAAGGAACGAAGACAGACGGTTTACACGTTGTGGAAATTTGTACGAACCGTGATGAAAACTTAACATTACACCGTACATTATGGGCAAAAACGATGAACGTGATTACTACATCTTTGCAAGGTGAGTCAAAATGAAAGTAACGCTGCAAGGTGTATCGTATGAATATGAAGTAGTTGGAAGCGGAGAACCACTTCTACTTCTTCATGGTTTTACGGGAAGCATGGAAACGTGGCGTTCTTTTATCTCTTCATGGAGTGAGCAGTTTCAAGTTATTGTAGTGGATCTTGTTGGACACGGGAAAACGGAAAGTCCTGAAGATGTTACGCATTATGATATCCAGAATGCGGCGCTGCACATGAAAGAACTATTAGATTACCTTCATATTGAAAAAGCGCATATACTTGGCTATTCCATGGGAGGTAGACTGGCGATTACGATGGCATGCTTATATCCAAAGTATGTACATTCTCTTTTATTAGAAAATTGTACAGCTGGTCTCGAAAATGAAGAGGATAGAAAAGAACGCCGTGAAAAAGATGAGCGACTTGCCGATAAAATTGAGCGAGAAGGCATTGAATGTTTTGTTTCTATGTGGGAAAACATTCCGCTGTTCGAAACGCAAAAACGTTTAGCACAAAACGTGCAAGAGACGGTGCGAAAAGAACGACTTGCTAACAATCCAAAAGGGCTTGCAAATAGCTTGCGCGGCATGGGAACAGGGGCACAGCCTTCCTGGTGGTATAAGCTAGAACAGTTTAATATGCCTGTTCTTTTAATGAACGGGGAATACGATGAAAAGTTCTTTCGCATATTAAAAAACATTGAAAAATGCGTCCCTCACGCGAAATTTGTCAAAATTGATGGTGCTGGCCATGCAATTCATGTGGAACAACCGGAAAAGTTTGATACAATAGTAAAGGGATTTCTAAAAACTATGCAGTGATGCTTTTTTCATCTAAGAAGGAAGTTACACTTATAGAGGAGATCAGAAATATACAAGGAGGTAATAGTAATGGCTATTGAATGGGTAACAGAAGGCAATTACGAAGATATTATTTATTCAACATACAATGGTATCGCAAAGATTTCGATTAACCGCCCTGAAGTACATAACGCATTCCGTCCAAAAACGGTAATGGAGTTAATCAATGCATTTGCACACGCTCGTGATGATGCAAATGTTGGCGTTATCATTTTAACAGGTGAAGGTGGACGTGCATTCTGTTCTGGCGGCGACCAAAAAGTTCGCGGTCATGGTGGATATGTAGGTGAGGACCAAATCCCACGTCTAAACGTATTAGATTTACAACGTCTAATTCGCGCAATTCCTAAACCAGTTATCGCAATGGTAGCAGGTTATGCAATCGGTGGAGGACACGTACTTCATATCGTATGTGACTTAACAATCGCTGCAGACAACGCTGTATTCGGACAAACAGGTCCTAAAGTAGGAAGCTTTGACGGTGGATACGGAGCTGGTTACTTAGCTCGTATGGTAGGCCACAAGAAAGCTCGCGAAATTTGGTACCTATGCCGTCAATACAATGCTCAAGAAGCACTTGATATGGGCTTAGTAAACACAGTAGTACCATTAGAAGAACTTGAAGCAGAAACAGTACAATGGGCACAAGAAATTTTAGCAAACAGCCCAATGGCACTTCGTTTCTTAAAAGCTGCATTCAACGCAGACACAGACGGTTTAGCTGGTATTCAACAACTAGCTGGAGACGCAACGTTATTGTACTACACAACTGACGAAGCAAAAGAAGGCCGCGACGCGTTCAAAGAAAAACGCACTCCGGACTTCGGTCAATTCCCTCGTTTCCCGTGATCAAAAGCGGAAGCGGCTCGCCCACAAAGTGAGACGCATCCAAAAGATCAAAACCGGAAACAAAACAACTAAGAGACTTGATGTCATATCAAGTCTCTTTCTTTCATGAAAGGAGAATGGATGATGGAGACGATGCCGAATTGGTTAATGCAGCGTGCATTTTTAACACCAGATCGCACTGCAATTGAAATAGAGGAAGAGAAAGTTACTTTTATGCAGCTACATGAAAAAGTAGTATCTGTTTGTGAACACCTTTCACATGTAGGAGTGAAGCGTGGGCAAAAGGTGGCTGTTCTGATGAAAAATGGTATGGAGATGATTACAGTGATTCACGCCCTATCTTACGTAGGGGCAGTAGCTGTGCTTTTAAATACGCGTCTTTCAAGAGAAGAGCTACTTTGGCAAATGAATGATGCTGAAGTTGTTTGTTTAGTGACGGATCAAGATTTTGATGCTAAGGATGTTCCCGTATATTCATTTGCTGAAGTAATGAATGGACCAAAGATAGAAGCATCTATACAAGAAGAATTTTCTTTAGAAGAAGCGATGACAATTATTTATACGTCTGGGACGACAGGAAAACCGAAAGGCGTTATTTTAACGTATGGAAATCATTGGGCAAGCGCGGTCGGTTCTTCGCTTAATTTAGGACTTCGTGAAGATGATTGTTGGTTAGCTTGTATGCCGATGTTCCATGTTGGCGGGCTATCTCTTCTACTGAAAAATATTATGTATGGAATGCGCATTTTACTCGTTCCGAAATATGATACTGATTTTATTCATAAAGCACTTCAAACGAGGGGCGTTACGATCATTTCTGTCGTTTCTAAAATGCTAACAGATTTATTAAAAAGGCTTGGAGATGAAACATATCCATCTTCTTTACGATGCATGTTACTTGGCGGAGGACCAGCGCCGAAACCGTTATTAGAAACGTGTGTGGAAAAAGGAATTCCTGTGTATCAAACGTATGGTATGACAGAAACATCTTCGCAAATTTGTACGTTATCAGCAGATTACATGTTAACGAAAGTAGGATCAGCTGGAAAGCCACTATTTCAGTGCCAACTTCGTATTGAAAAAGACGGCGTAGTAGTGCCGTCTCATATGGAAGGCGAAATTGTAGTAAAAGGGCCGAACGTAACAGGTGGCTATTTTAACCGTGAGGATGCGACGCGTGAGACGATTCAAAACGGTTGGCTTCATACTGGTGACCTCGGTTATTTAGACGAAGAAGGATTTTTATACGTGTTAGATCGCCGCAGTGATTTAATTATTTCTGGTGGGGAAAATATATACCCAGCTCAAATTGAAGAAGTGTTGTTGTCTCATCCGGCGGTAGCGGAAGCTGGTGTTGTCGGTATGAAGGACGAAAGTTGGGGACAAGTACCAGCTGCTTTTGTTGTAAAAAATGGAGAGGTAACAGAAGAAGAAATTATTTATTTTTGCGAGGAGAAATTAGCGAAATATAAAGTGCCGAAGAAAGTGTGTTTCTTAGAGGAATTACCACGAAATGCTTCGAAAAAATTGTTAAGACGAGAGTTAAGACAATTACTGGAGGAGATGTAAGTGGAGATAAAAAAAGCGACACTTTATATAACGGAAATGCCACTTGTAATCCCGTTTGCTGCAAGCTACGGGACTTACGAAAAGCGTGAGAGTATTGTCATTGAATTAGAAGATAGGGATGGGTACATTGGAGTTGGTGAAGTCGTCGCGTTTTCTGAACCGTGGTATACGGAAGAGACGGTGAAGACAGCGCTGCATGTACTACAAGATTTTTTATTACCTGATTTATTAAAGGCTGAAATTTCTCATCCAACTGAGGTACCGTCTTTATTCCAGCATATAAAAAGAAACCGAATGGCAAAGGCCGGAATTGAAGGAGCTGTTTGGGATTTATATGCGAAGCGTCAAAAGAGTTCGCTTGCGACATTACTTGGCGGAACGAAGTCTGAAATTGAAGTCGGTGTGGTGATCGGAATCAATACGATTCCGGTTATGTTAAAACAAATCGAAAAGTACGCGGAAGAAGGATACGAGCGTTTTAAAGTGAAAATAAAGCCAGAGCATGACTACGAGTTATTGAAAGAGATTCGAAAAGAGTTTCCACATATCCCGCTAATGGCTGATGCGAATTCAGCGTATACGCTAGCTGATGTAGAGAAATTAAAACGGTTAGATGAATTTCAATTAATGATGATTGAACAACCACTAGCGGATTACGATTTTCTTGATCATGCACAGTTGCAAAAGAAAATTGAAACGCCGATTTGTTTAGACGAAAGTATCCATAGTTTAGAAGATGCGCGCGTTGCGATTACACTTGGTAGTTGCCAGATTGTGAATATTAAACCAGGGCGAGTAGGCGGATTAACCGAGTCGGTTCAAATCCATAATTATTGTATGGAGCATAACATACCAGTTTGGTGCGGCGGTATGGTGGAAATGGGGATTTCACGAGCACAAAACGTTGCTCTTGCTTCATTACCAAACTTTACGATTCCAGGAGATATATCAGCTTCTAGTAGGCATTGGAAGAAGGATATTATTTCGCCGGAAGTGACGCTTGAAGGCGGGAAAGTGATTGTGCCACAAAGCATTGATAGTGAGTATGAAATCGACCGCGGAAGACTGGCGGAAATCACAAAGCAGCGGATTGTGTTTGAGAGATAAGTTTGTCACTTTGTGTCGATAAGTCGATATTCCTTGTCGGAACGTCGATATAATTCAAGTTGTGTTCGATATATTCGATTTTGCGTCGATATAATTTTATTTACTAAGGTTACTCTCATGAGTAACCTTTTTGTATTGTACAAATGGGATAGACTAGTTTACAATCGAGCGTATGAAAATGGAATGAGAAAAAGGGGGAGTAAAATGAAGCGCATTTCAATTTTGATAGCTGACGATGAGGCAGAAATTGCTGATTTAATTGAGATACATTTAGAAAAAGAAGGGTATTATGTTGTGAAAGCGGCTGATGGAGAAGAGGCGATTCGCGTTATTCAGTCACAGCCAATCGACTTAGTCGTGTTAGATATTATGATGCCAAAAATGGATGGATACGAAGTGACGAAACAGATTCGCACCAAATATCATATGCCGATCATTTTCTTAAGCGCGAAAACTTCTGACTTTGATAAGGTGACAGGTCTTGTACTAGGTGCGGATGATTATATGACGAAGCCTTTCACACCGATTGAATTAGTTGCACGTGTAAATGCACAACTACGTAGATTTCTTACGTTAAATCAGCCGAAAGTAGAAGAGAGTAAATCTGCTTTGGAAATTGGCGGAGTTGCTATTGATCCTGAGCGCCGAACGGTAGATGTGTATGGTGAGCAAATTGAATTAACCCCAAAAGAGTTTGATATTTTATATTTATTAGCGAGTCATCCGAAGAAGGTGTACAGTGTGGAAAATATCTTTCAGCACGTATGGGCGGATGATTATTACGAAGGTGGGAATACAGTGATGGTACACATTCGTACGTTGCGGAAGAAGCTTGGGGAAGATAAAAGAAAGCATAAGTTAATAAAAACAGTGTGGGGAGTAGGGTATACTTTCAATGGCTAAAAAGATGAGAAGCTTTCGTTCGAAGATGGTTATGCTATTTGCGTTAAGTATGATATTTGCTGGTGGTGTAACGTATTTGATGTATGAGGGATTACGGCTCTATTATAAATTAGCAGTTCGTTATGAGGATCCTTTAGCTCAATTTCGTTCAATGGTAAGGCAAATTGGGGATATTAATTTCTTTTTAATTATATTTATCCCTCTATCCATTATGTTTTTCTTCTTCCTTACTAGACCGTATTTAAAATATTTTGATGAGATTTCTAGTGGGATTCATCATCTTGCAAACGGTGATTTTACAAATCAAGTTCGTGTTTCATCCAATGATGAGTTTGGATATATCGCTCGCGAAATTAATGTAGCGAGTGAGAAATTAAAAGAAGCAGTTGAACGAGGAGATTTTGCGGAAAATAGTAAGGATCAGCTCATTGTTAACTTAGCTCACGATTTAAGAACGCCGTTAACATCCGTTTTAGGTTATTTAGATTTGATTCTTAAAGATGAGAATTTGACGAAGGAGCAAATTAAACATTTTTCCACAATTGCTTTTACGAAATCCGAAAGACTGGAAAGTTTGATTGATGAATTATTTGAAATTACGAGAATGAATTATGGGATGTTGCAGCTTGAAAAAAGACCAATTGATATAGGTGAATTGCTTATCCAGTTAGATGAAGAATTATATCCGTTATTAGAAAAAAAGGATTTAGAAGCGAGATTGAATATTGCACCATATTTACCTATTAACGGTGACGGGAAATTATTAGCGAGGGTATTTGAAAATCTTTTAACGAATGCGATTCGCTACGGGTATGATGGAAAGTTTGTTGATGTGAACGGATATATTGAGGGTGAAGAGGTAGTCGTACAAATTATTAATTACGGAGATAGCATTCCAGAAGAAGATTTACCGTATCTTTTTGATATGTTTTATACAGGTGATAAGGCAAGATCAGAGCAGCAAGGTGGTACAGGCCTTGGGCTATTTATTGCGAAAAATATTGTTGAGCAGCATGATGGGAAGATTTCTGCTGAAAGTAATGTGATTAGAACGATATTTGAAGTGAGATTGCCAAAAGAAGAGAGCGAAGCAATTTAATAAAAATTTAAACTTTACCCCACTTTTTATTTTAATAGTTTTTTCTATTCTATACGTAAGTTACGTTAAGGAGGAACTAGAAATGAAAAAGTGGGTATTTATTTCTCTTTTTTTATTATGTACAGTCTGTGTAGGCTTTTATATATCACCATTATTTCAAAAGGCGATCGATGTTGAAATTGCAGAAAAAGATAATAAGGTAAAATCGACGAATACTGAAAATATAGAGATTACCGAAGAACAAGTTTATAAAGGAAATCTATTATTAGTTAATAAAGATTACCCGGTTAAGAAAGATAGTATAAGGTCGGATATTATAAATGTAGCTCAAAATAGTGAATTAGTAAGAGGATATGTTGTATTGGATAGAAACCTTCGATTATCAAAGGATATTGTGAAAAAGTTTTTGAACGTTATAGATGCGGCAGGAAAAGAAAGTGTTAATCATTTTTTGATTAGTAGTGGTTATCGAGATTTCCAAGAGCAAAGACAGCTATATGAAAAAATGGGATCCGATTATGCACTCCCAGCAGGATACAGTGAGCATAATTTAGGATTATCACTGGACGTTGGATCAACGCAAAAGAAAATGGAGAAAGCTCCTGAAGGAAAATGGGTGGAAGAGAATGTATGGAAGCACGGATTTGTTTTACGTTATCCGAAAAATAAAAGTGATATTACGGGCATTCAATATGAGCCATGGCACATTCGTTATGTCGGCTTGCCACATAGCGCGATTATGCAAAAAAAGAAAATTACACTAGAGGAATATTTAGACTTCCTAAAAGAGAAAAAAGAAATTTCAACTGATGTGGAAGGAAAGAAATATACGGTTTCTTATTATAAAGTTTCTGGGAATATGAAAGTGAATGTGCCAGCGAATAAGCAGTATGAAATTTCGGGGAATAATATGGACGGGGTTATTGTGACGGTTCAGGAATAGAGAATTCTGATTCTCCCATAATAGCGCCCTATAGAGGGAGAATCAAAATAGAGCAATAGGCACAATTCTTAATAATAGAAAAAGCAATCTTCATATGAAGAAGATGTTAATTAACACATTCTCAACGGCTTTCATTCAGAGTGAAAAAGATTGGAGCTTCATCAACATTTTTAAGCCATATATACTCTTGACCATTTAAACCATCTTTCATCCAGATATCACCTTTATATGCATTTATCTTTTTGCGAAACCAAGTAAGATAAGATCCAATAATTTGAGGATCTTCATCAAGTTCATTCTTTTTTGGGAACGAGATTTGTTTTTGCTCTTCAGTTTTTATATTGATAGTATAAAGCGTTGTGAACATCGGTGGAACAGGCCCTTCCTTCCACTCTTTGTTCTCTTTTGCACGAGCCACAATCACTTTGTCTGGTGAGAACCATTCCAAATCAAGGTCTACATAACCTACAGGTGTGTATTCCTTTTGGTGCTTTGATGTTAGCATGTCCGCAACCGTGTTTTTTTTGTTTTCTACAAAAAATCTTCCTTCTCCTGAAATATAGGCCAGTTGATTGGCCGATGGAGCCCACTTCATCCAGTCTTTGAACTCAAGCATTTTACCAAGTGCTTGAAAGTGTTCTCCTTTTGATGAGATAAAGCATAACGTATTGCTATCCATTGCCAAGGAAGCAGTAGGGGTGGCTAAAAAGCTAATCCACTTTCCATCAGAACTCCACTTAAAATAGTTAGCATTAATCGCAAATAAATCAGTTTCATTTGTTTGAATCGTATAAAAAGGCTTTATTTTATCTGTAGTAAGATTTGCATCTACTGGAATTCTATAAAGTGGGATTGGGCCCCATCCAGTAGGACGCAAGCAGGATTGTGAGGAAATGATAAATTCCTTCCCGTTCGGGAACCATTCGAAATCACTAACGCCAAGTGATACATTTTCAAAACCTTGCGGGCGCCCATTCTTTGTTTTGGTAACTTTTAATAAACCTTGATCAGTGTAGGCCAATTGATTTTTGTTCGGTGACCACTTAAAGTCAGATGTTACGACTCTGACATAAGGCTGATAGCTTATTTTCTCCTTGGTATCATAAATGAATAAGTCTGTTTTGTTCCCCTTTTCATCACTATCAATATAACCAATAAACCTACCATCATACGACCATTTCGGAGAATACACATATTGATTTTTTGTGATCTGTATTTCTTGATTCCCTTTTTTTATCCATAGCTGATGGTCACGGATAAATGCAGCCGTGAGTGGTGGGGTCTCTGCGGTGCCCATCGTTGGTAAATGAAAACTGATTAAGATTATAAATAATAAAATCCGAAATCTCAAGAACATCCCTCCTGCGTATAGGTTGTCCTGATATTTACTGGAAACTCTTCAAGATGCCCATTTTAATTTTTAACAAGCATTTTTTTAATGAAGCCCATTTCCCAAAACAAGCCCGTTTTTTAGAAAGCCAAGCTTCCTATTCGCCCTGAAAACATACTATAAATGGAATCCCCTCATTTAGAGCAAGGTGAACTTGTTGTGAATGATACTAAAGGAGGAATAGAGTAATGAGCGAAAAGTGTGAACACAGACATGATGATTGTCACCGCAGACATGGAGGCGGTTTTGCGCTTCTAATCGTATTGTTTATTTTATTAATCATTATCGGTGCTAGCTGCTTCGGCGGTGGCGGTGGTTGTGGTTACGGCGGTTATGGTGGCTACGGTGGATATGGCGGCGGCTATGGTGGATTCTGCTGCTAATTATTAAAAACTATTGAAAATGGCCTTGTGCGTATTGCACAAGGCCATTTTATTCATGTTCTAATATGCTGTGATAATTTATTGATGTACAGAGAACGGATTAAGAAGAAGAAAATAATCTCGATAATCCCGAACAAAGTAAGTATAATCACTAATTCTTTTAATAAAGAGAAAGAAAACATGCTTTGTAAGAACTGAATCGCAAATATTGTATGAATACCAGCAACGATATAAGGAATGAAAAATAAAATTCCTAATTGAATCGTTGCAGAACGAAACATTTCTGATTCTGTTAAGCCGAGTTTTGTAATCGTAATGTACTTTTGTTTTTCAGTCGTTAAGTCGTTATACATACGGAAGTATAAAACACTAGCTGCACCGATAAAGAAAATAAAGCCGAGAAATGCCCAAATAAAGAAAGAAGCAATTGAATTTCCTTTACTGTAGTTTAGATCATCAGCAGCTGTATAAATAGCAAATGGGAGGTCTGTATTTTTATATGCCTCACGGAAGCTATCCGTATCATTCCAAATATGTTTTAACGTATTTTTCGTCGGAACAATTGCATCTTCCCAATTCTCAACGAAGTAGTTATAAACTATGGTCGTTTCAATATGAGGAATCATATTATCAAATACATAATCTTGTACAACAATTATATGTGGGAAAAGAAAGGATGGTTCGATCCCTTCATTAATAAATCCTTTAATATGAAATTCTTTTTTATTTGATCCGAGTGTAATTGTATTTTGTTTTGCAAATGGATTTGATACAAGATTTAAGAGTTCTGGCGAGTACCGAGAAATAATATAAACTTGTGTAGAATCAAGGGTTATTTCCGGTCTCTTTAATTGTTTCGCAAGTGTGTTATAGTCACTCATTTTCATAAGAGTAATGTCTTCTTTTAAAGCTGTATCTTTTAACACTGTAACCTTATGCTTATTGTATTGAAAATTAGCATTTGTAAGCTCCGTTTCAATTGTAGCAATGTGCTTTTGTTCAAATGAATTTCCATCTTTAGATATATATGTGAAGGGGAAAGGATATCGTTCTAATATCGATGCTTTCGTATTATTATTAGCAGCAAACAATCCAATAATAATTGTAAATGCAAGTGCTGACAACATAGAAACGATAAAGAGCACATTAATATTACTACGCGTACGGCTAGCTAAATCTGAAATCCATAACATGTTTATTTGTTTCATATAAAACTTTCTTCGCTTTTTTAAGATAAAGATAAAGAGGAGAAATGTTTGTGAAAAGAATAAATATGTTCCGACTATTACGAGCGGTAAAATAGATAAAATAATAAGGTATACAGAGCCGTTTTGTGCATTTTTTTCTGTTACGTAGCCTTGTGGGTAACCGGCGATATAATAGCATAGCCCTAAACAAATTAAGGCAAACAATGAAATGAGTATAGACGGCCTTTTTTCGTTTTTTTCATTTTTATTATTTTTAATTAATCGAGTTGTTTTACGAGTACGAATGAACATCGGTGTAAATGTAGAAACGATGAAAAATAAAATAATAAAAATTACTGTTGTAACGATAATTGCTTGTGTTGGCCAATATAAATAGAGGCCTTTTGCATTTGTTAATTTGGAGGTAACGAGTAAGAAAAAGTTAGAAAACACAAGGCCACCTTGAATACCTGCAAAGATAGCGAGCATTCCAATGATCATATTTTCAGTAAACAAAAGCCGTTTTAATTGTTTTTGAGATATACCGAGAACAGTTAAAACGCCAAATTGTTGTTTTCGTACATTTAAAAATGTCCCGATAGAATATAAGAGAAAGAAGAACGAGAACAAAACGATAACAAATTGTGCCATGCCAGCTAAGTCCATGAGCGGATCTTGTTCATGCAATTGATTCATAATTTGTAACCGCGGATGATACGCGTATACAGTAAATGAAAAGAAAACCATAATAGAAAACGCACTACTTACAAAGTAGGCGAAATATGCTTTTGAATTACGCGAGACATTTTTAAATGCAAATTGCCAAAATGTCATCCACGTCTTCCTCCTAGTAATGCCAGAACATCTAATATTTCTTGATAAAATTTCTCGCGGTACAATCCGCGGTGTAGCTCATTGTAAAGCTCGCCATCTTTAATGAAAATAACACGGTTACAATAACTTGCTGCAAATGGATCGTGCGTAACCATTAAAATCGTTGCATCTTCTTCTTTGTTTAGCTTCGTAAAGAGCTCCATTACATCTATAGCTGCTTTGGAGTCCAAGTTTCCTGTCGGTTCATCAGCGAGTAAGAGAGAAGGGTGATGAATAACGGCACGTGCTACAGCAGTACGCTGTGCTTGTCCACCTGACACTTCAAAAATACGCTTATTTAAAATGTGATCAATTCCTAGCTTTTTTGAGATATTATCGAGTTTTTGATCCATTTCTTTTAAAGGAACATTATCTAACGTTAAAGGCAATACGATATTTTCACCGATTGTTAACGTATCGAGTAAGTTAAAGTTTTGGAAAACAAATCCTAATTCTTGGCGACGAAAAATCGCTAATTTTTCTCTACGGAATGTATGTGGTTGTTTTCCGTTAATTACGACCTCTCCAGAAGTAGGTGAATCGATTGTGGAAATAACGTTTAAAAATGTAGATTTACCACTTCCAGACGGCCCCATGATCGCAACGAATTCACCTTTATCTACGTGTAAATTTATATTTTTTAAAGCGGTATGAGGGACTTTCCCCTCATACACTTTTGAGACGTTTTTGATATGTAATACTTCTTCCATAGTAATCACCTTTCTATTTCTTAAAACTTAATGTGTTGTGATAATTTTTGCATATAAAAGGAACGAATTAAAAGGAAAAATAGAATTTCAACTGTTCCAAAGATTACAAGTACAACCGTAATCTCAGCGAATAATGAAAGATTCAATATTTCTTGCAACATCTTTGTCGCAAACATCGTATGAATCGATGCCATAATGTAAGGAACAAAGAATAAGATAGCAAGTTGAATGGTAGCAGATTGTTTCATCTCATCTTCTGTTAAGCCAATTTTCGTAACCGTTATATATTTTTCTTGCTCATTTGTTAAATCTGTATACATGCGGAAGTAAAGAACACTACCAGCACCGATAAAGAAAATGACGCCAAGGAAAGTTCCGATTAAGAAAAAGGAAGATACATTTAGTTTCGTTTCGTATAGTGAGTTGCTCGCTTCACTTGCATGAAACGGCGGGTGTTCTGCTTGAATCGCTGCATTGTCGTTATTGATTTTTGTTATAAACGCTGAGCCAATATTATATGCTTTTTCCCAATCTAGAACTTTGAAGCTATATACACTCATTTGTTTCGAAATAGTTGATAATGCTTCTACATTTTCATCAGATAGTACGAGTAAGTGTGATATTAAATTATTTGGGAAAGGGTTAAAGCTTTTATATTCTTTCACTTGTAGCTGTAAAGAGTTTTGAGAAAGCGTAAGAGTATTTTTCTTTTCTTTATCATAAATTGTTCCAATGAATTGATCATCTATGTCTTTAATAAGGATATAAGATTCGTTATTCTTCACGTTGAGATGTTCCCAGTTTAACGCCTTAGCAAGTATATTATAGTCGCTTTGTTTAATGGCATAATAGGACTGTGGGTTCTCTTCTGCTGAAGATACTTCATATATATCCGTTTTAAATTTTGTATAAGTAAAGTGCTCTTCATTAAATTTTTGCTCTAACCAGTTTAAATGCTGATCAGCTAACGTATTTTCAGTATGAGATAAATACGTAAACGGGAAAGGGTTTTGCCTAATTTCCTCAAACTTTGTAAATTTCCCGAATCCATATAAGAATGTAATCATCGTAAAAGCGAGCGTTGATAGCATCGCTACAATAAAGAGCATATTAATATTTGTTCGAATTCTTGTTGCTAAATCAGAAATCCAAAGCATATTGATGCGTTTCATATAAAATTTTCTTCTTGTCTTTAATATGCGAATGAGCAAGAAGCTAATTTGTGAAAAGAAAAAGTATGTTCCAGCTGTAATGAGTGATGGAATGACAAATATACTAGAGACGGCGTACAAAATTCCAATTATGTCACCTAGCGACATGAAATATAGTGGATTTGCTGCTAACGCATATCCAGATAGTAAGCATATCGCGCCAAATAGGGAAATAAGTACGGATGCTTTTTTTTCTTTATGTTGTTTTCCTTCTTTTAAAAGTCGTACAGCTTTTCTCGTACGGATGAGCATCGGTGTGAAAGATGATACGAGAATAAAGAGCCCAAGAAAAATTATCGTAGTTAAAACAATGGCTCCAGTTGGCCAATATAAATATAAACCAGGTACATGTGTAATCTTGGCTGTAACTAATAAAAAGAACTGTGAAAAAACAAGTCCAAGTTGAATGCCGAAAAATATGGAAAGAACACCGATTAACATAATTTCTATAAATACGAGCCTTTTTAACTGCTTTTGAGATATGCCAAGTACGGTTAAAATCCCGAACTGTTTTTTTCGTACTTTTAAGAAAGTACCAATCGAATAGAGTAAAAAGAAAAATGAAAAGAACACAATGACAACTTCTGAAATGGTCATTAATATGCTTAGAGCATAATTCACGTCTGTCGTATGCAATTTCGGATGAAATAAATAAACTGCAAATGAGAAAAAAATTGCAATGGAAAACGCACTGCTTACAAAATAGGCAAAATAAGCTCTGGCGTTCCGTGTTACGTTTTTAAATGCAAACTGCCAAAATGTCATTCACCTAAGCCTCCTAATAGAGTGAAGATGAAAAGAGTATGAGAGATACTCCTTTCATCAAGTTTGTTTTAAATATTTTGTCCATTCGTATATTGTGATAACTTTTGCATATAAAGCGAACGAATGAATAAGAAAAAGAGGATTTCAACGACTCCAAAAATAATAAGAACGGCTGAAACTTCTTTGAATAACGATAAACCAATTACATCTTGTAGCATTTTTGTTGCAAACATTGTATGAATGGATGCCACAATATACGGAACGAAAAATAAAATACTAAGTTGAATGGTTGCAGATCGTTTCATCTCTAAATCTGTTACACCGATTTTAGAAATCGTTATATACTTCTCTTGTTCGTTCGTTAAATCGGTATACATTCTAAAGTAAAGAACGCTACCAGCTCCAATGAAGAAGATAACCCCCAAGAATGTCCCAATTAGGAAGTATGCAGCACTTCCCGATGTGATTTTATATAATGAGCTTGCTGATTCAAAGGAGTGAATGAGAGGCCCTTCATATTGGAATTTATCGCGATCTTTTTGTACTTTTTCTATAAAATTATCAGCAATTTTATATGTCTGTTCCCAGTTTTGCACTTTGTAATTGTACGCTGATATATGCTTTGCCGTATTGGGTAAATTGTTTACAATAATATCAGGTAAAACTAGCGTTTGATATGAAAAGGTAGATGGAATTGCACTCATATGTTCATAGCCTTTTACTCGTAATTTCGTATTTGTACTAGCGAGTGTAATGTAATCTCTATTGTAGCTTTGCTCAAATTCGTTGAATATAGTGATATAAGATGTCCCCGTTAAAACATATGCTTCGTTATCATCCATGAATAGTTGTTTCATTCGTAAAGAATCCGCAAGTTTGTTATAGTCACTTTGCCTAATTGCGTATACGTCATTATAAATAGCTACATCTTTATCTTCTTTTAGTGGTGTTTCATATATATCAGCTTTTATTTTCTCATAAGGAAAATGCTCTTTTTGTAATTGTTGCTCAAGCCAATTTAAATGCTCTGTAACAAAAGGATTCGCATCATAAGAAAAATAAGAAATTGGGAAAGGAGAAGTTCTACTAACCTCTAGTTTAATAAATTTCCCGAATCCATATAGGAACGTAATCATTGTAAAAGCTACTGTAGATAGCATTGCTACAATAAAAAGCATATTAATATTCGTTCGAATACGGCTTGCTAAATCAGAAATCCAAAGCATATTAATCCGTTTCATATAAAACTTTCTTCTCGTTTTTAAAATATAAATCAGTAAAAAACTAATTTGCGAAAAGAAAAAGTATGTTCCGATTGTAACAAGCGTTGGGATAACGAAAATACTTGAAACCATATATATAACACCTATTTGTGGGCTTACTGATACGAAATATTTAGGATTTCCGGCTAAAGCATAGCCGCCTAATAAACAAATTGCACCAAATAAAGAGATAAATATGGATGGTTTTCTTTCTTTTTGTTTTCCACCATTTGCTTTTAAAAGGTGTACCGTTTTTTTTGTACGAATAAGCATCGGTGTGAATGCAGATACAATGATAAAAAGACTAAGAAAAACGATGATCGTTAAAATGATCGCGTTAGTAGGCCAGTATAAATATATACCTGGTACGTGCGTAATTTTTGCTGTCACTAATAAGAAAAATTGCGAAAAGACAAGCCCAAACTGCATGCCGAAAAAGATAGACAAAATACCAATTAACATATTTTCCGTAAAAACGAGACGATGTAATTGCTTTTTCGATATACCTAAAATGGTTAAAATCCCAAATTGTTTTTTTCGAACTTTTAAAAATGATCCGATTGAATATAGTAAAAAGAAGAAAGAGAACAATACAATGACAACTTCTGAAAAAATCATTAATCCTGAAATTTCAGAGATCATACTGAAATTTTGTAATTTCGGATGGAATAAATAAACGGCAAACGAAAAGAAAACAGCAATTGAAAAGGCACTGCTTAAAAAGTAGGCAAAATAAGCTCTTGAGTTGCGCGTTACATTTTTAAATGCAAATTGCCAAAATGTCATAATATGTGCCTCCCGTCAGAAGGCCAATATGTAGTTTTATTGCAAAAAATGTATGAGAGTAAGTTCTCATACATTTTGCTAGCATATGTTACGATCATGCTTCGGTCACCTTCTCCGTATTTTCTGCTTGATTATTTGCAGCGTTGTGGAAGATGATTTTAATCGTCGTTCCTTTACCAACTTCAGAATCTAGTTTGACAGAGTGACCTAAATAATCACAAATTTTACTTACAATATAAAGTCCCATACCAGTAGATTCTCCGAATGTACGACCATTTTTCCCAGTGTAAAACGGTTCAAATACTCTTCGAATATCTTCTTGGGGAATACCTACGCCTTCATCACGAACTTCTAAAATAATATCTTTTCCGTTTCGGTAAGCAGATAAGAACACTTTCTTTCCACGTTCACCAGAATAACGAACAGCATTTGTCATTAACTGATAGATGATAAATTTTAGCCATTTTGCATCAGAAGCAACCTTTAAATCAGAATGTACTTCTAAAACAGGGAAGACCCCATTACGGATGAATAGTTCTTTTAGGCCGTTAATATTTTTTGTTACAGTATCTTTTAATGAAATCGTCTCGACATGGAAGTCTTCATGGAAGTTATTTAATCTTGCCATGTATAAAGCCATATCAAGCCCTTGGTTCAGACGATCTAATTCCTGTTTAAACTTTGGAATTAAATGTTCATCTTCCATTTCGAGCACCATAAGTTGCATGACGGAAACAGGTGTCTTCATTTGATGCACCCAGTGATTAATAAATAATTGATGTTCTTGTTGTTTTACTTCGTACGATTGTAGTTCTTTTTGGAAGAGACGGTACTGCGTACGCACGAGTTCATTTACACCGTGAGGCATCGGAGCGCTCGCCCTTTCAATAAATGCGTCTTCCATTTTTTCAGGCGGCTCACTTAATCTATGGTACATTCTACGATTGCGAACGTAACGGTAAGCGAGGAAGCAAATAAATAAGTATAAGCTTAAAACAACGAAGTAAAACTTATTATTTTGGAATCCATCTACTGCATCATAGAGAACGAAAATAATTCCGAAGTTTAATACATATAGTAGAAAAAATGCAAAATGATCACGTAAAAATAGCTTCATGCTTATTCACTCCAAGTTGCGTTAAAACGATACCCAAGTCCACGTACTGTTTCAATAGAGTTCTCAATACCAAGCTCATTGAACTTTTTACGAAGACGCGTAATATTTACGTTTAATGTATTTTCTTCAACGAAGCTTTCGTCATCCCAAAGCGCAGCTAATAAATCTTCACGGCTCGCTGTACGAGGGAACTTAGATAATAACATTTCTGCTAAAATTGCCTCTTTCTTCGTTAAAAGAACTTGCTCAGATCCAAAGTGAATTTCTGGACGCTCAGGGAATAACTTTAAACCTTCTACTTCAACGATACGTTCAGAAATATTAGGTGCATAATCACCGTAAATACGGCGTAATTGTCCTTTAATTTTCGCCATTACAACGTCATAGTGGAACGGTTTTGTAATATAATCATCCGCACCGCTTTCAATCGCCATAATTTGTTCCATCTCACCAGCACGCGCTGAAATGAAAATAATTGGACAAGTAGATTCATGACGAATTTGACGGCACCAGTAGAAACCATCGAATTTCGGTAAGTTTACATCAAGTAAAACAAGATGTGGTTTCACAGCGTTAAACGATTCCATAATATCATCGAAATTCTCCGCTACAACAGCTTCATAGCCGTACTTTTGAATGTGAGATTGTAGTAATGATGAAATATTTGGATCGTCTTCAACGATTAAAATTTTATACATATGTATATTCCTCCTCAAAAAAACAATTGTAGCTATAGTGTATCATGTGTTTCAAGTCTTTTCATTATGTTGAAAGATAAGCTAGTAAACAGTATAGGTCAAAAGCGTGAAAAGTAAAAAGGGCGCTGGATACAATTGACAAATGCCGATAATCAGTTTAACATTTAGATAAATATCTAAATGTCTAATTAGTGAGAGGAAGAAAGACATTGAATCAAGCATTCAAAGCATTAGCAGATCCAACAAGGCGAAAAATTTTAGATTTATTAAAAGAAGGCGATCTAACCGCTGGTGAAATTGCTGAACAGTTCAATATGACGAAGCCAAGTATTTCACATCATTTAAGTGCATTAAAAAATGCTGAACTTATTCAAGATGAAAAGAAAGGGCAATTCGTTGTGTATTCTTTAAACACAACTGTCTTCCAAGATTTATTGACTTGGGTGTTTACGTTTACGAATAAGGGGGAAGAGGGGAAATGAGAAAACATCTTTTTGCAATTATATTAATTGTTATAACTTGTTTAGCTTGGGCGTTTGCTTGGCCGCATTTGCCGGATACAATTGCGACGCATTGGAGCGGCGGTAAGGTAGATGGATATTCGTCTAAATTATATGGAATGATTTCTATGGTTGGAATTATGATTGCGTTATATATATTTCTAAATGTAATACCGAAGATTGATCCAAGGAAAGCAAATTACGAGAAATTTTCTAAAGCTTTTATGATGATGAATAACGGAATACTATTGCTACTATTTGTAGGGAATATAGATATTATTACAAGTGGACTCGGATATAACTTATTCATTAATCGGGTGCCAGAATTATTAGTGGGTGTTTTGTTTATAGTCATCGGAAACTATTTACCACAATGCAAGCCTAACTTTTTCGTTGGGATGCGTAATCCTTGGACATTAAGTAATGAAGAAGTATGGAGAAAGACACATCGATTTAGCGGGAAAGTATTTGTGGTGTTAGGACTTATTATGATTATAAGTGTTTTCGCTCCAGCTGATTTGAGATCTTATATGATGCTCGGGATTATAGTAGTTGCTGTTATCATAACGAATTTATATTCTTACGTTTTATATAAAAAAGAAATGCAATTGTGAGTAATAAGCGATTGAATTACACTAATCAAATTTTATAGTTCTAGTTTTTATATGTTAAGAGATTATTTTAATACTCAGTGGAGATAACAAAGGCTCCCTGAGTAAATTTTTCATTTTTGAGTCTGAAAATTCAGTCAAAAAAGATGATTCGGGGGAAATTATATGTTAGAAATTGTAAATTTCAGCAAGACATACAAAGGTGGTAAGAAAGCAGTAGATCATTTAAATATTACTGTTCAAGCAGGGGATATATTTGGATTTATCGGGCATAACGGTGCGGGGAAAAGTACAACAATTAAGTCGTTAGTAGGAGTTATAGATTTTGAAGAAGGGGAAATTTTCGTTGATGGTCATTCAGTAAAAAAGGATCCGATTGCATGTAAGAGAGTAATGGCGTATATTCCTGATAATCCAGATTTATATGAGCAATTAACAGGAATTCAATATTTGAACTTTGTTGCGGATGTATTTAAAGTGCCTGCGAAGGATCGCGAAGAACAGATACAGAAGTATGGGGATGCTTTTGAGATTACACCTTACTTGGGAGACTTAATTTCTTCTTATTCACACGGTATGAAACAAAAAGTAGCGATTATATCGGCGGTTTTGCATAAACCGAAATTATTAGTTTTAGATGAACCTTTCGTTGGTCTTGATCCAAAGGCAGCCGTAGTATTGAAAGGTATTATGAAAGAGCTTTGTGAAAAGGGAAGTGCGATTTTCTTTTCTACGCACGTTTTAGATGTGGCGGAGAAATTATGTAATAAAATAGCAATGATTAATAGAGGGAAATTAGCACTCTCAGGGGAAGTAAATTCTTTAATAAAGGAAGGCTCATTGGAAGAGCTCTTTATGAAGGAGCTTGCTAATGAATACTAATAGTTTAGGTCTTTTAAAAATCCGGTTGATAACGCAGCTTGGTTTAAATACTTTTAAATACGAAAAAGATAAGAAAAAGAAGCAGAATAAGATTTTGCTGACAGCATCTATTGCCCTAGTTGGTGTCATGTTAATGTTATATTGCGGAACCTCGGCATATGGATTGGTGAAACTAGGAATGAGCGAAATTATTCCAGTTTATGCACTAGTTATTAGCAGTGTATTAACGTTGTTTTTCACTATATTTAAGGCAAATGGAGAAATTTTTGCTTTTAAGGACTACGACTTTTTAATGTCATTACCGATTCGTGTAAGTACTGTTATTGCAAGTAGATTTTTGTATTTATACTTGCTGAATACGATCTTTTCAATCATAATCATGCTACCAATGGGAGTTGTGTATTGCATACATGAGAATCCATCAGTTTCTTTTTACTTTATGTGGTTCATCAGTATGTTTATAGCATCTTTAATCCCAACAACAATTGCAGCGATCTTTGGAGCTGCGATTACGGCAATTGCTTCTAAATTTAAAAATACGAATAAAATAACTACGATTTTAAGTTTTATAGTAATTATTACATTCGGTTTATTTATGCTAAAAAACGGAAATGCTCAATATAGCCTTAATGATATGAATGGAATTGGTGCAATTGTTTCAGAGCAATTAACGAAAGTGTATCCATTAGCTAGCATGTTTCAAAAAGCAATTGTTCATGCTGATATTGTAGCTTTCATCTTATTCGTTGGGATATCAGTTATTTGGTATTATCTTTTTGTAAAAATACTTTCGTTAAAATATAAGCAAATAAACACAGGGATTTCCACTTATCATATGCTTTCAAATTATGAGATTCATAGTATGAGAAAAGAAAGTGTATTGGTCGCATTGTATAAAAAAGAGCTGAAACGTTTCTTCTCTTCTACAGTGTATGTCATAAATAGTGGAATGGGAGTCGTGATGGCTATAGCTTTCGCGCTAGCTATAGTTGTAGTAGGACCAAGTCAATTAATAGCGTATCCTGGAATTGAGTCGATTTTGCAAAAGATTGCTCCATTTGCTATTGCAGCAGCGATTTCGATGACGTGTACAACATGTGTGTCATTGTCTTTAGAAGGAAAAAATGTATGGATTATTAAGTCATTGCCTATAGCGCCAAAGAAGATTTATGACAGTAAAATTCTTATGAATCTTTCATTGACTATACCTGCATCACTTATTAGTGCTGTATTACTAATAATAGGGTTAAAACTAGATGTTTGGAGTTCTCTTTTAATCGTAATAACACCGATGACATATTCAGTATTTTCGGCAGTATGGGGGGTTTTTATTAATAATCGATTTGGTTATTATGATTGGGTATCAGAAACTCAAGTAGTAAAACAAAGTGTAGGATCGTTTGTTGGTATGTTTGGTGGCTTAATTGTGGCTGTTATACCTGCCTTATTAATCGGTACGGCTGCTATCTCGAACTACAGAGCATTTACTTTTTTAGTTGTTATAGTGCTTACGATTATTACTATTTTCTTGTACAAGAACGAGTCGAGAAGAAGTATAAAATAAAAAGCTGCTTTTCCTTTAAAGAGGAAGAGCAGCTTCTTTATTTTGAAACAGTTTAGACCTTTATATTACTTTTTCAAAACAGGTACCCATATCTCGCTTCTGAAATTCGGCGAGGATACCTCTTTACTTTCATTCCATAATATCTCCGGCCCTTCCGCTAGTTCATAGTTTGAAGAAGGGAACCATTCGGAATAAATACGTCCCCATACACTTTGTAATGCATCAGGAAATGGACCGACAGCTTCAAATATAGCCCATGTTGAAGCAACGACTTCAAGTTGTGTGAATTGCTCTGGACAATCTTTCGTTGTGGCTACTCCAATATAGTGATCGAGTTCTCCTTTTTCCTCCATTCTTCCTTCAGAAAAGTTAGTAGAGGCACTAATGATTCCATTCGGTTCCACATTTGAAAGCATCTTTAATGTTTGAATGGACTCTGGGTTTAAACTTTTCCACATCGAAGCAATTTCTTCATTTACACCATTGAAAACGATTGGTACTCGTTTTGTAATACCTATAATTCGAAATGAGTCTTTTTCTTCAATTCGATAGTTCATTTCATTTCCTCCTTGAATGGATAGTTGGAAGGTCATTGGGGAATAAGCCTTCAAAGAATGATTACTGTTTCGAGCCTCTGAAGGTGTTATGCCGTGCAAGTTTTGAAATGCACGAGAGAATGAATCTGGTGAATTGTAGCCATATTTTATAGCGATATCAATGACTTTTACATTGCTGTTTTTTAGTTCAAAGGCAGCGAGAGTAAGACGTCTACAGCGAATATAATCAGATAGTGATATGCCAGCTAGAAAGGAAAACATTCTTTTAAAGTGATATTCAGAGCAGAGAGCTAGCCTCGCAACTTCTTTAAAATCAATTTCATCTGTCAGGTTGTCTTCAATATATTGCATTGCTGCATTCATATTTTTAAGTGAATCCATACTATGACCTCCTCTGTACATAGAATAGCAGGAACGAAATAGCTCCATCCGACATTTCGTGCACAACTTTGTAGGTAGTTTTTTACCTTACAAAAATGTAATGTTCCTGTAAGGAGAATGAATGGATGGCATGATATCCCAATGTTATAGTAACAAAGTACTTTCATTCATGAGGTTAAATTTTGATGTCTTTACTTATGTGCCTTACATAACTGTCATGTTTGTGTAAGAAACATCGATAGTGGCAAGGGTAGAGAGTGTATATAGTTGAAAATAGAGAATAGAAGAAATGAGGGATGTCGAGATGAAAACAGTGTTAGAAGCAAAAAATATTAAAAAAGTATATGACACAGGTGGAAATAAATTTGAAGCGTTAAAAGGTATTAACTTACAAGTAAAAGAAGGCGAGTTCGTTGGAATTATGGGACCTTCTGGTTCTGGTAAGACGACTCTTTTAAATGTTCTTTCTACAATTGATAATGCGACGGACGGTGAAATTTTAATTGATGGAAAAGATATCGTGAAGATGAATGATGATAAGTTAGCGTTGTTCCGCCGCGATCATTTAGGTTTCATTTTCCAAGATTATAACTTATTAGATACGTTAACGGTGAAAGAGAATATTGCTTTACCTCTTGCGTTATCAAAGGTAAAGGCAAATGAGATTGATCGCCGCGTTCTTGAAATCTCAAAGAAATTCGGTATTGATCATATTTTAAGTCAGTTCCCATACCAAGTATCTGGTGGACAGAAGCAGCGCTGCGCGGCATCACGTGCAATCGTTACAAATCCAAGTATGATTTTTGGGGACGAGCCAACTGGAGCACTTGATTCTAAATCTGCAACAGATTTACTTGAAAGTATGAAGTCGTTAAATGAATATGATAACTCAACAATTTTAATGGTAACGCACGATGCATTTGCGGCAAGTTATTGTAAACGAGTTATTTTCATTAAAGATGGTGAGTTATATAAAGAATTGCACCGCGGTGAATTAACACGTAAACAGTTCTTCCAACAAGTCGTTGACGTAATGTCTTCTATTTCTGGAGGTATGGCTGATGACCTTATCTAGCATTGCCCTCCGCAACATACAGCGGAACTTTAAAGACTACTTTGTATATTTTGCATCTATGATTTTTAGTATCGTAATTTACTTTACATTTAAAGCACTGCAATACAATTCACAAATGGAAAAAGCAGCGGAAGCCTCTAAAAAGATTAGCGGTGCGTTTCAAGTTTCCAGTGTGATGCTTATCATCTTCGTAGCAGTGTTCATTATATATTCGAACGGATTCTTTACACGTAAACGTAAAAAAGAAGTTGGATTATATTCTTTACTAGGTATTCGGAAAAGACAAATTGGTAAAATGCTTTTTTATGAAAATATGTTAATGGGATTAATGTCTTTAATTATCGGGATTGCGATCGGTAGCGTCCTTTCAAAATTATTCCTTGAGTTATTAGTAAGTATGATGGGATTAAACTTAAATGTTCATTTTGAAGTACCGATGGGTGCGATTATTGATACAACAATTATTTTCTTTGTGATTATTTTATATACATCACTTCAAGGATATCGTTTAATTTATCGCTTTAAGTTAATTGAACTTTTCCGCGCAGAACGCGAAGGAGAAGCAATGCCAAAAGGATCAGTAGTTATGGCACTAATTTCAGTATTCTTAATCGGTTCAGGTTATTTCTTAGCGTTAATGTATGTGAAGGCACTTAAGTATGCAGACTTTATGGCAGTCGCACTTTACATTTTGCTGGCGACAGTATTAGGTACGTATTTACTATTTATGTTCTTTACAGTATTCGTATTAAAACGTGCACGAAATAATAAATCCTCGTTTTATAACGGTATGAATATGGTAACGACGTCACAGTTATTATATCGTATTAAAGGAAATGCAAAGTCACTTGCAACAATTTCTATTTTAAGTGCGGTAACATTAACAGCGGTTGGTACGTCCGTTACGATGTATTACAACACATTTACGCAATCAAAAGCAGTTGCACCGTACAGTTATTCTTATGAGAAGAAAGATGCAGCACTAGATAAGAAAGTAAACGAGATTCTTGCGGAAGAGAAGCAAGATCATCCTGTAAAAGATCAATTTGAGATTGAGACAGTTCCTGTAAAAGGGAAGTTTGAAGGAGATAAAGTTGATTTCATTCTGAATATGAACTATACGATTTCAGAGAAATATCAGTTTATGTCTCAGTCTGAATTTAACAAACTCGCTAAAAAAATCGATGCAGAAACAGTGAATGTAGCTACTGATGAAGCATTTATATATGACAGTTCGTATATCGAGGGGCATGAGTTTAGCCCGCAATATAAAGGAAACAAAGCAGTATTCCAAATTGGAAACGAAACGAAGCAATTAAAGATTCAAGGTGCAAATGATATTGCAATTACAAATTTAGGTGAATTAGTTGTTGTCGTATCAGATGAAATGTATGAACAGGCGAAGCAAGCATTTGGAACACGTATTGTAAAAAATATTGATGTAAAAGATGAAAAAAACAGTAAAGTATTAACAGAAAAATTAACGAAAGTGATGCCAGCTAGTGAGTCAGAAATGGTGCCGTCATTTAGAGACTTCTACACTGGTTTCCATATAGGACTTGAAGGAACTGGACTAATGATGTTCATAGGAATGTTCTTAGGACTTGTATTCTTACTAGCAACAGGTTCTATCATTTACTTCAAACAATTAACAGAAGCAAATGCAGATCGTGAGCGCTACGTTGTACTTCGTAAAGTCGGAGTAACAAAACAAGAAATGAAAAAAGCTATCGCAAAACAAGTAAGCTTTATCTTTGCAATCCCGTTAGTGATCGGAATTCTGCATAGCTTATTTGCACTAAAAGGTTTAGCAAACTTATTACCATTTGAAATTATGATTCCACTCCTAATTAGTATTGGAGTATACGGTGTCATTTATATCGGGTATTACTTCTTAACAGTTCGTTCTTATTATAAGATTGTGAGTGCGAAGTAATAGAGGAGCAGCTATCGCTATAAGCGATAGCTGTTTTTTTTATTCTTCATAAAATCTTAAGAAATCTCCTCAATTTTTGTTAAGAAACGATAGTAACACTTACAACTGAGTATGGTATATATTTTGGTGGCATCATTATCGTGGCTTTTAGTATTTCTGATGTGTATATGCATAAGAAGAATGCAGTCGTGGATTGATATAGTAGATATGGGAGTAGTAAATTAATACATAGATATTTTCTATATTTTACTTTTTTTATTGGGGGATACATCCATGTTATTAATTTTTAGTATTATTTTAATAGGAAGTATGGTCGGGATGAGAGTAGTAGCTTTAGGGATGATAGAGAGACATAGAAAAGAAGGTTTGTATGTGTATTGTCCTAAATATAGTGGGGAAATTCGAAGGGGGAATTCTGCTCCTTTTTGTTCAAAATGTAATTTGTTTTTTTTAGTAAAGAATGATAGTAGGGATGAGTTTGAGCTATTGAAAAAGCTTTGCGAGGATACGCAAAGCTTTTTTGTATATTTTATTTTCTTTCGATTCACATTGTAGATAAGGAGAAAGAGAATCCTCTATTTTTCAGTTTATAAAAGATGAAGAGGAGAATTTATTATAGTTTTTGTAATAAGCGTTCGCCGCTTTCCATATTGCCTTTACATAACGGACATTTCGGCTCTTCTTCTAATGAAAAATTTTTACGCATCCATCCAAGGCAGTCGTCTGCTTCGCATTCCCACACAGCAATTGCTTCGGGTTCTTCTACAGGTTTATCATTTTTTCTCCAATACATGTGATCGCTCCTTTAAATTGAAAAGTTTTTTAGAAAAAACAAAAAAGGTTGTTAACGTTTTTTGTTAACAACCTTTTATTTATTCATCATACTATATTTTTTTGAAAAATGCGAAGTTTAGTAATTGTTAAAGTTATATCTAAATAGCGATTACACAACCGCAGGATTATAAATTATCGTAAAGTGCCCTGGCAACAATTCAATATGACAAGGTGTATGAAGTGAACTTTCGCCATCTGTATCTACTTCTTTTTCTTCTTCTGTTTCAATATGAATGGATTTCGCTTTTACGTGGAAGATATCATTTTCATTTGTGTCTTCAAATAGTTTCTTTCCAATATAATCTTTAAACACTTGAATCCCTGTTGACTTAACAACAAAAATATCAAGTGTTCCGTCATCGCATTTTACATTTGGAATAAAGGATGGGATACCCCCGAGATATTCACCGTTTCCAACCATAACAAGAACGGCTTCGTCTTTATATATTTGTCCGTCGTAAGTAATTTTGACTGGGAATGTTTCAGCGTTTTTTACAGTTCGAATGGTGCTTAAATAGTAACCGATTTTACCAAGCTTTGCCTTTTCTTCAGCATCGATATTGTTTGATACTTCAGAGACGAGTCCAATGCCCCAGAAGTTTAAGAAGTGTTGTCCGTTTGCTTTTGCGACATCAACTGGTTTTACATGTCCTTTTGTAATAAGTTTTGCTGCTTCAGCAATGTTTTGCGGAACGCCGAGTGTGCGAGAGAAGTCGTTGCAAGTTCCACCTGGAATGATTGCAAGTGTAGGTCTAGTTTCAAGAGGGGCTAAGCCGTTTGTGCATTCAAATACAGTTCCATCACCACCGAAGACGATGATTAAATCTACTTCACTAGCAAACTCTTGGCAATATTTTGTTGCATCACCGTGTTTTTTCGTATGAAGGATATGTAGGTCAGGAAAAGCTGCGGCAAGAGGTGGTACGATTTTCGTTAAGTTTGCACGTAAATCGCCTTGTCCTGCTTTTGGATTTACGATGAGGAGTACTTTTTCAAATTTTGTCTTTGTCATTTTTATTCTCTCCCTTTGTCTTTTACGAATCGTGATAGAAAATAAACTTCCATCAATAATTGATGGAAGTTTATTATATTATTCCGTTACAACTGAAGCGATAAATGGTAAGTTACGATATTTTTCTGCGCAGTCGATACCGTATCCAACGATAAATTCGTCTGGAATTTGGAAGCCAACATATTCAGCTTTTAAGTCCACTTTACGGCGCTCGGGTTTATCAAGTAACGTACAGAATTTCAATGCTTTCGGTTTATGCATGAAGAAGTGATCTTTTAAGAAATGAAGTGTTAAACCAGAATCGATAATGTCTTCTACGACAATTACGTTTTTTCCAGTAATGTTTACATCGATATCTTTTAGTAGTTTCACTTTTCCTGTTGTTTCGGTTTGATTTCCGTAGCTAGATGCAGAGATGAAATCAATTGTTACATCGTTTTTAATGTGACGAATTAAATCAGCAGCAAATACGAATGAACCTTTTAATACTGCGATGACTATGATTTCTTCTCCTTCAAAGTCACGTTCGATTTGAAGTGCTAGTTCTTTTACTTTTGCTTGTAATTGTTCTTCAGAAATTAAAGTGTCTTTTATTTCAATATTCATTGGGATCCTCCTACAGTGTGTAAAACTTGTGAACATTTCGACTGTAAAGGATAGAATAGAAAAAGTCAAAGAGGATAGTATTTTTCTACAAAAACAACGACAAAATCATCTGATGATATACTAATCACATTAAGAAAACGCTTCCGTAAAAGGGTGATTATGATGAAAAAGAAACAGTACACAAGTGTAACATTTATAAAAGCATTACTTTTAACAATTGTTCTTGGCCTGTTGGCTTACATAATTGATGTACCTGCAATTCGCATTTCACTAATTGGAATGACTTTAGTATTAGGCGCAATTTCCCATGGTATGATGTCGCAGCTACAAGAAGCTGGACTTGATAATATGAATGATCATATAGATAAAAAGTGAGAAACCTTCATGTATATACAATGAAGGTTTTTTCTTTTCTTACAAAAATGTAAGGTAGTTGTAAGACAAATCGATAGTTGCATAGTAGTGTTTTGGATAAACTATAAGTGTAAGGTAAAAGGCAAGCATATTTTAGGTAAATTAAGTTTTAGGCACTCTATATGTGAAGAAGGAGTAGGAGGGCATGGAGAAACGTTGGACAACCTTTTCTTTTTTAGCGACTAGTAACACCGTAATGCTAGCTGGAGAAATGGATTTTTTGCACTTGTTTGATCGAGAAGACGATCATTCTTCTTCAAAATTTACAATGAAATGGTGTAAATGGAGCGAAAGTTGTAGATTGGAAGAAGAGACCCCTAACGAAGAGCAAAAAATTATTTTAACAAATCCTATTAAAGCGTGGGTTGCTCAACGTAGTAAGTGTAACGTCAAAAATCACTTCAAGAAAACTGAGCCGAGACAATTAGTTATCGCTCCGGCCAATTCTACTTCTAAATCACGCGAAAGTAACATGTAAATATTGAGACACACACCCGAAAAAACATCGTATAGATTGCGATGTTTTTTTCTTTTTCTACAATGAAATCTTTAAATGAAATATATTTCATCTGCATCTTATATTTACATCTGTTGTTTATTCTAGTGATACATCCGATGCGACGTGATGTAAAACGTATAAGAGGAGAGAAATAAAATGAAAAAGAAACTATTACCAATTTGTGCAATGGCACTTTTAACAGTAGGTTATTCTTCAGTAGCGAGTGCTTCTACTGGAACACTAACAAAGGAAGAAGCAGCGCAAGTGCAGTCAGATGTAGCTAAAAAGGAAGAAGCAATTAAGGCACAGCAAAAAAATGATGCAGAGAAAAAGCAAGCGGCGCAAGTACAAGAAAAAAGTGATATGGCTAAAAAAGAAGCAGCGATAAAAGAGCAACAAAAGAATGAAGTAGCGAAAAAAGAAGCAGCACAAGTGCAACAAAAAAATGATGCAGTCAAAAAAGAAGTAGCGAAGCCAGTTGTACAAGGTGAAAAATTACCAAACACAGCATCAAATAATGTAGCAATGATGGGACTAAGTGCCTGTCTTGTAGCAATAGGTACATTATTTGGTTTGAATCGTCGCAATAAAGTTAATGCGGGATAAAATATTGTCCTATAAAGAATGGGATAATTTCATATATTAAAAATGGTAGGTTATTCCTACCATTTTTTGCATGGAGGGATGAAACATGAAGTTACGCAATTATATCGGTATCATATTGATGGCTATAGGGCTATTCATGGGATCCTATTACGCTGTGGAATGGTATAAAGGAAAAAGCTCTGCTCAAGAATTAACGAAAGAAGAAATAAAGAGCCTTAAAAACATACAACATAATCAACTTTCTCATGAAAAACCTGTAACTTCCCAAGTACCTTCTTCTCAAACACAACATAAAGAAGGAGAAAAGGTAGCGATGTTAAATATACCGAAAATAAAGAAGAAGTTTTCTATATATTGGGGAGCGAATGACGCCACTTTGAAAAAAGGAGTGGGTATGTTCGTTAGTGATGTAACGACAACGCCATCTGGCGGGGGACATACTGTACTGAGTGGGCATCGAGATACTGTATTTACAGATTTAGGAGAGTTAAAAGAAAAGGATACCCTTATTTTAGAGTATGATAATAAAACTTACACATATGAAATTCAAAAAATATGGATTACCTATGCGGATGATCGTACTGTTATTATAAAAAAAGAAGAACCAATATTAACACTGACGACTTGCTATCCATTTGATTATATAGGGGATGCACCAGATAGATATATTATCGAGGCGAAATTAACTGCTAGTCATTCAAAATAAAATTATAGTTCCTGAAAGCGGGAGGGGATACATAAATTATGTCAAAAAACATTTTAATTGTTGAAGATGAAGATATTTTGCGTGAAATATTAAAAGATTATTTTTTGAATGAACAATATGTAGTGTTTGAAGCAAGAGATGGGAAAGAAGCTTTAGTTTTATTTGAAGAAGAAGAGGTTGATTTAGTTATTCTAGATATTATGTTACCGGAACTCGATGGATGGTCTGTTTGCCGAAGAATTCGTAAGACGTCCGGGGTTCCGATTATTATGCTGACGGCACGTGTTGATGAGGATGATACGCTCCTTGGTTTTGAACTTGGAGCAGATGATTATGTAACGAAGCCGTATAGTCCGCCAATTTTATTAGCAAGAGCGAAACGATTGTTAGAAAGTAGAAAAGTAACAAAGCAACTTTTAGAGAATGAAGATGATACGCTATCAATTCACGGTATTCACGTCCATTTTCCGTCACGCACCGTTACAGTAGATAAGGCAGACATTAATTTAACACATACAGAATTTGAAATATTAGCGTATTTCATGAAAAATCAAGGGATTGTTTTAACACGGGAGCAACTCATTTCAAGAATTTGGGGATATGAATTTGTTGGTGATGATCGAACGGTTAATAGCCATATTCGTAATTTACGAAATAAATTAGGAGAGAAAGCAAAGTACATTACAACTGTAGTACGGACAGGTTATAAATTTGAGGGGAATGTATGAGGAAAGGAATTGTACTCAAATTATTTACTCTTACAACAGCATTATGCATGCTCATTTTAGCGACGATATTTATTGGACAAACGATATTTTTCAAGCAATATTATGCGAATCGAAAAGTAGAAGATATTAAAGTGAATTTAAATGCCTTTGAGAAGAATTATTTAAATTATACAGGAAATGCAGAAGAAATTCAGAACTTGGAGCAAGATTTTTTAAGGGAAAATAATACGTGGATTACGACATTAGATCAGAATGGGAATTTAAAATATGCAGAGGATTTTTATTTTGAGATAACGATAGACCGTAGGCAACAGAAGAGCTTTGGACAACAAATATTCAAGATGCCCTTATACAACCTCATCAATATAGAGGAGATTGATAATAAAGCAGTAGATCAGTTTTTAGGACAAGAAATTTATTTTTCTGGAGTGAAAAAAGAAGATAGTTTTATTCCATTCTCTTTCTCGTTAGTTAAGCAGAATTTAAGCGGATCTAATAAACCGTTAGAAAAAGCATTTAATGAGAAAATGAGTAAATTAAATGAGGAGAAAAAGAAAGCAGCTGAGGAGCAAGTTACTAAGGAAAAGAAGCCGGTCGTTCAGGAACAAGCTGCCCAAGAATCAGGTATTTATATAGGAGGGCGTGTTACGAAAGTACAGTTTCCTGATGTAAAAGGCCTCGTAAATCCAATTTATAAAAACACTTTATTTTTGGATAGTATAAAGGAATTTCAAACGGATTTATTACTAAAAGAGAGTAATAAAATACAATATTCAACACAAACAATGGATTATGAAAAAAATGATATAAAATATAAATTATTAATGAAACCGATAAAAGAAAAAGACGGATCAGTGACATATATATGCAATGGCATCTTTGCAACCAGTCGATGAAGCTGTACAAATGGTGCAAGATTATTACATCTACATCATTGCATTTGTAGTCATTCTCATTTTCCTAGCTTCGTTCTATTACTCAAAACAAATTGCCAAACCGTTATTAAAAATAAATGATACAACGAAAAAAATAGCTCATCTAGATTTCACAGAAAAAATACCGATTACTTCAAAAGATGAAATTGGGGATTTATCGAAAAATATTAATGTGCTATCGAATAAACTCCATTCGCATATTGGACAGCTGGAACAAGATATTGAAAAGGAAAGAAAGCTAGAAAAGACGCGGAAAGAATTTATTTCTGGTGTTTCACATGAATTAAAAACACCGCTAAGTATTATGAAAAGCTGTATTTCTATTTTAAAAGATGGGGTAGCTGAACATAAAAAAGAGTACTATTTTCAAGCGATGGAACGAGAAGTAGACAAAATGGATATGTTAATTTTGGATATGCTTGAGTTAGCTAAATTTGAGTCAGGTACATATAAAATGAAAAAGGATTCATTTTATATTGATACAGTAATTGAAGATATATGTGAACATCTTTCTGTGGAAATAGAGAAAAAAGAACTGCGTGTTCATAAAAATATACGTTCATTTGAAGTGATTGCAAATCAAAATCGGATTGAACAAGTCATCGTGAACTTTATTACGAATGCAATACGATATACACCAAATAAAGAGGACATTATTATTTCTACAATAGAGCAAGAGGATCGTATAAAAGTGTGTATTGAAAATAAAGGTACTCACATCGAAGAAGAGCAATTAGATAAGATTTGGAATCGTTTTTACCGTGTGGATGCAGCTCGTCAGCGTTCGCAAGGTGGAACGGGGCTTGGGCTTGCAATTTCAAAGAATATTTTAGAATTGCACGATGCTGAATATGGGGTAAAGAATACAGAAGATGGTGTATTATTTTATTTTTATTTACCGAAAAAAGCGTAGACAATATATGTTACGCTTTTTTAATTTAATTTCATATTATCTTTACCTAATCTTTATTTTTAAACAGTATACTTTGAATAGAAAATGAGGTTATGTAAGGAGTAGATTAGCCGTGAATAGCAATTTACTAGGTGTGATCGTATTTATTTTCTTTTGTGCATTTATTGTATTTTTAATTGATATTACGATATGAAAAAAGAGCGCTAATTAAGCGCTCTTTTTGTTTGAATTTAGTTGATAAGCACCGATGCTTTTGAATAAGCGTGGTGAAGTTGTAAATAAAAGAATTAGTAATACAGTACATAGTATGAAAGAACCGATCATAGTACTGCCGTTTACAATTAATGAATATAGCACAGCTGATTGACCTTTCGGTGCATATTGCCCCCAGAAAATAATACCGGCGATAAAGTGACAGAAGTAGCGAGCTAGACTACCGATAAATGTAGCAAGGATAATATAGGAAATTGTTTTCTTTCTTTCACCGTTAATTAAGCTCTGCTGAATTTGCTTATAAAAGAGTCCAGCAAATCCGATAAAGGCAAAGGCAATGAAGTACTCAATGAATGCTTGAATAGGTGTTAAAATGTAAGCATCACCTACAACAATTTGTAATAGTCCCCAAATTAAGCCTCCTAAGAAAGCCATTTTGAAGCCCCAGCGGTATGCGATAATAAAAATAGGAATCATTGCAAATGAAATGGAACCACCTGTTGGAAGTTTAAGTGATAATGGTAAAATGTCGATAATCATGGCGAAGGCTGCAAGAATAGCAGATTCGATCATCGCTTGTAAATTGGTGTTACGCATGTTGTCTCCCCCTAAATCCAAGTTGCACAAAAAAGAACATTATCATAGGAGGATACGAAATACGTAAATAAAAAAGAGGTATGTATTTCGGACGTTTGCACAATCCCTGCGTTAGCATTAACTAACAGGTTCAAAGGGTCGGAACGAAAATGTTCCCTCTCAGCGGTAAGGCTCCCCCTGTGATAACGAGATTCTTTATTTGCTATTGTTTATTGTAAGCGAAATGGATGAGAATGGCAAATGAAGCTTGTATGACAATAAGTGAAATATAATTGTATTGAAATGTTAATAAATATGAAGCAAAAAGATATAGTCCAAGTGAAATAGAGTATGATATAATTGTTTGAAAATAATTATCATTCTCTTCTGAGGGGGAAGGTTATGAGCTTAGTAGATATTAAAATTGGTGAGAAAGTGTTAGTAAAAAGTATTCAGTCGTTAGATCATTTATTAAAGAGAAGACTAGCTGCTTTCGGCCTTGCGGAAGGAAGCGAGCTTCGCATAAAACAGAAAGCGATGTTTAAAGGTCCTTGTACATTGGAGTGTCGCGGACAGTTAATTAGTATTCGTCATTGTGACGCGAAAATGATAAAGGTGGAATTAGCGTGAATAAGGTTGCTTTGCTAGGAAATCCGAATACAGGGAAAACATCATTATTTAATGCACTTACTGGTTCTTATGAGTATGTAGGAAACTGGAGCGGTGTAACAGTAGAAAAAAAGGTTGGTAAATTAAAAGATAAGCAAGGAACATTAATTGATTTACCAGGCGTTTATGATTTAAATCCAGTTTCACGTGATGAAGGTGTCGTTACAAACTTTCTACTAACAGACGAATTTCATCATATGTTAAATATAGTGGATTCTTCGCAATTTGAGCGAAATATGCATTTAACGTTGCAATTACTTGAATTTGGTAAGCCAGTTTCAATTGGTTTAAATATGGTTGATGTGGCAAAGCAAAGAGGAATTGTTATTGATGTAAAACGATTATCAGAAATATTAGGTGTAACAGTCGTCCCTGTCATCGCAAGAACCGGAAAAGGCTGTGAAGAATTACTTACTACTCTTCATGAAGAGAAACAAAAAGAGAAAAAGCCATTCATTATTTCATATGGTGTACAAATGGATGAGGGGATCGGCGAGGTAATTTCTCTTTTAGAGACAGCAAATTATGAGCATCCAAGATGGTTAGCCCTTCAATTTCTAAGCAATAACGAAGTAGTAGAAAAAGAAATGAAAGCACTGCCAATTTATAAGGAACTTGTAGCCGTTCGATCTCGCTTAGAAGGAAAACTTGATTGTACGTTGGAGGAGCATATTTACAAGACTCGTGAAGCGTATATTGAAAAGTTAAAAACAAATGTTATGAAGCATGAGAAAGAAGGGAAAATTCCTTTTTCGGAAAAAATTGATAGGTTAATTACACATAAAATTTTAGGACTTCCAATCTTTTTAGCAGTTATGTTTTTTATTTTTCAGGTTACGTTTACGTGGATTGGGACACCGTTATCTGATATGTTAGATGGTTTTTTTGGTGGGCAGCTTACAGATTGGGTAACAGCTGGACTCACAACTGTTGGAGCTTCTGATTTTATTCAAGCGCTCGTTACAGAAGGTATTATTGCCGGTGTTGGTGCAGTATTAGTATTCGTGCCACAAATCTTTGCACTATTCTTTTTCATTTCATTATTAGAAGACTCAGGATATATGGCGCGCATTGCAGTTGTTATGGACCGTATTATGGAGTACTTTGGCTTGAACGGGAAAGCATTCATTCCAATGATTATTGGTTTTGGATGTAATGTGCCAGGTATTATGGCAGCGAGAACGATTGAACAGGAAAAAGAGCGTTTACTTACAATCCTTGTAACACCGTTTATGTCTTGTTCAGCACGTTTACCTGTATATGCATTATTTGCGGGAGTGTTCTTCCCTCATAGTCAGGCGACTGTTGTGTTTTCTTTATATGTTGCAGGTATTGTTCTTGCATTACTCGTTACAAAAATTATGTCTCTTACTATTTTAAAAGCGGAAAAATCTATTTTCGTAATTGAATTACCTCCTTACCGTGTGCCGCAAGCGAAAACGTTATGGCTGAGCACGTGGGAGAAAGGTAAAGGATTTGTTCGTAAAGCAGGTACATTCATCTTCGGTGGTTCTGTTGTCATTTGGTTATTAAACTATGCAGGTCCATCAGGATTTGGTGTTGATATGGGAGACAGTTTCTTAGCGATGATTGGTGGTTTTATCGCGCCACTATTCGCACCGCTCGGCTTTGGAACGTGGCAAGCTGGGGCATCCCTTTTAACAGGATTTTTGGCAAAAGAAGTTGTCGTTTCAACGATGGCGATTATTTATGCGGTTAAAGAAGATGTGCTAGGAAATGTAATGGGGGCACATTATACTGCTTTATCAGCGTACGCATTTATGTTCTTTGTTTTATTATATGTTCCGTGCTTAGCGACAGTAGCTGTTATTAGACGCGAAACAGGATCGGTGAAATGGACAATTTTCTCTGTCGTTTATCCATTAGTTGTTGCTTATGTATTAACGTTTATTATATACCAAGTTGGGTCCTTACTCGGATTCTAGAAGGAGATGTATTAAGGTGATGGTCAATATTATAATTGGAGCTATCATTTTTGGTTATGCAACATATACGCTAGTGAATTTTGTAAAGAGAAGTAAAAAAGGAAAATGCGCAGCATGTTCTTTAAATAAATCATGTCAGTCACAAACTTGTAGTCCGGATATGGAGCAAATTGCTCATAAATAAAAAAAAGCTTTGCGAATTTCGCAAAGCTTTTTTGTTTTACTTTTTAATTTTTACAAGTTGAGAAGCTTGTTTGTTGCTTCTGGAATTAGTGTATAAGAAATACGGAAACGTAACTATCGAGTTAGCTTTCACTAAAGTAAGTTAATTTCACAGAGAAATAATGAGGATATATTAGGAATACAATATTGTATCTAGAATGTCATATTATATTGGAGGTATTTTGGAAATAACATGTAAGGACATCTTAGTTTTGTTATAATGAACACATAGGTTATAAAAATGAATATTCTTACTGTAAAGGGAGAATTTTGATTTTTCCCAGTAGTGAATTTGAAATATGAGGTATATCATAGGAGGAATTTGGATGTCTGTATTTAAGCGATTAAGAGATTTAACAATGTCGAATGTGTATTCATTAATTGAAAAAGCTGAGGATCCAGTTAAGATGACGGATCAATATTTACGAGATATGCAAGCGGATGTACAAGAAGCTGAGAAAAGTGTAGCAGCTCAAATCGCACTTGAGAAAAAATTCAAATTATTATTCGAAGAGCAAGAAGCACTTGTGAAAAAACGTGAAGAGCAAGCTCATATGGCTGTTCAAGCAAGCAATCTTGATCTTGCGCGCCGTGCACTAGAAGAAAAACAAAATGCAGAGCAAAAGATGAATGAGTATAAAGCAAGCTATGAGCAAAACAAAGCTGCTGCTGATAATCTTCGTGCGAAGCTAGAGGAAATGCGCAAGCAATTAACAGAGCTGAAAAATAAACGTGAAACACTTGTAGCACGTGTAAATGCAGCGAAAGCTCAAAAGAATATTAATCAGGCGATGTCTGGATTTGATTCAAATTCAGCAAAAGCTGGTTTAAGCCGTATGGAAGAGAAAGCTCTTCAATTAGAGGCTGAAGCAGAAGCAAGCGGTGAAGTTTATAAGAAAGAAAAATCATTAGATGATGAATTCGCAAGCTTAAACAAAAATTCTGCTGTTGACGATGAATTAGCTCGTATTATGAAGCAGTACGAGAAATAATATAGAATAGACAAAGAAACCGACATGTCTGAAGAGAATTCATGTCGGTTTTCTATTACTTTTTTAGAGGAGGTTTTGTAATGACGTGGATGAATGTAGTAGCCATGCTTGTATGGACTGGAGCGAGTGCAGCACTTTTATTTGCAATTATGTGGGTTGATTCGATTTTTACAAAATACAATGATTTAAAAGAAATAAAAAATGGGAATACCGCTGTAGCTACTCGTTTCGTGATGAAATTATTCGCGCAAGGGTACATTTTATCTCAATCGATAACGAAGGCAAATGACTTATGGCAAGCACTTCTTGCTTCAGCAGTTTCTTTCGTTATTTTATTAGTTGTGGAAATGTTTATCGAATTCGTATTAAAGAAAATGTCTGGTCTTGATTTAGAAGAAGGTACGAAAGAAGGTAGCGTTGCACACGCGATGTTAGCCGGATCATTACATATCGTTGGGGCACTTATTTTAGGTGCTTGTTTATAAAGAGAAAAGGAGGGGTAGATCATGAGTTTATTTAAACGTATTAAAAATATAATGAAAAGTCCAGAGCCGCCGAAACCAGAAAAGAGTCTTTTAACGTTAGCTCCTGGCGATATGATTGAAGTTTCGTTAGTCATGTATGAGTTAACTGGGAAAACGAGTATGCATTCTCGCAAGGAAATTGTTTTAACGTTGCAGGACGGGAAAGATATTCGTTATTTAAAAATTGAAGATCGTGAAAATACGTATTATAAATTATATACACCAATTGACGGTCGTTTAGATTCAATTGAGGAAATTCCAACGACAATTGAAATGGATGATATCGAGTACCATATGGAAGAGCAATATAATGGCCGTGTTGTTGTGATGGGGAAAACACCATTTTCTGCTTCAGAGGAACAGTACGTATGGGAATTCCAATCCGATAATCGCAAATTATTACGTATTGAATGGCAAAATGGCCGCACAATGATGTATGAGGGAGAAGCAATCATTCCTGCTGATGTACAAATTATAAGAGCAACGTAAGGGGGCGTAATCATGTCAAACCGATTGTTTACCATGATTAAATCGTTTGTGATCCCTATACTTGCTATCGTTACATTACTTGTTGTTGCTGGTTATGCCTTATCAGGTTGTCAAGGCGGGCAGACAAAGTCGATTCAAGATCGTTATCCACTTGAATCTGTCTCAAAGGAAGGTAAACAAGAATCTTACGTGTATAGGGCCGCCAATCGGTCAGTTCCTGAAGTCGCGAAGGAACTTATAGCCGAAAGGAAACCGAAGCAAGCATCTAAAGAAGACGAAAATCAAATGTTTCTCGTTTATTCGGATAAAATGTATAACCTTCAAAAGGATAAAGAGAAACCATCTGATACGTTAATTGAAGTAAGTAATGAAGAATTTGTCCGTCAAAATTACCAACCGTCATTCCTACAAGGATATATTATGGGGAGTATATTAAACGATATATTCGGTTCGAAAAAATCATCATCTGGTGATTATCGCGGATATAATGACAGACAAAACCATAAACCCGTTACTCCAGAAAGACCGCCTACGAAAGAAGAAAAGAAAAACCCACCTCCAATTACGAAGGAAGGGAAAGGGTCTATCATTAAGCGAGGCGATAATGTAGATTCGAAATCTTCTGTAGGAGATACAGGAAGTATTACGAAAAAAGGAAGTAACACGCCTCCGCCTTCTACTGGAAGCAAAGGGAAAATTACAAAAACACCAGGTGGTTCAAGCGGATTAGATGTGAAGCCGAAATCATCTATTAAAACGCCGCCAAAGAATACATCTCCCCCGAAAACAAGGGTTGGTGGTTCAGGGAAAGTTACGAAGAGAAGATAGTATTGAGACCGAGAAGTGGAATTTACTTTTCGGTCTTTTTTTATGGAAATTAATTCCTTGTAGTTGGTACAATTAAGGCATAAGGAGGAGATTGTGATGACTATGTATAAAAGATTTAGTTTGATTATGTTCCTCGTATTATTCTTGAGTTTGTTTATTAGTACAACGATGAAATTTCACTTTGTAGTAGGTATTCTATGGATATTATGTACATGTACTCTCTTTCTATATATTCCGCTTCGCTTTCAACATGAAGTGCCCGCCTTTCAAAAATATGTCGCATGGATTAAAAGCGGGGGAAGATGGGGTGATTAAGATGATATCAACGATTTTTTGAGTATATCTATCATAACTTACGATATATCAACGATTTTTCAATTATATCTATCGTAACTCAAAATATATCAACGATTCGACAAGGAATATCGATTTACGGACAAAAACTGACAATAACTAAGAAGAGGCTGTGCCAACATGTTGGCACAGCCTCGTTTTTCATAATGATTAATGAATATCACGTTTCTTGAAATTACCACCTTTTACTTCTGCTACGTCATAAACTGTAATAAAGGCATTGGGATCAATTTCATTAATAAGATCTTTCATTTTACTTTCTTCTAGACGGTTAATTACACAAGAAATTTCTTTAAATTGCTCTCTTGAATAACCGCCATAAACTTCATTGTATGTTGCACTTCGGCCTAAACGATCGCGAATGGTTTCTACCATTAATTCAGGCTCTTTTGTGATGATTTTAAATGTTTTCGAACCACTTAAACCAACTTCAACGATATGAATCACTTTCGAAGCAATAAAGTAAGCAATTGCCGAAAGGATAGCGCCTTGAAGACCGAATACTGTTGATACGAAAATAAATACGAACATGTTTAAGAATAAAATAAGGTCACTCGTTCCGAAAGGTAATTTGCGAGAAAGCAATACAGCTAGCATATCGATTCCATCTAATGCTCCGCCGTTACGTAATGCTAGTCCCATACCAAAACCGATAATAATACCACCAACAACTGTAACTAATAATGTATCGCCTTCAATAATAGTTGGTACTCCGTGCATGACAACGGTACCTATTGCTAATGAAGCAATCCCGATAATGGAATAAATTGCAAAGCTTCTACCGATTTGCTTATATCCTAACCAAACGAAAGGAATGTTAATAACTGCGATTAGAGCCCCTAATGGCAATCCAAATAATCTTGAACTAACGATACTTAAACCAGTCACACCACCGTCGGATACGTTATTTGGAATTAATACCGCTTCTAATCCGTACGCTGTGATAAGTGCCCCAATAATAATCATCAAAGATTTTGAAGCGAATTTTAGCTTATTGGGCTTGTTTTTGATAGTTTTTTCCATGTACTTTCCTCGTTTCAAACTAGTTTCTTATGTGTTACATCATTCACACTTAAATTTTATTTTAACATTATATTTGAAAAAATTCTCCTTTAATGGATGTATGTAGGGAATATTATCACCGTATTGTCTTTAAAATATTTTTGAAATGAGTATAAGAAAACCCATCCTTAAAGAGGATGGGCTGTTGTTAAGAAAATAAAAAACTAATGACTGTTAGGAATAAAGCGAAGCCTAAAATCGTTCCGCATACTTTCATATGGCGCTTACGTCCCATAACGACGATTGCGACATATTCGCGAATCATTGCATTAGGCCAATAATAAAAGGCTGTTTTTGATCCGATTCCTTGGCTATTAAGACCAGCTTGTTTTGCATATATGCCAGCGCGGAAAAGATGGAAATTATTCGTTGTAAAAATACTTCTATACTTACCTTCTGGTTTTAAAGAATCCATAATTTCTTTGGAGAACGACATATTTTGATATGTGTTGACAGAGCGATTTTCCTGCACTGTATGTTCAATTGGAATTCCTTTTTCAATCGCGTAATTTTGCATTGCTTCCGCTTCTGGAAGACCTTCATCTGGCCCTTGCCCGCCAGAGAAAATGATCGTTGGTGGTGTATTTACAGCAGCTTGTTTCCAATAAAAGTCGATAGCTTTATTAATGCGACTTGCCAGTAAAGGGGGTACTTTGTCATTAATTAAGCCACTGCCAAGAACGATGATGAAATCTTGATTACGTCTCGGTCTATTGAATTGGTATAAAAAATATGCGCTTAAGAAGTTAGATAAATGTACAAAGAAATACATAGTTATAAGAGAAATCGCAGCGAAAATAAATTGAAAATGCGCTGAGAACAAACTTGCTGGATTTATAATAGGGAGTAACATAAAGAATAAAATCCCTAAAGCAGCAATTAAAGTTAAAGAATTTGTGAAGCGTCTTCCTTCACGCCTCATCAAGATTCTCGCATTAAGAAATAGTCCAAACATTAAAGCGACTATAGCAAAAGGTATCATTACAATTAGCGCTATCATGGGAATAATAACGATAAAATGTAAAGCGTTATTACCAGATGCAAACGAGGCTATAAAGCAAAATAATAGAAATGAACAGAAAAAGGCATTAAATAAAAAGCCGTTTATTATTTTTCGTGGATCTTTTAAATATGAGATAAGAAAAATAATAAACAATATAAGAGGAATAATTCCGAAATACATAAATATAGTACACCTCAATTTGTATAAGAATTTGACATATCTTTTATATTACATGATTTCATAATTGAAAATGAAAGAAAAAGGATTTTGAATTTTCTTAATTAAATATATGGATACATATGTTTAAATATATTCAAGGCGATATATTTAAAGTAAAATGGTTGAAAAAAGCACTCAGCCTGAGTGCTTTTTCTTATTTACACATGCTATTTTTGTAGGCGATGTTCATAAAATAAAAGTAACGAAACGAAAGTAGGTGACAACATGCCGGCAGTTGTGGAAGGTGTTATTGTTGAAAACTGCAATGGGACGATTAATTTAGGTGATAAATATAACGTGCAGCCGATTGAAAAAACGAAAGCTTATAATGGATCGGGATCATCGAATACAGGATTTAATGTAAGAACATTTAGTGGTATTAGTACAGCAGATGTAAGTGATAGCGATGTGTATGACCAAGTAATTCAATCTACGTTATAATTTTGATATGCAAAATTGCATATCATTCATAGTTATGTTGCGTGATACAATCAAAATGAGAGCTGTTAGTGAGTCTTCTGTATTATAGTTGTTAGATTAGGAATATAACATCTTATCGAAAATCATACGTAAAAAAGACACTTCAAAACGAAGTGTCTTTTTTCATTTTAGTGATATCCTTTAGCGGAGTCTTTATGAATTTTATTTTTAAATATGCTGTAGCTCCAAAGTTGGTAACCGATAACGATTGGTACCATGACCATTGCAACGAAGAACATAATTTTTAGGTTTAATTCACTACCTGCTGCGTTGTATAACGTTGTACTATACGCATCGTTAATACGAGATGGTAACATTCTTGGGAACATACCTGCAAAGCCAGTTGTCATAAACATTGCGATTGTTAAGCAAACGAATGTGAATGCAAGGCCGATTTTATGTTTGTACACCATAATTAGTGCGAGTACACTCATTAACATTGCGAGTATTGGAAGAATGAATAGTACAGGATATTCCGTGAAGTTTTGGAATAAGTTTGTACGGTTTGCAGTTGCTACATAGAAGATAGCTAAAATGATAGCAGCTGCCATTGAAAATGGTCGTGCGATTTTATAAGCACGATCAGATACTTCACCAGTCGTTTTAATCATAACCCAAAGGGCACCAGATACGACGAATATAGCAGTGAAGAAAAGACCGCCTAAAATACCGTAATGGTTTAGTAAGCTAAGTAAGTTTCCTTCATAACCGTTTTTTCCGATTTCTAGTCCGTAATATAGATTAGCGAATGTAACACCGAATAAGAAGGCGATTAAGAAACTACCGATTGTAAATGCCCACTTACAAGTTTTTTGCCAAATTGGTGAATCGTCTTTATGCATAAATTCGAGTCCAGCGGCACGGGCGAATAGTGCAAGTAATACTAAAAATAGTGGTGTATATAGGTAACTAAACATATTTGCATATGTGATTGGGAAGGCAGCAAATGTTGCGCCACCCGCTGTAATTAACCATACTTCATTACCACCCCAGAACGGGCCAATTGCTTCTTGTAATTGATTTCGTTCTTGTCGGTCTTTCGCAACGAACGGGAAAATCATCCCGTTACCAAGTGCATATCCGTCAAGAATGAAGTAAACTGTCCAAATCACACCCCATAAACCGAACCAGATGATTGCAAGTGTATCATGAGACATGAGCCGCACCTCCTTCAGCAGGTTCTTCTAATGCAGCAGGTCCTTTTTTCGCGAACTTCAGCATTAAGTATACGTCTGCGATTAAAAGTAAAGTGTAGAACAAGATTAAACTAATTAACGAGAACCAAATTTGTGGAACGGATATAGGTGATACAGACTCTGCTGTACGCATCAGTTTATATACTGTCCATGGTTGGCGACCTACTTCAGCGACAATCCAGCCAGCATTAATCGCAATGTATGGAAGTAAGACAGACCACATTGTAATTTTTAAATAACGTTTTGAGTTTTCTAGTTTTCCTTTTCGGTTTAAATAGAAACCGAACCAAGTTAATGCCATAAAGAACATACCAAGTGCAACCATTAAGCGGAAGCTATAGTAAACGAGGTTAACGTTTGGACGATCTTCTTTTGGAATATCTTTTAAACCAGTAATTTCGCCATCAAATGAGTTTGTATAGAAGAAACTTCCTAGTTTTGGAATAGTAAGGAATTCAAAGTTCTTTTCATTTTTCACATCAGGAATTTGAATGATTGAGAAGCCCTGTCCTTTGCCAGTTTCCCAAACTGCTTCCATTGCAGCTCCTTTTGCTGGTTGATATTTAGCTGCTGATACCCCTGATTGATGTCCCATAAATGGTGTAACAGTTGCTGCGAATAAGCCTAACATTAAACTAAACTTAAATGATTTTTTGAAGAATTCCACTTCATTTTTACGTAATAAGTGATAGGCACTAATTGCCATAACGAAGAAAGCACCAACGATATAACAACCAATTACAGTATGGAAGAACATATTCCAAGCATATGGATTTGTAACAAGTGCCCAGAAATCATTTAATTCAGCGCGGCCGTTACGTACTACGTAGCCAACAGGATTTTGCATGAAACCGTTCGCTGTAATGATCCAAAGGGCAGAAATATTTGTTCCAAGTGCGACCATCCACATACAGAAGGCACGGAACTTTGGTGAAATTTTGTCTTTACCGAATAACCATATCCCCATGAAGGTAGATTCTAAGAAGAAGGCAACAAGTGCTTCGATTGCGAGAGGTGATCCGAAAATATCTCCCATATATTTGGAGTACTCAGACCAGTTTGTTCCAAATTGGAATTCCATCGTAATCCCGGTTATAATCCCCATAACGAAGTTAATTGTAAATAATTTACCCCAGAAATTTGCCATTTTGCGGTATGTTGGATTCAATGTGCGGGCGTATTGAGTTTCCATACATGCTACTAAAATAACAAGTCCGATTGTCAAAGGTACAAATAAAAAGTGATAAAAAATAGTAATTGCAAATTGAAAACGACTCAGTAACAGAACGTCGGACATAATAAATACTCACTCCTTTTTACATTATCTACAATTAGTTTATAGTGAAAATAGGAGTAAGGTATGTGAGACTTGTTACAAAGCTGTGTGTATATTTTGAAAGAATTATGTCGGTTATCTGAAAATATATTGATTTTATAATAAAACAATATCCTTTTTGAGTTTTTCATATTTTGGTACACTATATATGTAGTGTAAATGAGAGAAAAGAGGGTTCTTTACTATGAAGTCATTAGAAGAGATTTTACAATACAATGAAAAGTTTGTTGAAGAGAAGAAATACGAAGAGTTTGTAGCAGGGAAATTTCCAAACAAGAAGATGGTAATTATCTCTTGTATGGATACACGTCTTGTTGAACTATTACCGAAAGCGATGAACATGCGTAACGGTGATGTGAAAATTATTAAAGTAGCAGGCGCTGTTATTTCACATCCATTCGGAAGTATTATGCGTAGTATTTTAGTTGCTGTATATGAGCTTGGTGCTGAAGAAGTATGTGTAGTTGGTCACCATGATTGTGGTATGGCAAAAATTCAAGCAAGCAGTACGATTGAGAAGATGAAAGAACGCGGTGTAACAGAGGAGAAACTAGATACACTTCGTTACTCTGGAATCGATTTAGAACAATTCCTGCGCGGCTTCTCTAGTGTAGAAGAAAGTGTAGAACATAGCGTATCAGTACTTCGCAACCATCCGTTACTTCCGGAAGAGGTACCTGTTCACGGTCTTGTTATAAACCCTGACACAGGAAAATTAGATTTAGTTGTGAATGGTTACGACAATTAAGAATTTACTTTGTCATCCTTTTTATCTGGGACAGGATCAAATCCTCCCGGGTGGAAAGGGTGACATTTTAATATACGCTTACAAGTAAGCCAAAATCCTTTGAGGGCACCGTGTTTTTGAAACGCTTCTAATCCGTAATGAGAACAAGTTGGATAAAAGCGGCAAGTTGGTGGTGTCATCGGAGAAATGAACTTTTGATAAAAGCGTATAATACCGATAAAAATCTGTTTCATAATGGTCTCCTTTTCAGCATAGTCTTAAAGTATTATAGCACGACCGTACATAATTCTTTACTAATGTCGATTTCCGTTATATCATATTGGATATAACGGAATTAAATTAAAAGCGGGAGAGATGTTGTATGCCATCAGTAGAAAGCTTTGAATTAGACCATACGATTGTAAAGGCGCCTTATGTAAGACATTGCGGAGTTCACAATGTAGGTAGTGACGGTATTGTAAATAAATTTGATATTCGTTTTTGCCAACCGAATAAACAAGCAATGAAGCCAGATGTTATTCATACGTTAGAACATTTATTAGCATTTAATTTACGTAAATATATTGATCGTTATCCGCATTTCGATATTATTGATATTTCACCGATGGGCTGCCAAACAGGATACTATCTTGTAGTAAGCGGAACACCGACAGTTCGAGAAATCATTGATTTATTAGAACTAACTTTAAAAGATGCGGTTCAAATTACAGAAATTCCAGCTGCAAATGAAACACAATGTGGCCAAGCGAAGCTTCATGACTTAGAAGGAGCAAAACGCTTAATGAACTTCTGGTTAAGCCAAGATAAAGATGAACTTGAGAAAGTGTTTGGATAAAAGGAAAACTGCCTGTGAAAGGGCAGTTTTTTTATTGTGTTTAAAAGCAAACATGCTCTTCTTTTTTTATAGAAAGAGTTAGTTACCTGGAGATAATAATTATAATAGCGACGATCAAAGTGAATACGCCAGAAAAGAAGGAGAGTGTACTATTTACTTTCTTTTGTTTCTGTTTTTCTTCTGCGCTTATGAGAAAGGCCATAATTGATAAGGCGATAAGCATATAGGGCATTGTAACAAGAGGTTTTGTAAATGTTCCATATAGAGCGAGAGAGATGACGATAAGAGCAGATATAATGCGAAATGTTTTTAGCATACAAATCTCCCCTTTTTTCAAAATTATCCTTTATTTTATTACGTGCTTGTAAATGCTAAATTGCCCAAAATTTCATTCTATACGTAGCGAAAGTAGTTTGATATGAGAACGAAGAACATAAGAATAGAAACGAAAAAAAACGGAATACTCATTGATTTTCGTCCGGATTTCAGTTCATTCATTCCTAGAAGAATAAAGGAACAACTGAGAATAAATTGTACGTATGGGAGAAGTGTCAAATTATCGGTAATAAGAGAATAAGTGCCCAGAAAGAGTATGAGAAGCATGAGAAGTGCTAAAAAAATCCGTAATCCAGTTAGCATTGTATAACCGCCTTTAAATAGATTATTTACCGGAATAGTTCTGACAAACTAAGAAATAAAGCACCAGCACCAGCGAGAAAAGCAAGTGTGCCACTAGAATTTCTATTTTTCTTTATCTCTTCTATACCTATAGTGAAGGCCATCAATCCTAAAGGGAGGAACATATAGGGCATAATATTTCTGTTGTCGCTGATAAAACTATAAATTGCTATAGATAAAGCGATAAGTGAAAAAGTAATTCGTACTCCTTTTAACATCAAGACCCTCCTTTTATTTTATATAGGTAATGATGAGAACAAGCCAAATGAAAGCACCAGCAATAATACAAATAAATCCGGTTCCTGAATCTTTCTTTTTTATTTGTTCAATTGCAATGAGAAACATTAAAGCTCCTAATAGAAATTGTGAAAGTGGTAGAAAATTATTTTGACCTGTATAGAGCCCGATTGCCGACATAATTATGACAGTGAGTGCGATTATGATGCGAAGTACACGAAGCGTATTATGAATTCTCCTTATTCTTTTTTGTATAAGGATTATCTTCTGGTTTATCAACGGAATGTTTGTAAGCATACCCTTTATTAATCGTCATGACGGAGAGTACTAGTACGATTAGGACGATTATAATACCGATAATTAATATTTTGAACATGAAACCCCTCCTTTTCTTTATTTTACATAATTTTGTAATTGATGAAAACAATAGAAATTAAAAGGATGAAAGAAGGGTGTTACATGGAGAATAAAAAAACATATTATATATCAGTTGGAAATGGTCAAATTTCACAAGTAAAGACGGCAGACACGTATAATTTTGAAATTTATGCAAATGACGAGGAGATTACAAAGTTAAGGGAGTACTTCGATCAAGCATATGTAGAGGATTTAGGTTCATTTGTACGCTCCCACGTTCCGTTTGTTGAGTATCATCACAATTCAAATAATGACCGATACGATGAACAACTACAAAAAGCATATAAAATGATTTACGATTTAGGAAATCATGAGACGAAAGAATTAGTCGCGCAAATGGGAATAATCAATGGATTATAATTGGATAATATTATGCAGAAAAGCGAGAATATGCTACAATTTGTGGTAGGAAAAACTTGTAACCATCAATAGGGGAGTAATGGCATGTACAAATTTAAAGATTATTACCACAATACTGTACAATTATCGTTTGAACGTTATCCATTTTCTCCTGAGCCAAAGCATGTTTGGGTTGTATGCCGGTACGGGGATCAATGGTTATTAACGCATCATTTACGTCGCGGTCTTGAATTTCCAGGTGGTAAGGTAGAACTAGGGGAAACACCGGAAGAAGCGGCGGTTCGAGAAGTTCATGAAGAAACCGGCGGCATAGTTTCTGATTTAACTTACTTAGGACAATACAAAGTATCTGGAAAAGACAAAATAATCATTAAAAACATTTATTTTGCAACAATTAGTGCGGTAGAAGCACATACGCATTACGAAGAAACGAAAGGATCTGTTTTATTAACAGACATTCCTGATAACATTAAAACGGATAGAAAATTTAGCTTTATAATGCGCGACGATGTACTGGCGCGCACGATGAAACATATAGAAGAAATCGGCTGTTTTACGAAGTAAAGTAGCCGGTTTCTTTTTTTGTATTCATGAAGCATTACATTTAATAGGGTTTCGTTATATCGGAGGCGTTCGGGAAATGAAGCCTCCTTTTACTATTGTCTTGTTTTAATCTCTGCCTCTAAAAACGAAAGAACCTCCAGTAAATCATCCACCATACGTGAATGTTCAAAATTACCCCAAAAAGAATCTTTTTTCCAAACGCCAAGAATTCCTACTTGTTCAGCGCCCATTACATCGTTCTCTGGATGATCTCCAACGTAAATACATTCTTCTGCTTTCACATTTAGCTTTTGTAAAGCTCGTTCGAAAATTTCAGGATGTGGTTTTTTAATTCCTTCAGCCTCTGAAATGAGAAGTGTATTTGTATACGTATGTATGTTTAAGGCACGAAGGTTGTTCATTTGAAAATCAGTAAATCCGTTTGTAATAATACCGATTTTTATATTTTGCTGAGTTAGTCGATGAAGTAATTCATGCATGTTTGAGAAAGGAATACAGTGATGTTGAAAGTTTGTAGTGTAGTCATGTAGCAGTTGCTCTTGTGTTAAAGTGGTAATGCCGTATTCGGAAAGGAGAGTAGCATATACTTTATCCTTCCACGTGTAGCCATTATTGTCGAGTTCAAGAAAACGAGAACAATATTCAGATTGTTCAATGTTCATAAAATGAAGGGAAAAGCGATTGTATTGGTCATAAATAAATTGCTCTAAAGATTGATGACGATCTAATAGTGTCCCATCTAAATCAAATAGCACCGCACGAATCATATGTAACCTCCTCAAAGTTTTTATAAATAATTATCGCATACTTGTTAAAAAATGATTATCATATTTTTGTAGACTGTAACGATGGAGGTTCAAATGAAAGAACTGTATGGAAAATTAGTTTGTTTTATAATTTCAATTGGTTTAGTCGCTGGATGTGATATGTCGGAGCAAACTTCGAAAAGAGAGAAGAAAGATGTGTGTGAAACGACAGAAGAATGTACAGAAATAGGCGATAAAGCGCTCCAAAAAGTATATAAAAAGATAGATGGACTTTCAGAACTTGAAGTACCAGAAGAGGATGTAACGGAACAACATACTACAAGTAATGATATGAAAAAAGCAGAGCAGAAAAAAGACGATGATGAAAGTTATTTCTTTTTAGCTTCTTATTATATTGATGGAGACGCAATTGTAGATCCTTATTTTGAAAAAATAGAACGGAAACGTTTAAATAAAGCATTCGCTGAAGATAAGGAAGCGAAAGAAGAGGTACTACAACAACGTCAAGATAGAGGGTACCATGAATCGTTATGGGAGATGTACAGTACTCTTATTCCAGCTCAGTATCGCACTGACATAAAAGAGTTTGACATGGTAACAGATGGATACGATGGAATCGTGGCTCATGTTATGCCAAGTATGGAGTATCCGAAAGAGTGGACTCTTAGTTTAGATACGCTTGATTCTGCGGTAAATATCGATGAAGTGATGAAAACATTAATTCATGAGACCGCGCACGTATTGACGCTCGGACATAAACAAATACCAGTGAATGAACAATACTTAAAGGATTTTGAAGAAGATAAAGATATTTCATCATATCAAAATAAATGTAAGTCTCTTTTCTTACAAGAAGGGTGTGCGAAGGAGAGTTCTTATATTAATCAATTCCATAATTCTTTCTGGAAACCAATTGAGCAAGAGTGGACAGAAAAGCAAGTGGAAGAAAGTGAAGAAGCTCAAATGCAGTTTTTCAAGGAGAAACAGGACGAGTTTGTATCTGAATACGGAACAACAAATGTAGCAGAGGATATTGCAGATACATTTACAGCGTTCATATTACAAGATTCAAAAAAGGTGAAAGAAGGATCAGAATTAAAATATAAAAAAATTGCGTTCTTCTATCAATTCCCAGAGCTTGTAAAAATGCGTGCAGAAGTGTTATCAGGGTTATATGATGTTTCGAAAACGATAGAACAACAAAGTGGGGATTAATACGGGGTATATGTTCATATATTTTTGAACGATTAAACGAAAACGCGAGGACATTTAGTTCTCTGCGTTTTTTTATGTTGATAAAATTGAAAATTCTGTCTTTTTACAAAAAGAAGAAGGAACTGATGCTTTAAAATAGAATTAGTATAAAAACGTCACAAATTAGACACAAATATAATGCGCGTGTTGTAGGGACTATAAGTTTACTCTCGAGGAGGTAATGAAACGTATGAAAACGATTCTTGCTGTTGCTGGTCTCATTTGGGTAATGTCTCACGGTTTTCCGATTTTTGAAGGGGAGCAAATTCGTAGTGCATTGGATAAAAAGTTTAATGATTATCATGTGATAGATCGAAAAGATAATGTCGTTACAGTACGTGTGAAAGATTGTTTCCATACAGTTACGGTTGCGGATGGAAACGTTACAAATGAAACAAAGATGTGTGATAAAAGGTAAAAGAAAGAAGCTGACTCTAGCGTATCGTTCTAAGTCAGCTTCTTTTTCGTTTTCCAATTAGAAGTTTTTCACATGCCTCTACAAACACATACATAAGTGTTGCGAGAACACATGTGAGTAGTACACTCAGTAAGACGAGTGTGAAGTTAAAGACTTGGAATCCATAGCTAATTAAATAGCCAAGCCCTTGTTTAGAAACGAGCAGCTCACCGAAAATAACACCGACCCATGATAATCCAACGTTCACTTTTAGTGTTGAAATAATTGCTGGGAAGGATGAAGGGAGAATAACGTGCTTATAGCATTGCCATTTATTTGCGCCAAATGTGTCCATGACCTTTATATAGTTGGAATCTACTTCTTGAAATGCGCTGTAAATAACGAGAATGGTAATGATGATGGAAATGATCACGCCCATTGCGATAGAAGATGAAATGTTTGGACCGAAAATAACAATGATGATCGGACCGAGTGCAACTTTTGGCATTGCATTTAGGACGACGAGATAAGGATCAAGCACGCGAGCGAGAAGTGGTATCCACCAAAGGAAAGTAGCGATAATCGCTCCGAGTACAGTTCCGAGAATAAAACCTACTCCGGTTTCAAGTAATGTCGTCCATATGTGAATCCAAAGTGAACCGTCAATCCATTTCGTTAAGAAGAGATCCCAAATGCTCGAAGGAGAGCTAAAGAGTAAAGGATCAATCCACTCTTTTTTACTAGCTATTTCCCATAGTGCAAAAAAGAGGATGAGCAGTAAAAGTTGTAAAGAACGTGCTAACCATGCGTGCTGTCGTTCTTTTTTTCGAAACTGTTCATGTAGTTGTTTTATATTATCCAAGGCGTTCCAACTCCTTCCATATTTCTTGGAAGAGGAGTGGGAAGTCATGGTGGTGGCGTGCTTCTAACGGCGATAGGGAACGAATACTTTCTGGGACGATGAACGTTTTTGCAATTTTTCCAGGGTTCGCTTGAAGTAAATAAATACGATCACTCATCGCGATTGCTTCTTCAATATCATGTGTCACAAGTAGTGATGTTTTCTTATAATTACGTAGTAATGTGAAGACGAGATCCTCTAGTTTCAACTTTGTTTGATAATCGAGGGCGGAAAATGGTTCATCCAGCAATAATATTTTCGGATCGGTCGCTAACGTTCGAACGAGTGCTGCACGTTGACGCATACCACCGGATAGTTCACGAGGATATTGCCTCTCTATATCATGCAGGCCGACTTGTTTTAAAAGTTTTAATGCGTGTTCTTTCGTATATTCGTCATAAACCTTTCGAACATGAAGCCCGAGCATAATATTTTCTTCAATTGTTTTCCAAGGAAACAAGTAATCTTGCTGGAGCATATAGCCCATTGATGAAGTTTTCGTTGTGATTGGTTCACCATCTAAAAATACGATACCTTCTATTGGATCAAGTAGCCCTGCGATGATGGAAAGGAGTGTTGTTTTTCCGCAACCACTCGGACCAAGGATTGAAATAAATTCTCCTTCTTCCACTTGCAAACTCATATCTTCAAGAATTAGTTTGGCATTTTTTTTTGCAAAAAAGCAGTGAGAAACGTTACGTATTTGTAAAAAGCTCATACACTTCGCCTCTATTTCTTAATAACGCTTTCGGCAATTTTTGTATTGACGAGCGCTTCATGTGGGACTTCTTTTTGTAATTCACCAGCTTCTTTCATAATGGTTTGAAGCTGTTTCCATTCTTCAGCATCTAATAGCGGATTTGTCGCATAAGAATGTTGTTTTTTATAACGTTCAATCACTTTTACTGAAATGTCTTTGGAAGTGTCTTTAAATAGCGGAGAAACGGCATCAGCGATTTCTTCTGGACTATGTGTATCAACCCATTGCTGCGCTTTATATAGTGCGCGTGTGAATTTTTCAGCAGCAGCTTTATCTTTCTTTAAGAAACTTTCTTTTGCCATGAACGTTGTATACGGAACAGTGCCAGATTCAGCTCCGAAAGACGCGACAATATAACCTTTTCCTTCTTTTTCAAATATACTTGCAGTCGGTTCAAAGAGCTGTACAAATTCTCCTGTACCAGATGCAAAGGCATTTGCAATATTAGCAAATTCGATATTTTGAATTAAGTTCGTATCTTTGTGAGGATCAATGCCATTTTTCTTTAAAACATATTCTCCAACCATTTGCGGCATGCCGCCTTTACGCTGTCCTAAAAACGTAACGCCTTTTACGTCATTCCAATTAAAAGAGTCTAATTTTTTACGGGAAACTAAAAATGTACCATCTGTTTGTGTAAGTTGTGCGAAGTTAATAACAGGATCTTTTGCTCCTTGTTGATGAACGTAAATAGATGTTTCAGAACCGACAAGAGCAACATCAATACCGCCAGATAATAGGGTAGTCATCGTTTTATCTCCGCCAGCTGTTGTTTGTAAATCAATATTTAATCCTTCATCTTTAAAAAATCCTTTTTCAATCCCGACATATAACGGGGCATAGAAGAGAGAATGGGTAACTTCGCCGATGCGAATGTTTTGAGTTTGTTCTTTCTTATTTTCTTTTGTGCTACTACAAGCAGCGAATGTGAAAAAAGTTAGTAACATGATGCAAAACACAGCCATTAATTTTTTCACTATATGGCACCTCCTAGAAATCAATCTACAAGCATGATATGTAGGTAAGTGCCCATATGTGAGGATAGATAGCAGGAATTTTTTGGGTGATAAAGAAGTACACATATAAGGGGTGATAAAATGGAATACGAATATGATGATAGCGTTCATTTACATCTTGATTATTTCGGAACTGAATGTGATATGGAATCGATTGCTTACAAGAGAAAGCATGAAGACGTATGGGATGTGTATTTTAATTTCGGAGTATATGGTATTCAGAAAAATGAGGTAGAGACAGGTAGGTTTATGGACGAATACGCCGGTTATTACGTTTTTTCTGTACATGCTCGTGATTTAAGCTGGGAATTTGGAAGTGCACAGTTTGAAGAATGGGTTTTGAAGAACCATATCGTAGAAAAAGCGCTGCAAAAATAGGAAGGAATTTCGTGATTGATTTTCTCATTCTATTGTTCATTTTTGTAGTCGGATTTTTCATCATGCAAGTGCTCATTTACCGATTTGCAAAGAAAAATATTCATAAATACAAAGAAATGAAATGGATTCATATTTGGTTAGATATGCACATGAAAAAGGGTCCGAGATTAGATTTTTTTGATTTTGTATTTATGGTACTCGTATGTATCATATGGAAAGTATGGATGTATTCTCTTATATAATGAATGTGCGAATGTCTGTTAGAATGAAAAGAACCTGTCAGTGTTGACGGGTTCTTTTCTTATAGTAATATTTTGATGAAGTATAGTTACATTGCTAGAATATGGAGATGAAGAATTGTTATTTTTAAGGGGAAATTAAGGATACATGTGTACAATATAAACACATTGGGAGACTAAATGCATACAAATATGTTATTTTGTATAGGACAGTATGTTTGCTGATGCGAGGCAAGGGGTAAAGGAAAGAGGGAATAAATTGCGTTTTAATGTTTTAACACAGCAACGAAGAAGAGATGAATTTCATTTGAGTTTCTCGGCTCAGCAACCGAAAAATAACCTATTAATTTCAATCATTCTTAGTGGAATGTGGGCAATTTGTTTAGAGACGTTGTTTTTTGTAGTACTCAGTTCTTTCGGATTCGAGAAAACTAAAGAATTTTTTGACGGGAAAATGCAACTCAGTATACTTATTATTCTTTTGTGGGGCGTACTATTATACGTCATTCATTTAAATAAAGGCATTAGCCATAGGCTTAGGCCAGTTATTCGAGTTCATATCGTATTATTTTTAATCGCACATACAATGAACTGGATGTATATCATGATACAGGAAAATATGAATCTTCTATCAGTAAATACGTGGGTTTATTTACAACATGGACAGTATATGTTAAGTCTATTGTTTATTTATATGGTATATATTTTTGTGTATAGTTTGCTTGGAAGAATTTTCTTAAGTACAACGATAACTAGTGTAGTCTTACTTGTTTTTGGGATGGTGAACTATTTTAAGATCATGTTTAGAGGAGATCCATTCTATCCGTCTGATTTCACACAGATCGCTCATGTGGATTCCGTTATACCGATGGTTATGGAATCCTTTAGTTTTTGGAATATGTTTCTCGTAATAGTTGGTATTGGGTTGCTTATATGTGTAGTTATGTATATACGAAAGTACATTCCAGTTGTAAAATCTCATATTATTATAAGGATTATTTTAGTATGTGGATCTGCGTTTATGGTGTATGCATATAGTAATTATCCTAATACCTTTATGAATAATTTATTCCAAAAAGGTGGGGTAGACATTCGTGCGTGGAATCAAGCTGCAAATTATAATGTGAATGGTTTTGTTTTAGGATTTATAAGTAACTTAGATACGACAGTCATCCAAGAGCCTGAGGAATATTCAAAGGAAAATATGCAGCAAATTGCAAAGAATATAGAGAAACAATATAGTGGTAATATAAGTGCACCAAAAAAAGTAGAGAAGCCGAATATTGTATTTATTATGAGTGAAGCTTTTTGGGATCCGACAAAATTAACGAACCTTTCATTTAGCGAAGATCCAGTGCCGAATTTACATCATTATATGGAGAATTTTCCAGGGGGACAAACGATATCCCCTACATTTGGAGGAAATACAGCGAATACAGAATTTGAAGCATTAACGAGTTACTCGATGAGTCTCTTGATGCCGGGTTCTATACCATATCAACAGGCCATTCCAAGTCAGAAAGAAGTTCCATCTATTGCAAGTGAATTGAAAAAACAAGGGTACTATGCAAGTGCAATTCACTCTTTTAATCGATCGTTTTATAAACGTGAAGATGTATATAAAACATTGGGATTTGATAATTTTAATGCAGAAGACACGATGGAAAATAAAGAAGTAGTTGGAGACAATATTGGTGATTTATCTATGAGTAAAGAAATAATAGATGAATTAAATAAGAGAAAACAGCCTACGTTTATTCATGCGGTGACGATGCAAAATCATTTTCCATATAGGCCAAATATGTTTGGTGAAAATAAAATAGAGATTAGTGGATTAACAGAAGAGGAATCGGAAGCCGAATTAGAAGCATATACAGAAGGTGTAAGACTGTCGGATGAAGCGTTGCAATATTTAATAGAGCAGCTTGACGATTTAGAAAGACCTACTTTAGTAGTTTTCTTCGGAGACCATTTGCCTTTGTTAGGTACTAATAAGTCTATTTATAAAGAAGCAGGATATATAGAGAATGAAGAAACTGTAAGTGAAAGATTAGCTATGGCAGAAACACCATTGTTAATGTATGCAAATTTTGATTTGCCAAATGATAATTTAGGTTTAGTAAGTCCAATTTATTTCTCTAATCTTGTTTTTGATTATGCAGGATTAAATAAATCACCGTACTACCAATTTTTATCAGAAATGCATAAAGAAATACCAGTACTTAGAGATGAATTAAAGGTTAATAAAAATGGAGAAGAGATAAAAGATTTAACTAAGAAACAAAAAGAAATGCTAGAGCAGTATAAAATGATCCAATATGATTTACTCGCTGGAAAGCAGTATAGTAAAGATATACTCTTTAAATAGAAGAAACAAAAAGAACTTGTATCATGGTACAAGTTCTTTTTTTTATAGCATTTAACGGGGTAAACAGACAAGCTGGGTTTAGGGAGTATTACCTGTGCCTTTAGTATATATGAAAATGTGATCGTATTATTTGTTGATTTGTGAGAAATGTGTGAATTATCACCTCTTTTAAAATTATTGATTAAAGAGCTATAATAAATCCCTTTAATTTCTAGTTAAAAATTTGATTTTAGGAAAGTACTTTTAATATATAGTTTAAATTATCTGAAAAATCAATTAAAATGAATAAGAACTTAAAAAAATTGTAAAAAGGGGTGAGATGTTGAAGAAGTTTCTTGGTGGGAAAATAATAGAATTTCTTATTAGTATCGCAGTTATCCTTACAGTAAGCTATTTACCATTCTCTTTGTTTTTAGGGAATAGTCTTGATTTTATTACATATTTAGAGAAATTAGCCTCCCCAAAGGACATTGCACATATTAATATGACTACGATGCGCCCAGCTCCTTTTTTTGAAGGTATTATTGAACCTTACAAGTATTCGATGAGCATTCTTTTTATCGCTACAGCTTTAACAATTGTTTTCTCGGTTGGACTTTCATTCGTGTACTTATTAGTTTCTTCTAAAATTAAAAATTGGATTGAGCGTTGTTTAATTTTAATAGAATCAGTTCCAGATTTATTATTAATTTTTAGTTTACAATTATTTGTTGTATGGATTTATAAACAGACAGGATATCGCATTATTACCATTTATGCGTTTAATGATGAACGTGCCTATTTCTTACCTATTATTTGTATGACAATCGTTCCAACCCTTCATTTTTTCCGTATTATCGTTTTATTTTTAATGGAAGAAAAGAATAAGCCGTATGTGGAATTCGCCTGTGCGAAAGGATTGAGTGATAAGTATATACTCTACGTGCATTTATTACGTAATATCATGTATCATCTATTAAATCACTTGCAGCCGCTGTTCTTGTTCATGATTTCAAGTCTCTTAATGGTAGAGGGGGCATTTAATATTTCGGGATATATGTCCTTCTTGTTAAAGCCGGGTTCCTTAAATCCTTTAACGATGGCATGGTGGATTCTTTTATTATTTGTTCCATTTTATATTCTATTTACTATTGTGCATTACAGGGTGAATCGTATTACAGGAGGAGCTTCTCATGAAATATAGAAACTATCGCTCCAAACGTTTTTGGTTTGGTGTCCTTTACTTTATAGGGATCGTTGTAATTAGTTATCTTATTACGTGGTTTGGTAAGGATTTATATATGAGTAAGACAATCTGGCTAAAAGATACGAATGGTGATGTTGTTGCTGCAGCGCCGTTTAGCCCACTGACAATACCACCACTCGGTACAGATCGCAACGGTTTTAATTTATTTTTTCAATTATTAGTAGGGGCAAAGTTTACCATTTTATTTGTATTTGGCATATGTGTTGTACAAGTGTTTCTCGGTACGATATTAGGTGTAGCATTAGCGCATGCACCATCTATAATTCAAAGTTTCTTTCAAAAAGTATGTAAAGTATATTTCTTTATTCCGACAGTGTTATGGGCAATTTTGTGGATGTTCCCACTCATGTTTCAAAGTCAACTAACTGGTTTTAATATGGATATCATTATAAAGCAGTTTACTGTTCTTTGTTTTGCACTGTTACCAGCTGTTATTCTTTATGTGAATCAAGAAATTAATTTATTTATGAAAAATGAGTTTGTTACAACGTCGAGAATATTAGGTGCTTCAAGGTTTCGTATTATTAGAAAACATATATGGCTGTATTTAAAAGAAATTCTTCTCGTTCTTTTTTTACAGCAGTTTGTTCAATTATTTACGCTATTAATTCATTTGGCGTTTTTTGGAATTTTAATTGGCGGACGAGGTGTAGATTATGAAACACAGAAACCATTCTCGCTTACGAATGAATGGGCAGGTTTAATTGGACTAAACAAAAACGAACTGCTAACAGCACCATGGATTGTCATTGCCCCACTACTATTTTTTACCGTTTCTATATTCGTTTTACATTTGATGATTAAAGGGATAAAGAAAGAGCAGGAAGGAAAGCTCTACTCTATGGATAGGAAGAAAAAGAAGACGCGATATGAATTAAAAGAGGAGAAGAAGGAAATCGATAAATCATTATTCATCCCAGTAACTTCCAAACCGATAGAAAAAGGTAGCTAGAAAAAAAGAATTTGCCGTAAGGGCAAATTCTTTTTTTATGTAAAGGAACTATGAATTTAAAAATTTTATAAGTTCTTTATTTAATTCATCTGCTTGATCGATTGGTGAACCGTGACCACTATTTGTAAGAGGATGTAACTGAGAATTTCTAATCCGTTGCTGCGTGAGCTCGGCACTTTTGTAGGGAATCAGTTGATCATGAACACCGTGGAATATTTTTGTTGGGACGTTAATTTTACTTAAATCTTTCGTTACGTCCTCGTTTGCGGCTGCTTGTAAGATTTTGATGAGAGCATAAGAAGCAGACTGCATACCGAGATAAGAAAACCATTCTAACGTAGCAGAGCCTAAGTTTCTATTAAAAAATGATAAAGATACATCATTTAAAAATTTAGGTAAATTTGCATACATTTGATTAATAAGGGTGTCTGCTTGTTCTTTTGATACACCGTAAGGAGATTCTTGATTTTTAACGAAAGAGGGGGAGACAGCATCAATTAAAGCGAGCTTAGAAATGCGGCGACCGTTATAGCGAGACATGTATCGAATGGAAAGAGCACCGCCGACTGAGAAACCGATTAACGTGGCGTTATCTACTTGAAGTGCTTCTAGAACAATTGCGATATCATCGGCTAATCGATCATATGTGTAACCAGTCCAAGGTTTATCAGATTGCCCATTTCCGCGTATATCCATGGCGATGCAGCGAAAACCGCGCTCTGGTAAAACGTTGAGTTGGTATTGGTACATTTGGTGATTTAAAGGCCATCCGTGGACGAAGAAAACAGTCTTACTACCAGGACCAGGGTTAACATCTTGCACGAAAATATGCACATCTTTTTCGACGGTAACAAACATGAAGTATCCCCCTTGTGTGTATTAAAATGCTCTATCCCAAAAGCGTTGTTTTGTCATCGCTTTAATAAATTCATTCGCAAGTTGTGTAGGATCTTGTTCTGTTAAGACACCAGGCTTTCCTTCAATACGTAAAAATTGAATAATAGTAGAACCATTTTGAAAAGCACCAATTGGCTTAAAGTGGTTATATGATTCTACGACAAATGAACTTGTTTTATTAAGAAAATGATCATCCATCTTGCCGCCGATAAGAAGTAACCCGTCATAAAGAAGTGGTGAGCCTGTTAAGAAAGTATCATTCACTTCCCATCGACTGTTTTGCGTTCCTTGCACCGTGCCTAATTTTTCAGAAATAATCACTGGCTGAAGCCCGACTTGCTTTAATTGATTTATAATATATTGCGCGTGTTGTCCGTCGTATTCATTTGCGACAATAACACCTACTCTTAATGTGTTTGGACTGAAGGTTGTATTTTCCATACTGAGTGCTGGCGATGATTTAGTAACATTGGATTCTTGAATATTTGGGACTTTTACTCCGACAGCTTCTGCGACTAAAGTAGCTAATTCTGTACTAATATGACCAATCATATCTACGACTTGTTGACGGACGGATTTACTTTTTACTTTTCCTAATTCAAAGGAAAAAGCTTGTGTAATATGAACTTTTTCCACGTGACTCATACTATTCCAAAATAAACGAGCTTGGGAGAAATGATCTTTGAAACTACTAGCTGTTTCTCTCGTTTTATGACCAGATATAGTCGAAGGATATGTAACGAAACCACCTTTTGTCCCAGGAACAGTAAAGGGAGAGTTATTGGCCAAAGAGTTATTATGGTAAGCTATTTTTCCCTTATCAATAATATATTTAGAAGCACCATCTCTTTGGTTGTTATGAAACGGACATACCGGACGATTAATCGGCAATTCTTGATAATTTGTGCCGACACGTGCCAATTGCGTATCTGTATAAGAAAAGAGTCTACCTTGTAAGAGAGGATCATTGGTAAAATCAATGCCACGGACGATACTCCCAGGATGTAGCGCCGCTTGTTCTGTCTCAGCGAATACATTGTCCACGTTACGGTTTAATGTCATTTTTCCAATGATTTTAACGGGGAAATCCTCTTCAGACCAAATTTTCGTTGCATCTAATATATCAAAATCGTATTTGAATTCATCCTCTTCTTCTAAAACTTGAATGCCAAGTTCGTACTCAGGGTAGTTTCCAGCATTAATATTTTCCCATAAATCACGGCGATGGTAATCTGGATCAGCACCGCCCAGTTTTTGAGCTTCATCCCAAATTAATGAATGAACGCCGAGTTTTGGTTTCCAGTGGAATTTTACAAATCGCGACTTTCCATTTTTATTCACTAAGCGGAATGTATGAACACCAAACCCTTGCATCATTCGAAAACTTCGTGGAATTGTACGGTCAGACATAATCCACATCATCATTGCAGCGGATTCTTGGTTATTGGCGATGAAGTCCCAAAAAGTATCGTGTGCTGTTTGACCTTGGGGAATCTCATTATGCGGCTCGGGTTTCAGGGCGTGAATAAGGTCGGGAAATTTAATACCATCTTGAATGAAGAAAATTGGAATGTTGTTGCCTACTAAATCAAAATTTCCTTCTTCTGTATAAAATTTAACAGCGAATCCTCTTACATCTCGATTCGTTTCATTAGCTCCTTTCGATCCCGCTACTTCAGAGAAACGAACAAAAAGCGGTGTTTCTTTTGAAGGATCTTGTAAAAAGTGGGCCATGGTTAGCTCTTCTAAGGATTCATATAGTTCGAAAATGCCATGTGCTCCGTATCCACGTGCATGAACAACTCTTTCAGGAATTCGTTCACGGTCAAAATGAGCAAGCTTTTCTCTCATAAGGAAATCTTCTAGAAGGGTAGGTCCACGATCGCCGACGGTTAAAGAGTTTTCATCGTTTGAAATTTTAACACCTGTATTTGTTGTCATCTCTTTTCCTTCATTTTCACGTGTAAAGGATTGGAGTTGTGCTGTCTTTTTATTTTTTTTACCGTCCATATAAAACACCTCCCATAATATACGTATTATATTTTGTTAGTTTTATGCGTACATATAGCTTGGTGATGTTACAGTGTTGGGGGGATTTCCCTTAATTGTGAGATTTATCTTTGTTTGTATATGAAAAATCATTTATTATAATAATGGTATTCTTCGAAATATCATTTTGAAGGGGTGTTGAGGTGAAAGAAAGCTTTTTAACAGCTAAAGAAGAAAAGAAAAATGCTAAAATTTTCTTGTGGACATTGCATGTTATTTTAATTGTTTACGAGGTTTCATATGCATTTATGTTAGAAGACACAATACCGTTAGGAGATTGGCGTAAAGGCCTCTGGAAGATTACATATATTATGACAATATTAGGTATAGGTGTGTACGTATTTGAGCAAGGAAAAGCACATTTAGTTAAATATATATATTTATTTGCGTACGTGATTGCAGAGAGTTTTAATATTGGATGGTATGCTTTTCATAATAAAATAGCTTTTGATGAAGGGAATATAATCGAATTTGTTTTCATTTTCTTCGTGCCAATATTTTTAAGTAAACGATATGTATTTATGTTAGCTCCGTTTCTTATAGGAAAATATATGATATACCTATTTGTATTTGATAAACTTAATTTGTTTATTGCGCTAATTATAAATATAGCGTTGCTTTTTGTAGCGTATATTATGTTAAACCGTTTTTTACAATATTTTTCAGCGGTAAAGAAAAGTATTGCAGAGGCTAGTCAGGCACAAAAGTTGGCGGTTGTCGGAAAAATGGCAGCGACAGTGGGACATGAAATTAAAAATCCACTTGCTTCATTAAAAGGCTTTACACAATTACAAAAAGAGAAACATGAAAAAGATGCAACATATGGACAAATGATTACTGAAATAGAAAATATGAATAATATGGTTAGTGAATTAATGGAGGTTGCTACATGTAAACCTTCTGTATATGAAAAACATATTGTAAGTGATGTTTTAGTACAGGCAGTAGAACATATGCATGAAAAAATGAAAGAGTTACATATAAATTTCACTTTTGATGAAGAGCATAATAAAAGTGAAATAGAATGTGATAAAAGGAAGTTAAAAGGTGTCTTTTTATACATTATCAAAAATGCCTTAGAGGCAATGGAACATGGCGGAGTATTACAAATACAAGTTGAAGATAAAAAAATGGATTACGTACTAGTTAGTATAGTAGATAGTGGTTTCGGGATAAAAAAAGAGAATTTAGGAAGAGTTACAGAAGCCTTTTATACAACAAAGCAAGATAAAATTGGATTAGGTCTTACAGTAGCGGAGCGAATTATTAAAGAACATCTTGGAGAATTACATATTTCTAGTGAAGTACAGAAAGGAACGAGGGTAGAAATATTGTTTCCGAAAAAACTTGAGGATAATAGGATACAAGATTAAGAGGTGTTGTTAAAGGAGCTATCATATGAATGAAGGCTATATATTTAAAAAAGAAGAAATAAAGGCGTCAAAAATATTTTTAAGCTTATTCTTTGTTATATTTTTGGGGTACGATTTTGCTGAAAAGGCTGTTGTCCTTTTATCAGATGAAAATCTAAAACTAGCAGATGTTTTTGGAGAAGGATTAGGTGTATGGCTATATAGTTTGATGGTTGGATTATTCTTTATCGGACTTTATTTTTTGAAATGGAAAAATCCGTATGTTGTGAAGTATATTATTTTAATTGGCTATAATATATTGGATTTTATTAATAACTTCATTATTTATTACGGAAGTGATGCGGAATTTGATGGCGGTAATCTAGTAGAAGGCTTCTTTATTTTATTTGCACCAATCTTTGTGAATAAAAGATACTTTTGGTTAGTTGCCGGAATTATTGTTGGAAAATATGCACTGATGGGATTTGTTGTTCAATCCTTTATTGTTCTTATTCCAATGGCATTATGCAGTGGGTTTGTTATTATATGCTGGATTATATTTTTAAGATTCCAGTCCTATGTTCGCACACTTGAAATGATGGATAAAGAAATACAAAATGTAAAAAAACTAGCGACAGTTGGAAAAATGGCGACAGTAATTGGCTATAAAATTAGAAGACCTCTAGAGAAAATGAAAAAGCTAGTAGATAAGCAAGCAAAAAAGCATCCAGAAGATAAGATTTATAGTGATATTATGAAGCAAGAAATAGAGCGAATTTATACCATTGCTACAGAGCTAAGTGGATTTGAGAAATCTAAATCAATTGAAGCAGAAACTCATAATATAAAAGAAATTATCTCGTATGTTATCCGAGTTATGGAAAAGCCAGCAGTAGAACAAGGCGTACACATACAGGCTATTTATAGTAAAGATATCCCTTCAATTACATGCGATGAAAAACGATTGAAACAAGTATTTTTTAATTTAATAAAAAATGCTATTGAAGCAATGCCGGTTGGTGGGAATATTACTGTAAAAGTTTTGGTAGAAGATGTTATTATCATTCAAATAAAAGATGAGGGATGCGGCATTCCTAAAGATAAAATTCCAAAGCTTTATGAAGCTTTTTATACAACGAAAGAAACTGGAACAGGCTTAGGATTGGTAGTTACAGAGAAAATTATTAAAGACCACAACGGTAAGATGAGTTTTGAAAGTGAAGTTGGAGTTGGAACGACTGTTGAGATCATGTTGCCGATATGATGGTGAAATATTCAAAAAGAAATCATTTATTTGAGAGTGTTTTCTTTTTTGTAGATGGAAGTGCGGTATTATAATGATGAGATGATGTTTACACTATTGGCAAGGTGTATATAATTAAATATCCAAAATATGGATAACGTTCCGGTGAGAGTGTATAATAAAGTTGTCTGTTATTTGTTTTAATTCACTTGTAATTTTTTTGGCCTCGGTAGCGAGGTCTTTTTTTATTCCGCTATTTGCGGGCCATCTCCAAACTTTGTGGATACGAGAGAGTGATGTGGGAGTCACTGATTGAAGTTTCACTTTATATAATTTTCGAGAAAAATGATGGTACAATATATGAATGATACGAGAAGAGAGGATGAAGATTGACGTATGTACGTTACTGTAACAGAAGCAGCATATAAAAAGATTACGGATACGATTCCAAGTGAAGCGAAATATATGAAATTATTTTACGATAATGAAGGCTGTGGTTGCGTTATGAGCGGAATTATCGATTTAGTAGCTGTTTCAGAAAAAGACGAGCGTGATGTAGATGTTGAATCAAGCCTACTTAGCTTTATCGCAGATCGTACAAAGCTTGTATTTATGGATGATAAGTTAACGGTTGATTGGCATGAAGGTGGAGGGACTTTTCAGCTGAAAAGCCCGAGCCAGTTTTATAATCCAAATATGAAGTTACATGTTCGAGTGTAACAAAGAAAAGACCGCCCAAAAATATTTTTGAAGCGGTCTTCTTTAATTATATAAGATGTCACTATTGTCGTTTTTTGCTGATAAATCGATAGCCCTTGTTGAATCGCCGATATAATTTCGTTTACAAAATGAGCTACTTAATACAATGAAATGTACATGTGATTGAATTTTCTGTATAATACTCTTTGCGGAGGGGATACGCATGAGAAGATGGGGAATTGAATTATTAATTTTAAGTGTCGTTATTATTTGGGGTATTAACTATACGATTGCAAAATACGGACTTGTAGAATTTACCGCAATTGAGTTTACCGCGCTTCGAATGATGGCTGCGGCACCACTACTGTTATTACTTACATTCTTTATGGAAAAGTCGCTTTACATGGAGCGAAAAGATATACCAAGATTAATCATTGTTAGCGTTGTAGGGATTGTATTGTATCAAACGCTATTTATGGAAACTGTTAAATATACATCCGCTACAAATGCCTCTTTACTCATTTCTATTTCACCAATTTTTACAACTGTATTTGCGATTTTCTTGAAACAAGAAAAGTTTTCTTCTCGAAAGCTCATTGGTTCTATGATTGCCTTTGCCGGTGCTGCATTAGTTTTAGTAGCCGGGCATTCACTCGCTAGTTCTTTTTACGGAAATGGAATTGGACTAATTACATCGATATGTTGGGGGCTTTATCCTGTTTTAGCAGGGCCATTAATTAAAAAATATTCGGCACTTCGTGTTACAGCATGGTCGGCATTAGTTGGAGCGATTCCGCTTGTATTGTTAAGTGGGCCACATGTATTTGTCATGCCATTTCACATTACACACGGAATGACACTATTTGCCTTACTATATTCTATTTTCTTTGTAACAGTATTCGGTTTAGTGATGTGGTATGTTGGTATCCAAAAAATTGGAGCATCACATACGATGGTATATATGTATATTACACCGCTCGTAGCTGTTTTATTTGCTGCAGTATGGGCGAATGAATATGTATCGTTACAACAAATAATCGGTGGAATTATCATTTTCTTTGGTCTATGGTTTGTGAAATCAGAGAGGGTACAAGTACATTCTACTGCGGGGGAACCTATATCAAAATAGGAAAACAGATCACCTATGATCTGCTTTCCTATTTTTTTATTTTTGGTAAGAAGATGAGAAATAAGATCGCAGTAATAAGTGGGATTAAGTTTAAAAATGGAAGACGGAAGAGTGTAATAAGAATAATGCCTGGAAGAAGGACACCGAGGACAGCGTAGAAAATACTATGTTTTTTTGTGTACCAATACAATGAAAGTCCAATAAGTGCAGGGACAATGAGATGAATGAGAGCCATTAAAAAATAAGTCATTAGACGCCCCCTTTTTTGTGTACTTATTACATCATATCCGTATGTTCATAGATTGATATCACTTTTTTCATAAACGGACGAAAAATGTTTGGAAAAACGTCACAAATTATGAGGGTATGATGTTTAAAATCTTGTATAATATTATTTTATAAAAACATTTAAACAACATAAACAGCGTGTTTATGTTGTTTTTAATTTGGGTGAAATGGATTTTTAAGTAGTATGAGCTCGAAAAAAATGAGTTATACAGCTTTTGTTGGATAGATGAAAACTACTGAAGAGGAGTACAGTATGATTAGTATGTCATTAAGAGCGTTTAAAATTCAATCGTATTATTTACTAGGTATTCTGTTATTAGGCTGGATGTTAACACCGTTTTCAGCGCATTTTCTAGGTGCTGGAATTGGACTTATTGTAAGTATGTATTGTGTTTGGCTTTTAGGAAGACGGATTGAGAAGCTTGGAGATAGTCTTGTAAAGAAGACGAAAGCACCGACGCTCGGTATGTTCAATCGTTTTGCAGCTGCCATTTTGGGTGCTGTGATTATGTACGAAATTGAGCACCATATGGTTATGTGGGCATTCGCAGTAGGGATTATGGGCGGTTATTTCTTAATTGTTGTTAATTTAGGCTACTATAGTATGAAGGATGAGAAGGAATTAACGAAGAGCTAAAAAGATAAAAAGCTTCTTTTTAGATGGAATAGAGGATCCAGCGTTGGGTAGAAGCGGTTAGATCCTTTTTTAGCCCCATGTGGTGTAAAACCAGAGGGATGTAGTGAGTAGGAATATAATTTATGTGTTCGAAGCTGTGATTTGCATGTGGGTAAAGTAAAGAATATATAGAAAGAAGCTTACGTTTTTCACGTAAGCTTCTTTTTTATGTAAGTGTGTGTAACCGTTAAGCCGCATTGGGTTTTGTCGGTGAGTACGCGAAACTTTACGGTTACACGACACTTATTCATATGAGTAAAGGGTTATTCCATCAGAAACTTTTATTATTAAGCGATTGGGCCGCCTAAGTTAATAATATCGTCAGAAACGCTATCAAACTTTTTGAAGTTTTCTTTGAATTCGTTTGCAAGTTCAATTGCTTTTGCTTTGTAAGCAGCTTTATCAGCCCAAGTTTGTTCAGGCATTAACACTTCGTCAGGTACGCCTGGTACGTGAAGTGGAACTTCAAGACCGAAGATGTCATGTTTAGCTGTTTCAGCTTTTGCAAGTTCGCCGCTTAGCGCTGCTTGAATCATTGCACGAGTGTAACCTAAGTTCATACGCTTACCAATGCCGTATTCGCCACCAGTCCAGCCAGTGTTTACTAAGAATACTTTCGCATCATGTTTCTCGATTTTTTCACCAAGCATTTCAGCATAGCGAGATGCATCAAGTGGTAAGAATGGTGAACCGAAGCAAGTTGAGAATGTAGCTTGCGGAGATGTAACACCGCGCTCTGTTCCTGCTAATTTACTAGTGTAACCACTTAAGAAGTGGTACATAGCTTGCTCTTTTGATAACTTACTGATTGGAGGCAATACGCCAGATGCATCAGCAGTTAAGAAAATAATTGTATTTGGATGTCCTGCAACACTTGGTAGTACGATATTGTCAATCGCATGCATAGGGTATGCAGCACGTGTATTTTCTGTTAAAGTAGTATCGTTATAGTCAGCGATACGTGTTTGGTCATTAATGACAACGTTTTCTAAAACTGAACCGAATTTGATTGCATCGAAGATTTGTGGTTCTTTCTCATGAGAAAGGTTTACACATTTCGCATAGCAACCGCCTTCAATATTGAATACGCCGTTATCAGACCAGCCATGCTCATCATCACCGATTAATTTACGGTTTGGATCAGCAGATAATGTTGTTTTACCTGTTCCAGATAAACCGAAGAATAGTGCTACGTCGCCTTCTTCACCTACGTTTGCAGAGCAATGCATAGAAAGAATATCTTGTTCAGGTAGTAAGAAGTTCATGATAGAGAAGATTGATTTTTTCATTTCACCAGCGTATTCTGTACCACCGATCAGTACGATACGTTTTTCGAATGAAACCATAATGAATGCTTCAGAATTTGTACCGTCAATTGCTGGATCTGCTTTAAAGTTCGGTGCAGAAACAATTGTAAATTCTGATTCATGATTTGTTAATTCTTCTTCAGTTGGACGAATAAATAATTGGTGTACGAACAAATTATGCCATGCGTATTCGTTAACAACTTGAATTGGTAGGCGATAGTTACGGTCAGCGCCAGCAAATCCTTTGAAGACGAATAACTCTTCTTTTTCCTTTAAGTATTCTAAAACTTTCGTATATAATTTATTAAAATGTTCTTCAGAAATCGGTTGGTTCACTGCACCCCAAGCAATTTTGTCAGCAACCGATGCTTCTTTCACAATAAATTTATCTTTAGGAGAACGTCCTGTGTATTTTCCTGTTGAAGCAGAAACTGCACCAGTAGAAGTTAATTTCCCTTCATTTCGCATTAATACTTTTTCCACTAATTGCGGAACACTTAATTGAATCTGTGCATTGCTTCCGTTCAATAATTCATGTAAACCAATTTGGACATTCACAGTACTCATATTTATATACCATCCTTTTCATTTAATGAAATATTTCTCTCGTAATCCCTAGCAAGAGTATAACACAATTATATAAATAATGTATACTATTTATTTATTTTTGTTTGTGTGAATGTATTATTTCCTTATTTATATTTCATTCTATACTTATGGAGAAAAACTTTTAGGAAAATGTGAATATTAATTGACAAATGAATATCATTTCTTTAGTATAGGTTGGGACGGATACTCTCTTATCCCGAGCTGGCGGAGGGACAGGCCCGATGAAGCCCAGCAACCTCACTTGTAGTGGTAAATACAGGTGAATAGGTGCTAAAACCTGTGCGAGGCTAATGGTCTCGAACGATAAGAGCAAAGGGCAAAAAGCAGTATGCAAGTAGCAAATTAAACCTTTCCTCTATGTTAAGTGGGAAAGGTTTTTCTGTATGCTTGTGTGGGAGAATAAATGTATGTCGCAGTTTGTGGCAAATTAAGGATGAGTTCCGTACAATATATACAATTACTGTAGGGAGGTTTACCACATGACAAAAAAACGTCATCTGTTCACATCTGAGTCTGTAACTGAAGGACATCCAGATAAAATTTGTGACCAAATTTCTGATTCAATTTTAGATGCGATCTTATCAAAGGACGCAAATGCACGTGTAGCTTGTGAAACAACTGTAACAACTGGTTTAGTATTGGTAGCGGGGGAAATTACGACTTCTACTTATGTAGATATTCCGAAAATCGTTCGTGAAACAATTCAAGGCATTGGTTACACACGCGCAAAATATGGATTCGATGCAGAAACTTGTGCAGTTTTAACATCTATCGATGAGCAATCTGCTGACATCGCTATGGGTGTTGACCAAGCGCTAGAAGCACGCGAAGGTCTAATGACTGACGCTGAGATTGAGGCAATTGGTGCGGGAGACCAAGGTTTAATGTTTGGCTTCGCATGTAATGAAACACAAGAATTAATGCCACTTCCAATCTCGCTTGCTCACAAATTAGCTCGCCGTTTAACTGAAGTACGTAAAGATGACACATTATCATACTTACGTCCGGATGGAAAAACGCAAGTTACAGTTGAGTATGATGAAAATGGTAAACCTGTACGTGTGGATACAATTGTAATTTCTACACAACATCATCCAGATGTTACATGGGAAGAAATCGATCGCGATTTAAAAGAACATGTAATTAAAGCTGTAGTTCCAGCTGAATTAATGGATGGAGAAACGAAATTCTTCATTAACCCAACTGGTCGCTTCGTAATTGGTGGACCTCAAGGTGATGCTGGTTTAACAGGACGTAAAATCATCGTTGATACTTACGGTGGATACGCTCGCCACGGTGGCGGTGCATTCTCTGGTAAAGATGCAACAAAAGTTGACCGTTCTGCAGCATATGCAGCTCGTTATGTTGCGAAAAACATCGTAGCAGCTGGTCTTGCTGATAAAGCAGAAGTACAACTTGCATACGCAATCGGCGTAGCACAACCAGTATCAATTTCAGTTGATACATTTGGCACTGGTAAAGTATCTGAAGACGTACTAGTAGAACTAGTTCGTAACAACTTCGATCTTCGCCCAGCTGGTATTATTAAAATGCTAGACTTACGTCGCCCAATTTACAAACAAACAGCAGCTTACGGCCACTTCGGACGTACTGATGTAGATCTTTCATGGGAACGTACAGACAAAGCTGCAGCTTTAAAAGAGCAAGCTGGTCTATAATATATGAAGAAAAGCTTTGCGCGGTGAGCGCAAAGCTTTTTTTATTTTGTTTTACTTATGATTTGAATGCATGAGCTACAATATACTTTTTCATATTTGTCATGCCACTTGCCGGAAATCGCATATGAATCCACGCTTTCTCATACGTTGATATTTCCTTTTCGCATGATTTGCAAACTATCGGTTTCTCCTGGAACATATGTAATTACCCTTTCATTTGGCGTGCTTTGCCCGCGCAAAATGCACTGCTCAGTAAAAATAACGTTGCAAATATAATGCTCACTAATGTAGCGTATGGAATTGCGCCTTTTAAAGAAAAGCCGACAGTGATGGAAGCGATAAATAAGAGGATGAATGTTGTTGTTAATTTTTTGTACAGTTCCATAACATGTAAACCTCCTTATTTAGAAATAGAACGTTTAAAAATAAAATTTACTACATAGGCAAGTAAGAGAGGAATTAATGTGTTAGTCAAATAGTAACGAATATCACCATCAAGCATCAGTACATACAATTTTAAAAAATTAATATCAAACCCGTAAGCGATGCATTGAAAAAGGTATAATAGGTACATATCGTTTTATGTTATAGAACATAAAAATCTCCTTTATATGGATAAATATACTTATATTGTATCATATTGAATTCTTTGATTTATACATAATTGTACAAGATAAATGAAAGGGAAGATGAAAAATGAGTGTCAATGAACATAAAAAACAAGCGCCAAAAGAAGTACGCTGCAAGATCGTGACGATTTCCGATACACGTACGGAAGAGACGGATAAGAGCGGCCAGCTATTACATGAATTATTAAAAGAAGCAGGACATACAGTGACTTCTTATGAAATTGTAAATGATGATAAAGAGAGTATTCAGCAAGCAGTGTTAGCTGGTTATCATAGGGAAGATGTCGATGTTGTATTAACGAATGGCGGAACTGGTATTACGAAACGTGATGTAACGATAGAAGCAGTTTCCGCGCTATTAGATAAAGAAATTGTTGGATTTGGTGAGTTGTTCCGCATGATTAGTTATTTAGAAGATATTGGGAGTAGCGCGATGTTAAGTAGAGCGATCAGCGGTACAATTGGACGCAAAGTAGTCTTCTCAATGCCAGGGTCTAGCGGAGCAGTTCGCCTTGCGATGAATAAATTAATTTTACCGGAATTAGGTCATATTACATTTGAGCTGCATCGTCAATGAGTAAGTGGGCTGGAATTGTATTAGCAGGCGGTATGTCGAGTAGATTCGGTGAGCCGAAAGCGTTGGCGAACTGGCAAGGGAGTACTTTTATTGAGCATATTTTGAAAGTGATGACAACTGTGCTCCAAGAAGTTGTAGTCATTAGTCACTCCGATATAAAAGAGCGAGTGGAGCAACTCGTACAAGTTCCTGTTATAGAAGATATTCCGCATTATAAAGGAAACGGCCCACTTGCTGGAATGGTATCAGGAATGGAATATATCGAAGCAGATTGGTACGTGATTATGCCTTGCGATGCACCAAACGTTTCGCAAGAGTGGTTTACTATTTTATTGGAACAAATGAGTGATGAGTACGATGCGGTTGTACCTATTATTAATAGAAGAAAACAGCCGTTACTTGCAGCGTATCATAACCGTGTGAAAGAGAAGATTTACACTTTACTTCAAGAAGAGAAAAGAAGTATGGGGCAGCTTTTATCACAATGTAATGTGAAATATGTTGCTGGAGAAGATGTACAAGCGAATGCAGATTGGTTTATGAATGTGAATACGAAAGAAGAGTATGTACAGGCTCAAAAAGACCTTTCAAATGAATGAAAGGTTTTTTGATATACAGAAATTGGGGAACAATTACTGTATAAAGGTATGTGAGTAAGTTGATTTTAAGGGGAATTTCTTAAAATCATCATACAGTAAAAGTACTGTATAACCATATATTAATTTTTATGGGTTTTTATTACAAGTCTGTTTAGTTATGTATCTTTTTGTTATAATGAATATAGAAATAAAATGATATTTCACCTTATGTATCATTTAGTGAACGAAGTTTTATAATTGGGTAATAAACTCCCTCTGTCTAGTTGAAGAGAGTTTTTTGTTATGAAATTGATTCATATACATCTTTAGTTCTATACGATAGATATAGAATATATTTACAAATATAACATTTGATGGGTAGCTGAACGGAGAGTCCTGTTTTATACTAATATTGTGTCATCCCTTCTAAGGGACAGCGCACAGCCGGTGATTGGCTAATGGGAACATTCTCATTTTGCCAGTGCCGGTTTTTTATTAGATAATGATGGTAATAAACTTTTGAGGGAGGGATCGTTTTGAGAAAGATAGATTTTACTTCTATGAGAGAGAAAGTAGCTAGTTTTTATATTTATGCTATCTCTTTTCTTGGTTTAATGGCTGTTATGATTTCCTTATTTTTAATTGAAATGCCTTCCCATCTTATACTGCTTTTGTTGCTAATTATGTTTATGGGAATTACTGAGTATTTTCCTATCCGTATTTGGAGAGGTGGAATCACACTTAGCCTTACGCTTATTTATACAATGAATTGGCAGTTTGGAATGCATATAACAGTTGTTTCATGTGTGGGTGTGATGTTAAGTATCCAATTGTTTCGCCGGTTACCGATGCAAAGGACGGTATTTAATTGTGCGCAACTTGCTCTTAGTATCGTATTAGCAGAATGGTTTTCCAGTGGATGCTTCTCATTGTTTATTTCTGGAATGAATCTTTCATTTTTATATGAAAAATTCATAATTTTGTTTTTATCCAGTGCGTTTCTTTGCCTGTTTAACAGTTTATTTTACGATCTTTTAATCATACTTCTTCCTCAGCCCTATCCACTAGAAGAGTGGCGTAAAAAGAATATGTTAGTACTCTTGAGTTTGAGTTTTTGTTTACTGTATTCCTCACTTATACATATGTTAGATTACCGATATCGCGGCGTGATGGATGAAATCATGGTTCTGTTCTTCTTTTTCCCGCTTGTGGCAATCTGTATCATTAGCTCTTTCGTTAGACAAATACGGGTGGAAAAAGAACGATTATATAAGCTTTTTTCCATTACGACGGAATTAAGTCGTGGACTATCTGCCGGCAACTTACAGCAGATGAAACAATCACTGAAAGGATTTCTAGGAATACAGGCATATGTTTTATGGGCGAAAGATGAAGAGAACTGGACTCTTTTATTAAAGGATGGAAAAGTACATCGTGATATTTCTAATTATTCTGACCTACATAAGGAGTTTGAAGAGATATTAGAAACTGTTGTTGTTACTGATTGGAAAACAGGTATGGCCCCGGGAGATGAAGTGTTTGAAAATACGATGCGCTCTCTTGTGTATTTACCTCTTAAAGTAAATCATGAATTAGTTGGAATGTTTGTGGCCGGGAAAAGCAGGAGTGCGAGTTTTATTACTGAAGATGTACAAACGTTAGCTACGTTTGCCAATCAATTAGGCAGCTTGCTTAAAACACGGACACTCATTTCTGAACAGGAAAAAAGAACGATTTTAGAAGAAAGAAATCGAATTGCTCGTGAAATCCATGATGGAATCGCACAAGCATTGGCCGGAGTGATATTTCAGATGGAGTCAGCTCAGAAAAAATATGCAGATCGACCAAAAGACATGCAGCAAGTCGTAGATACAAGCATAAAAAAATTACGGAAGAGTTTAAGTGAAGTTCGTTATTCTATTTATGCTTTAAAGCCATATCCAACACAAAGATTAGGACTAAAACAAGCAATTACAAATAAAGTTCAATCTTTAAAACAAGAATATGGTCTAGCCATTACATATCATGAAAGAGGCCGTTCTCGAAAACTTAGTTTTACGAAAGAACGAGTCATTTTCGATACTTTGCAGGAGAGCTTGCAGAACATTGTAAAGCATGCAAAGGCAGACAAAGTTGACATTTTATTAAGCTATCAACGGGAACATGTACTTTTAAAGGTAAAGGATAACGGAATTGGCTTTTCTCTGTTTGAATCTATGATTAAAGCAAAGCATGAGCCGCATTATGGTATATTACATATGAATGAACAGGCAGAACAGTTAGGGGCTGCCCTTCAAATTGATAGTTCAGCAGGAAAAGGTACCGAAATCACATTGTTAATTCCAGATTCAGAAATGGGGGAGGAGTATCATGATTCGAATATTAGTAGTGGATGATCATACCGTTTTGCGTGATGGAATTCGAAGTATATTGGAACTCGAATCTGATATGCGAGTGGTTGGGGAAGCTGTATCCGGTGATGAGGTAGTAAGGAAGGTGGAAGAGTGTAGGCCTGATTGTATCTTAATGGATATTAATTTACCAGGAAAAAATGGTATCGAGGCTACATCACTCGTAAAAAATCAGTATCCGAACTGCCGTGTTCTCGTATTAACTATGTATGAACATGATGAATACTTGATGTCTGCTCTTCGGGCGGGGGCAGACGGTTATTTACTGAAGGATTCATCATCCGAGCAGGTAGTAGCGGCAATCCGAATGGTATTACAAGGAGATTCTGTGATTCATCCGCGTATGACTAAAAAGTTGATTACCTATCATCAGCAAACGAAATCAGAATCAAATGAAAATGAACTAACAGAGCGTGAAAAAGAAATACTGTTTGAATTGGTTAAAGGTCTTAGCAATAAGGAAATTGCTGAAGCTCTATATATCAGTGACAAGACAGTTAAAATCCATATTAATAAGATTTTCAGAAAACTAAATGTGAAAAGCCGTTCACAAGCAGTCATATATGCCGTGCGAAATCAGCTCGTTCCATTTTCTTAAATAAAAATCATTTAAAAGAACTACCCCGCACTTTATTATTTTATGCAAAATAATAAAGTGCGGGGTAGTTCTTTTGTACTATACGGTATAGAACTAATACCTATAAAAAATATTCCTTTTTGATAATTTTCAGAAAAGTTTAAATTTACTAAGATAAGAAAGTAGAGTCGTAGTCTAATAGATTCGTAAATTTAAAGTTATGCAATGACTACAGATACAAATAAATATAAATGGGGGAACTTGTATGAAGAGAGGGAAATTTGGGAGGATTCTTACAGGAACGTTAGTTGCTGGTATGCTATTGTCACAAGGTGTTCCGTATAACGTATTAGCAGAAAGTCCGGCTGAACTGAAGCCAGTTGATAATGCGGAACAGGTGCTAATGAATCTGTCTGCAGAACAAAGAAAAGCGTTGGAACAGTTAGATGTAAGTCCTAATTTTACGATTTCACCTGATATTGATACGAATAGTCCTAAATTAGTTAACGTTATCGTGGAATTCAATCAAGCTCCAGCAAAAATTGAAGTGATGAAACAAGCGGCGAAAGGGAAGAAAATAGCTGCTACTACTGCGCAAGCAAAAGTGGATGAAGAGCATAAAGTGTTCAAACAACATGTCGAATCTTTAAAATCGAAGAAAGATGTTGGCACTTACGATACGAAAAAAGTGGAAATCACACGCGAATATAAGAATGCAATCAACGGTGTAGCGATGACTTTACCTGGTGTGGCTGTGCAGGAGCTGATCCAATCTGGAGTAGTAAACCGTGTCTTTAAAGATTACGAGGTAAAAGTAGAACCTCCAGTAGAAACACAAAAAGAAATCCAGCCAAAAATGGCGGACAGCATTCCGCAAATTGGTGTGGACAAGCTTCATGCAGAAAACATTACAGGTAAAGGGATTAAAGTCGGCGTTCTTGATACAGGTGTTGACTATAATCATCCAGATTTAAAAGATGCTTATAAAGGCGGATATGATTTTGTAGATAACGATGCAAATCCGATGGAAACAACGTACGAGGATTGGATAAAAGCTGGTAAGCCAGAATATCCAGGCTTAGTGTACTATACAAACCATGGTACACATGTAGCAGGAACGATTGCAGCTCAAAAGAAAAATAATGCAGATTACGCTGTAAAAGGTGTGGCACCTGATGTAGATTTATATGCTTACAGAGTATTAGGACCATGGGGCGGAGGAAATACAGCGGGAATCCTTGCTGGGATGGATAAAGCGATTGCGGATGGTATGGATGTCATCAACATGTCGCTAGGTGCGCAGACTAACGATCCGTTATATGCCACTTCTGTTGCAGTAAATAACGCTATGCTTTCAGGTGTGGTGACAGTTGTTGCCGCAGGTAACGCCGGACCGAACGAAAAAACTCTCGGTTCCCCGGGAACGGCAGCTCTTGGCATTTCAGTTGGGGCGAGTGATGTTTCTATGTCTATTCCTACATTCAGTGCGAGTGCATCTAATGAAAAATTTGAAAATATGCAGTTATTAGGCAAAGATTTTCCTGATAAATTAGAAGAATTGCAAGGACAATCGTTACCAATTGTATTTGCGGGACTTGGTAAAGAAGCTGATTTTACAGGGAAAGATCTTAGCGGAAAAATTGCGCTGATTCAGCGCGGGGAAATAACGTTTGATGAAAAAATTAAAAATGCGAAAAAAGCCGGAGCGAAAGCAGTTATTGTGTATAACAATGCTGAAGGACAAATATCTGCCTACTTAGGTGAAGGGGTAGGTCTTATTCCATCTTTCCGTCTGTCAAAAGCAGATGGCGAACGGTTAAAGGCGCTAGGTGAAGTATCTTTCAAATTCGAAACGCTGAGCAATACAAAAACGGAAGGCGATCACTTAGCTGATTTCAGCTCCCGTGGGCCGGTAAATGGGAATTATGATATTAAGCCAGACGTAGTCGCTCCGGGTGTGTCTATTTTCTCTACTGCACCGGAATATATTAACGATCCGCAGGACGGCATAAATTACGGTAATGCATATGTACGCTTGTCTGGTACTTCTATGGCTAGCCCTCACGTAGCGGGTACAGTAGCATTGATTTTGCAGGAGCATCCAGAATACACTCCTTTCGATGTAAAAGCGGCTCTTATGAATACATCTGATGATTTGAATGGCAAGAATTCCGTATATGAAGTGGGTGCTGGGCGCATCGATGCGTATCAAGCCGTCCATACGGACACGTCCATTAAAGTATTAGACAAAACACAAAATGTAGAGAACGGAAAAGTTGTCGAAATTGACGAAGAAACAGGTTCTATCGTGTTTGGCAGACATGTTAAGCAAGATGGTAAACCGATTGAAGCGAGCAAAAAAGTAAATGTCCAAAACAACAGTAAAGACGAAAAATCATTTAAAGTAGAAGTGGAGTATCACGGTGAGCGTACAGGCATTCAAGATGCAGTAAAGAACGGTATACAAGTTGAGGTGCCGGCATCTCTTACAGTGGCAGGCGGAAAATCACAGGAACTGCAGCCAAAAATCACGATTCCTGCTAGCGCAGCGAAAGGCAGATACGAAGGATATATTCATGTAACGAATGCGAACAATCCGGCTGAAACATATCAAATCCCGTTCGCTGTCATGGTGACGGAAAAGGGATTTGAATATGCGAAAACGAGCAATCCATCCGTGACGAATACGACACCTTTCTGGCAAGGTCTGTACCCGTTTGTTCATGTCAACATGAAGTTGAATAGCCCTATGAAAACCATTGATGTGCTTGTTAAGGATAGTGCAACAGGGAAAGCTGTAGGTTTTATAGGCACAGCAGATGTCAGCAGATTACTGATAGACGTAGACACGTTTCTTCTGAATGTATTTAGCGGTACTGTCTATCCATTTACCAATGATCCTTCTAGGCCAATTGGTGATCTTCCTGTAAAGCTTCCGGCAGGTGATTATCTACTGGAACTGATTGCACACGATGAGGAAGGGAAATCATATGTTGTAGATAATCCGCTTATTGTGGACAATACAGCACCGGAAGTAAATATGGATAAAAAACCGGGTGTAATCGAGGTGAATGACTCCATGTTTACAGTAGAGGATGGACAAAAAGCAGTATGGTTGCATGGGACAGCTAAGGATGCGACAGTGGATCTATTGAAATCGAAAGGCTTAAACTATGACCAATCGTCCAATAGCATGGGTTACTCTGCAAACTCTCCATTCATAAATGGGTACTTCCCGATCCAAGCGAATGGAGATGTGAAATTCGGTATTGAGGCAAGTGATATTGCAACAAAACCTCTAAAATTGACTTTGACTACGTCTGATATCGCAACGGCAGTTGATAAACAAAACTATGTTTTCATGAAAGAAGGTACAGAATATACAACTTCTAGTTATGATAAGAAAGACGTAAAAGTCGGCGATAACGTTACAATGACACTTAGCCTTAATAATGTGAAACAGCTCGTATCCGGGGAATTTCAGGTCGATTTCAGCAAAGATTTGTTCAAGTTTGAGAATGTGAAACTGAACAATGCGGCAAACGAGTACGCGAAGGAAAGAGGTTTGGAAGTATCAATGCAAGAACCTATGGTGACAGAAGGAACTTACAATAATACGGTGAAAGTCGGCTCATCTATGAAAGGGAATGCATTTAGCGGTATGGACGGAGATCTTCCTTTCCTTGATGTCACGTTCAAAGTAGTAAGTGATGCATATTACGATAACGTTATGAGTCCTAACCTGTTTAATGTAAAACAGGCGTCTTATATGAAATTGGGACAAACAGTAGCTACTGCAATTCCTTATTTCAGCACAGAAAGTTTTAACATGATTTCAACACATTCGAGAGCGTATGGTTATATCGGACCGGAAGCATTTTTGAATGGAGGCTCTTTGAGAAAAGCAGATTATACAAAAATCGGTGCCCAAGTATATGCGATGTCTCCAAGTGGTAAAAAATATAAAGGAACGATTGATAAACAAGGAACCTACGAGATTAAAGGCATCCCAGCTTCTACTGAAGCATACACAGTTGTTATTGATGTTCCGGGACATCTCAAAGCGATGAAAAAATTCATTCCGGGGTATTTTGTAGGAGATGAGCTGCGCGGGCAACAGGTAGGGGTACGTGTTAAAAATCTTGCAGGCGACGTGAATGGTGATAGATTGATTGATATTCGCGATATGCAAAGTGCAGTTGAAGCATACGGCGAGAAGGATGCATCTATCGTGCCACAAGACATCAACCAAGACGGTGTTGTAGACGAGACGGATGTTCGCTTCATTGAGCAAAACTTCTTGCAAAAAGAAGTCGGTGTCCCAGAAGTGGTTAAGCCAAAAGAAACAATCGGTAAAAAAGGATTAGCAGATTTCTTACGTCAGATTGGTCTAGAACCGAAATCAAAGTAATACAGTGAAACTTTGATTAGTGGGGGATTTTCTTCATCCCCCATTAATGATTTCTTACTTAATCTAATGATAGATTTTATCCGCTATATTTTTATACAAAGTAAGATCAATAGCTTTAAAGGTTACTTCTTTTGTTTGATTTTCAGAATGGCATCTTAGTTTACTAGTTTCACGGATTGTTTGTAAAACAATTATATGAAGAAAAGAGGATGTGCTATGAAGAGAAGAAAAAAAGAGAAGCTTCTTATAGGAACGTTAGCTGTAGGTATGTTATTGTCACAAGGTATTCCGTATAACGTATTGGCAGAAAGTCCGGTTGAACTGAATCCAGTTGATAATGTAGAGAAAGTTTTGACGAACCTGTCGGCAGATCAAAGAAAGGCTTTAGAGCAATTAGATGTAAATCCTAACTTTACAATTTCTCCTGATATTGATGCTAATAGTCCTGAACTAGTCAAAGTTATCGTGGAATTCAATCAGGCTCCGGCGAAAATTGAAGTGATGAAACAAGCGGCGAAAGGAAAGAAAATAGCTACTACTACTGCGCAAGCAAAAGTGGATGAAGAACATAAAGTGTTCAAACAACATGTCGAATCCTTGAAATCGAAAAAGGATGCCGGCACGTATGATACGCAAAAAGTGAAGATTACACGCGAATATAAAAATGCGATTAACGGTGTAGCTATGACGTTACCTGGCGTTGCAGTGCAGGATTTATTACAATCTGGAGTCGTAAAACGTGTCTATAAAGATTATGAAGTAAAAGTGGAACCTCCGGTAGAAACGAAAGAAACCATCGATCCGAAAATGGCGGACAGCATTCCGCAAATTGGTGTGGACAAGCTGCATGCAGAAAATATTACAGGTAAAGGAGTTAAAGTCGGCGTTCTTGATACAGGTGTTGACTATAATCATCCTGACTTAAAAGGTGCTTATAAAGGCGGATATGATTTTGTTGATAATGACGAAAATCCGATGGAAACAACATACGAGGATTGGATAAATGCTGGTAAGCCGGAATATCCTGGTTATACGTATTACACAAATCATGGTACACATGTAGCGGGTACAATTGCAGCTCAAAAGAAAAATAACGCGGATTATGCTGTGAAAGGTGTAGCACCTGAAGTTGACTTATATGCTTACAGAGTGTTAGGCCCTTGGGGAGCAGGATCTACAGAAGGAATCCTTGCTGGAATGGATAAAGCGATTGCAGATGGTATGGACGTTATCAATATGTCGTTAGGTGCGCAGACGAATGATCCGTTATACGCTACTTCTGTCGCAGTAAATAACGCCATGCTTTCAGGTGTGGTAACAGTTGTTGCTGCAGGTAACGCTGGGCCAAACGAAAAAACACTCGGTTCCCCGGGAGCGGCAGCTCTTGGTATTTCAGTAGGGGCAAGCAATGCTGCTATGTCTATTCCTACATTCAGCGGGAGTGCTGCGAACGAAAAGTTTGAAGGTATGCAGTTATTAGGTAAAGATTTTCCTGATAAATTAGAAGATCTACAAGGACAATCTTTATCGATTGTATTTGCGGGACTTGGGAAAGAAGCGGATTTTACTGGAAAAGACCTTAATGGGAAAATTGCATTAATTCAGCGCGGTGAAATTACGTTTGATGAAAAAATCAAAAACGCCAAAAAAGCCGGAGCGAAAGCGGTTATTGTGTATAACAATGTTGATGGACAAATATCTGCCTACTTAGGTGAGGGGGTAGGTCTTATTCCCTCTTTCCGTCTTTCAAAAGCAGATGGCGAACGGTTAAAGGCGTTAGGTGAAGTATCTTTCAAATTTGAAACATTGAGCAATACAAAAACGGAAGGCGATCACTTAGCTGATTTCAGCTCCCGTGGGCCGGTAGACGGAAACTACGATATTAAGCCAGATGTAGTCGCTCCTGGTGTGTCGGTTTTCTCGACTGCACCGGAATATATCAATGATCCGCAAGATGGTGTAAATTACAGCAATGCCTATGTACGATTGTCTGGTACGTCTATGTCGACTCCTCACGTGGCAGGTGCAGCAGCATTGATTTTACAGGAGCATCCGGAATATACACCATTTGATGTAAAATCAGCTCTTATGAACACATCTGATGATTTGAACGGGGGCTATTCCGTATACGAAGCGGGTGCTGGGCGTATTGATGTATATCAAGCTGTTCATACAGACATATCCATTAAAGTATTAGATAAAACACAAAATGTGGAGAATGGAAATGTTGTCGAAATTGATGAACAAACAGGATCCATCGTGTTCGGCAGATATTATAAGCAAGATGATAAAACAATTGAAGCAAGCAAAAAAGTAAATGTCCAAAACAACGGCAAGGAAGAAAAATCATTTAAAGTAGAAGTAGAGTATCACGGTGAACGTACAGGTATTCAAGATGCGGTGAAGAATGGTGTACAAGTTGAGGTGCCGGCATCTCTTACAGTAGCAAGTGGAAAATCACAGGAGCTGCAGCCGAAAATTACGATTCCTGCTAGCGCAGCGAAAGGCAGATACGAAGGATATATTCATGTAACGAATGCGAACAATCCGGCCGAAACGTATCAAATTCCATTCGCTGTCATGGTGACAGAAAAGGGATTTGCCTCTATGGAAACGGAACGACCATCAGTGACAAATGATACGCCTTTCTGGCAATACATGAGACCAATCATCTTTGGAATAGTGAAGTTGAATAGCCCAATGGAAACAATCGATATCGTTGTCAAAGACAGCAAATCGGGGAAAGCTGTAGGACTGACTGGAACGATAGAGGCCAGCAATATGCTGACAGATAGAGAGTATGGTGGAGTATTCTTCAATAGCTATGTCTATCCATTTACAAATGATTCCTCCAAGCCAATTGGAGATGTCCCTGTAAAACTTCCAGAAGGAGACTATACAATTGAAATGATCGGGCATGATGAGGAAGGAAAATCATATGTGCTAGGCAATCCGATGATTGTAGATAATACAGCACCGGAAGTAAACATGGATAAAAAACCAGGTGTAATCGAGATTAATGATTCCATGTTTACAGTAGAGGATGGACAAAAAGCGGTATGGCTCCATGGAACAGTTAAAGATTCCACGGTAGATGTATTACAATCGAAAGGCTTAAACTATGATCAATCGTCCAATAGAATGGCTTACTATGCAAATTCTGGATTTATAGGTGGATTCTTCCCGATACAAGCAAATGGAGATGTAAAATTCGGTATTGAGGAAAGTGACATTGCAACAAAACCTTTAAATTTGAAGTTGGCTACGTTTGATATGGCAACGGCAGTTGGTAGACAAAACTATATCTTTATGAAGGAAGGTACAGAGTATACGACTTCTAGTTACGATAAGAAAGACGTAAAAGTCGGTGATCCTGTAACAATGACACTCAGCCTCAATAATGTAAAGCAGCTTGTATCTGGAGAATTCCAGGTAGAGTTCATGAAAGATTTGTTCAAGTTTGAAAATGTGAAGCTGAACAATGCCGCAAACGAGTATGCAAAGGAAAAGGGCTTGGAGGTATCGTTGCAAGAGCCTGTGTTGACGGAAGGAGATTACTTTAGTACGGTGAAAGTCGGCGCGTCTATGACAGGAAATGCATTCAGTGGTATGGACGGAGATCTTCCTTTCCTTGATGTCACGTTCAAAGTCGCACATGATGAATGGTATTTCGGTGATACCTTTATGGATGTAAAGAAAGCGTCTTATATGAAAGCGGGACAAACAGCAGCTACTGCTATTCCTTTTTACAACACAGAAAATGTAAACATCATTTCGAAGCATTCGACTGTGACAGGTTATATTGGACCGGAAGCATTTTTGTCAGTAGACGGTTATTTGAAAGCAGGAGATTATACGAAAATTGGCGCCAAAGTATATGCGCTGTCTCCGAGCGGTAAAAAATATAAGGGAACTATTGATAAACGAGGAGAATACCGTATCGATGGTATTCCGGCTTCTGATGAAGTATTCACAATTGTTGCTGAGGTTCCAGGACACCTCAAAGTAACGAGGAAGTTTATTCCTGGATATGCTGTAAACGGTGAACAGCGTGGGCAAAGCTTTAGATTCCCTTCCCTGAAAGGTCTTGCAGGGGACGTGAATGGTGACAGATTGATTGATATTCGCGATATGCAAAGTGTAGTTGAAGCATACGGCAAGAAGGATGCATCTATCTTGCCACAAGACATCAACCAAGATGGTGTCGTAGACGAGACAGATGTCCGCTTCATTGAGAAAAACTTCTTGCAAAAAGAAGTCGGCGTTCCAGAAGCGGTTAAGCCGAAGGAAAAAATCGGTAAAAAAGGCTTGGCAGATTTCTTACGTCAGATCGGTTTAGAACCGAAGAAATAAAATAGGGTGACCTAGGAGTGGTTGTTGATAAACGAGGGGAATTTCATCTTCTGCAAATATCGATAGTCGCTCTTGAATAAAACACTAAGTTCTTTATTAAGAACTTAGTGGCTATTTAAAAGGCATCAAATAAGGAAACAATTCGTTTTTGCCTCATATGGGCTTATCAGCTTTTGAGTAGTTTAAATATTATAAAAATAGGGGGATTATTAAAATGAGTCTTAAGAAAAAACTTGGTATGGGTGTTGCATCTGCAGCTCTTGGTTTATCTTTAATCGGAGGCGGAACGTTTGCGTACTTCAGTGATAAAGAAGTATCAGAAAACACATTTGCGGCTGGTACGTTAGATTTGAGCATTGATCCACAAGTTATCATCGATGTTGACAACATCAAACCAGGTGATCAAATAGAACGCGATTTCCACTTAATCAACAGCGGTACTTTGAAAATTAAGGACGTTCACCTTCTTACTGATTACACTGTAACAGATGCAAAAGGTGATAATGGAAATGCTGATTTCGGTGATCATGTCAAAGTGGAGTTTTTATGGAACATAGACAAAAACACAGTTCCTGTATGGGAAACTACTTTGTCTGAATTGAAACAGGCTACTGCTGATGGAAACTTGCCTGATCTTGTAGAAAAAGGTGTTGTAAACTGGGAAGGAAACGGACTTGCTCCAGGCACGGATGACAATTTCTATGTGAAATTCATATTTGAAGATAATGGAGAAGATCAAAACGTATTCCAAGGAGATACATTGAAATTGAACTGGACATTCGATGCGGCTCAGACAAAAGGGGAAGAAAAATAAGTTCGAATTTTATTCATTATATCTATGTAACAACTTAGACGTTAAATAAAAGTGTAAGATAAAGAGAGGTCATGCTACGAAGGATGACCTCTCTTTTTATATTTTGTATAATATAGAAGTTTCACTTGTAAATTGATGATACATAAGCTGAGTTTAAGCTAGCATTTCCGCTTTTCGACTTTGGATAACATCATCATAATGCATGAGTAAATTACTAGAAATTTCATCCCAACTTTGTGTGGCAGCATAGGATCGAGCATCTAGGCTTATTTGTTTACGCATTTCTTCATTATTTAACAATTCATAAATAGATGATAAAAATGAGTCTTCATTTTTGGGTTCGCATAGAACTCCCGTTTTTCCATCTGTAATAATATTTTTAACCCCGCCACTATTCGCACCAATGACAGGTGTACCACATGCAAGTGACTCCAGTACGACGTTCCCAAATGTTTCAGTAGTAGATGGAAATACCATTAGATCAGAGGAAGCGTAGGCTTCAGCTAAATCTTCACCTTGTAAATATCCAGTAAAGGTTACATTTGTTTGCGGAACAGCTTCACGTAAATTTGGTGCTAGAGGACCGTCTCCAGCGATGAGCCAATGAATATCGTCACGATCTTTGTTCGTTGTTTGAATAAGTGTTTGAAGAGTGTCGATATCTTTTTCAGGAGCAATCCGTCCAACATAGGAAAGGACATACTTCGCTGTAATATTATATTTTTTTCGGAATAGGTCTGTATAAGATGGATGAAAGAGTGTGCAATCTACACCCCGTCCCCAAATAGAGAGGGCCTGAAATCCTTTATTTTTTAATTGATGTAATGTTTCAGAGGATGGAACGAAATTTTTTTGCATATGGCTATGAAACCATTTTAAATAGTTCCAAAGCATATTGGAGAGGAATTCGATTTTGTAATAGCGTAAATAGGCATCGAAATCAGTATGATAAGAACCGACAACAGGGATGTTCAACTTTTTTGCATAATACAATCCACAAAGTCCCATGTTGAAAGGCGTGGCAATGTGAATGATATCAGGTTTAAAGGCAAGAAGTTCCCGTTTAATGCGCGGAGTAGGAAAAGAAAAGCGACATTCTGGATATAATATTGTTAACGGGATACTTCTCATTTTGTTCACATTCGCTACGAAATTGTCTTCAGCCGTATGCTGAGGGGCGAAAACTGAATAGGCGATATTTTCTTTTTGGAAATATCGTGTTAACCGTTCTAACGTTTTCGCAACCCCGTTCACTTGTGGTGTAAAAGTATCGGTAAATATGGCGACTCTCATCATATCGCTCCTTTATGTGAAAAGTGGGATGAATTGATAAAAAGAGATGATGCCAGAGCAAGTGCCGAGGCACATACCGACGAATACATCTGACGGATAATGAAGTCCTAAATAAATACGAGAAATACCGACGCATAATGCTAATGGTAATAGAAAAACAAGTAAGCTTGGATTATAGCAAATAAATGGAATGAAAACAGAAAAAACAGCCGTTGTATGACCAGACGGGAAAGAGTGGTCTTTTAATGGATGGACTGGATATTTCGCATCTTGAATTGTTAAATAAGGACGTTTTCGTGGATACCATCTTTTTAATATTTGCACAGGAATATGGCTAATCATTAAAGAAATAGCAGTTGCAATTGCAGCTTGGTGCAAAGTCCCTTTTGCAAAAATTAAAAAGAAAAGTGTAAGTGCAATGGAGAAGGTGGCACCACCGATATGAGTAATATTGCTGAAAAAGATGTTTAATGTTCTTTGATCAAAGTAGCGGTTAATTCCTTTGAAAATGTAACATTCTATTTTATATAATCCACTGACCTTCATGAAAATTCTCCTCCCTCGTTTACATATATATGGAGATATTAGCTTTTATTTTAATAAGATTTTGTTGAGGGAGTAATAATGTTTTGTAAAGAAAAAGTTAGTTTTTTCATAAGAAAAGCTGCCAGTCTTATGGCAGCGTTAAAATTACTTTTGTAATGATTTATAGTACTGACCTTTTTCAACGTATTGTGTGCGGATACGTTCCATATCTTTACGGTCCTCTTCTGTTAATTCACGAATGACCTTCGCTGGACGACCGAAAGCTAATGTATTAGGTGGGATTTTCTTTCCTTGTGAAACGAGGCTTCCTGCACCAATGAAAGCTCCTTCACCGATTTCAGCACCGTCTAATATAATAGAGCCCATTCCAACTAAAGCATCTTTCTTAATGTGACAGCTATGTAAAATAACTTGATGCCCAACTGTAACATCATCTTCTAAAATAAGAGGATACTGTGGGCTTTGGTGAAGCGTACATTGATCTTGTACATTTACGCGGTCACCAATTATCGTTGGTGATACATCGCCACGGATGACTGTATTAAACCAAATACTTGATTCCTCGCCAATTGTCACATCACCTGTAATGGTAACGTAGTCAGCGATAAAAGCACTACTCGAAATTTTCGGATTTTTTTCTTTATAAGGATATATCATGTAAAGCCTTCCTTTCCTAGAGACTAGTTTTAGTTTATCAAATTATGAAAAAGAGTGAAATGGAGGAGGTCCGTATGTGGAATTATGAAGCAGAGGAAGCGAAAGCTGTAGTCGTTATTGTGCACGGTGCTATGGAGTATCATGGACGTTACGAAGCAATCGCGGAAATGTGGAATCATATCGGCTACCACGTCGTGATGGGAGATCTGCCGTCACATGGAACTACTTCGAGAAATAGAGGACATATTGATTCATTTGATGAATACATAGAGGAAATAAAGTTATGGGTGAAAGAAGCAAGGAAGTACCGATTACCTATTTTTCTATTCGGTCATAGTATGGGCGGCCTTATCGTCATTCGTATGATGCAAGAAACGAAGAGAGAGGACATAGATGGGATTGTACTAAGCTCGCCATGTTTAGGTGTATTAGCTGCACCTGCAACTCCGCTTCGAGCTGCTTCAAAAATATTAAATGTTGTTGCTCCAAAATTGCAATTCGCCACGAATCTAACGGTAGAAATGTCAACTCGTAATCATGAAGTGAGAGATGCGATGGAGAATGATTCATTGTTCTTGCGCAAAGTATCAGTACGTTGGTATAGTGAATTGATTAAGTCTATTGAAATTGCTCATAAGAAAATAGACGATTTTCCAGATGTTCCACTCTTGCTAATGCAAGCATGTGAGGATAAACTTGTAGATAAAACACGTGTCCGCATGTGGTTTGATAATGTTAAAATAAGTGATAAGGCATATAAAGAATGGCCGAATTGTTATCATGAGTTATTAAATGAGTATGAGCGTGATGAAATTTTGAATTATATTCAGGCATTTACTGAAATACGCATCCATAACATAATAGAAACAAATAAGTAAATTATTTGTACATTGAATAGAGGAGATGAAGGAAGAAGTGAACGTACCGAGTAATCCCATAACGCTCATGGCGAAAGTATACCGTGATGTGTTTCCGGTTGTACACCATGAGCTAGCGGTGTGGAAAGAGCGTGCCTACCATATTCCGAATGATGAGCTTCATAGTCAGGCAATCGCAAGTATTGAGAATAAAACGTTTCATTGCGAGGGTGGTGGCATTTTAGCGCTGCTAGCAAATGAACACCGAGAGGAATGTATTCGTTTTATCGTAGCGTATCAAACAATTAGCGATTATTTAGATAATTTATGTGATCGCAGTACATCACTTGATCCAAATGATTTTGCCGCGCTTCATGAATCTATGTTAATGGCATTATCACCTGAAGTAGAAGGTGGCGGTAATTATTATCGTTACCGTGATGATCAAGATGATGGTGGTTATTTAGATGAACTTGTTGAAACATGCCAAGATGTTTTAAAGAAAACGAAGCACTATGATAAAATTGCTCCTGTTCTTCATGAACTTGCTTGTTATTATTGTGATTTGCAAATTCATAAACACGTGAAATTAGAAGAAAGAGAACCACGCTTACAAACATGGTTTGAAGCACATAAAGAAAACTTACCTGAGATGAGCTGGTTTGAATTTTCAGCATGTGCCGGTTCTACGCTTGGAATCTTCTGTCTTGTAGCATATGCATTTCATGATGAATTACATGATGAAGATATTGCGAAAATTAGACAAGGGTACTTCCCTTACGTACAAGGACTTCATATCTTACTTGATTATTTCATCGATCAAGAAGAAGACCGTATAGGCGGGGATTTGAATTTCTGTAGTTATTATGAAAACGAGCAAGCTATATTAGATCGTATGAAACACTTTGTAGAAGAAGCAGAGAAGAGCATTGGTGATCTACCTCATGCGAAGTTTCATCGTCTCATAAGCCGAGGGTTACTTGGTATTTACTTATCAGACCAAAAAGTATCGGCGCAAAAGAATATGCACAAAATGGCGCGGCGCATTGTAAAATACGGAGGGCTCACTTCACGATTCTTCTATTGGAACGGGAAGATGTACCGAAAGAAAATGGCGCAGTGATGAAGAAAACCACTCATGTTGAGTGGTTTTTGTTATAATATGGTAAATGAGTGTTGGAAATGAAGTGTGTGTTTCAAAAGCTAAATGACCATATTGAAGTAACAGTACTTGTGCTACTTTCCGTTTCATTTGTAACTGGAATGTATATGATGATGAATAAAGCTGGTGGTCCTACAACGATGGATTATGTAGCTCAAGTTATCATCGCATTGATTATTATAGTAGATATTGTCTTTTTAATAAGTGGTAGAAAAAAAGAAAATAGTAAATAAAAAGCATTTGTACATGGGAGTACAAATGCTTTTTATTATGATCGTATTTTCAAAAATAGGTATATGAGAAGTTCAACCGCGAAAATAACTAAAACGGATAGTCCGAATAAAGGCATGATAGCGCCTAGTATAACCATAATGATGATGAAAGCGAATAAGCTCTTTTTGTCTTTTTGCTTTGGCGGTGCTGCTAATTTTCCTTTCGGCTTTCTGCCTAACCACATTTTTACTCCGTAATAAATGAGAAGTAATAAAGATAATGTTGTTAGTAAGCATAATATTTTATTTGGCCATCCGAATAAATGCCCTTCGTGAAGCGGGATACCGTAAGTGAACCATTGTGCAAATAATCCATAATCACGATAGTCCGTTTTTGAAAGTAGTTCTCCGCTATATTGATCAAAATAAGCTGTTATTTCTTCATTTGGTGCGACATGCATACCTGTAATACCAGAACCGCTTGATTTCGAAACAGTGAATACACCTTTCGGATCAGCCGGTAGTGAGATAACATATGGCTTCTTTATTTCAATTCCTTTTTGTAATTCATCGACAGAAATTGCTTTTGGTTCATTTGAATTCGATTCAGGAGGAGCTTCCTTTCTTGTTGCCCACGGCAATTCTTTTACCTTTGATTCAGGCGGTGCCATATACAACTTTGGATATCCGATTGATTCATTCGACGATGCGATTTTATAAATTTGGTTACCCATGAATCCTGACCACGGCAATCCAGATGCGACTAGCAGAACGAGAGGAATTGTAAATATAATACCGATAATAGAATGACGTCGTTTTGCTTTTTCACGCTTATTGGATGACGGTGTGTTTTTGAATTGGCGTATACTCATATACAACCCGGTCACAATTAAAAAGATTGTCCAGCATGCTGCAAGTTCTACAATATAGTTGACGACAGTACCACCAACTAAAAGGGAACTATGTAATTCCCGCATTATATTAGCAAACGTTTCGCTTGCGTTTTGATCTCCGACAATTTGATTATTACTATCTAAATACACATATTTTTGTTGCCCAGTATATTCATTTGCGATGGTAAGTCTCGTATTATAATCCCCATTAAACTCACTAATTTTCCCCACACTATAATGCGGATATTTTTTCTCTGTTAATGAAATAGACTCAGACATCGGGATAGATTCTGTTTGGGCGCTCTTCCCAAAATATAAATCTTTATAGATGAAATCCTCAACTTCTTCTCGAAATAAATACCCAATTCCGCTCAGTGACAAAGTAATAAGAAGCGGTGTAATAAAAAGCCCAGCATAAAAATGCCAACGCCAAAAAATGTAATGAAGCGAACGATTTACTTTCATACTTTCAGTTCCCCTAACCTTCCCTATATGAATAGATTACTCATTTAATATAGCGAGATTAAGTGTGTATATTTTGAAAGAATTGTGAAAAATGTTAAAAGTTTTGGGGATTTTCATCAAACATAAAACACATTTCAAAAGGGATGTTTTCTATGCTTATGAAGATCTCTTTGTATTTGATACATACATCTTAACAACCGCCTCAGCAAGACATTGAGAGGAATCAACAAAATCCTCACGCACCACCACATTCAAATCGGTACATGCGATAATAGCAGTATCTATTACATCTTTTAACTGTAAAACGAGCACACTCCATAATTTACGAGCTTCTTCAACTTCTCCGCCTTTAATACAAGTAATAATTTGATTAATCATTTCCTGCCATTTTTCATTATGAATGTACTCTATATTACGCTTTGCAATCCCGTCTTGGTAAATACCCGCTTGAACAGTCGCTTCTGTTGCGAGAAGAGCGACCCTTTTTGTATTTTCAGGAATTGCTTGTAACGTCTCATCGACTATATTTAAAATCGGAATAGAAATAGAATGCTGCAATTCCTCGAAATAAAGGTGCGCCGTATTGCACGGCATAGCGATAAAGTCTACGCCAGTACCCTCAAGTTTTTGTGCCCCTTCTATAATTGCTTTTTTCATCGCCACATGATCAATAGGGCGATCCATATAAAATGGCGTTGGGCAAGAATAAATCATCATATGAGGGAAATCCATATCATGCTTTGCTCCGTATATTGTTTGGCATTGTGCTACAACTGTATCGACGAATGGCCCAGTTGATTTTGGTCCCATTCCTGCTAGTATTCCGATCATTGTTTCGTCTCCTTTAATATGTAATCAAAAACGTTTTTTGCGAATGAGAAAAAGAAATAAAGTAAGTAATAAAAATGAATATACGATAGCCCAAGCTGTGAGCCATAAAGTGTGAGTAAGTATATTATATTTGTATTGTCCAAGCATTAGAAAGCTTTCGACAGGTGGTAAAAACCATAGTACCTCTTTTTTTAACCGGATTGAGGCGATCGTCATAAGTAATATAAATGTAAGGCTAAGCCAAGCGGTGCTTGCTTTTTGAATAATATTTCTAGTAAATAATGTTGCGATTGAAATTCCTAGTATAGAGAAAGACATGTGAGCGAGAAATCCGACTAGAAATAAAGAAGCTGTCATTTTTTCATTAAACATCTGCAAAATAATTGGATAAATTACGGATATAAAAGATAACACAGTACAAATGAGAAGAGCTGTAATATATTTACCAACGTATAGTGCCGAAATATTATTTGTGTGTGAAATAATGATTTGTTCTTGTACAGGGTCTTCAGTATGAAAAATTGTGATTGTAATCCAGGCAGATAATAAATAAAGTGCGAGTGCGGTTTCTAAATATGTCGGTACAATAGGAGTCGGTTTATATGTATATACAAAAAGTAAGCTTACAAAGTACATCACAATAGGAGGAATGTATTTATACGATTTTGTGTAATCGAGAAAATGATAACGAATAAGCGCAAACATAATAAACCTTCTTTCGATTTAAAAATTAGGTTGTAGCAGTGTGATGGATGCCTTTTTATGTAATAAAAACTGAAGTATGTCGTTTGTATAATCTTTTTCGATTTGTAATTGAATGAGGTTGTGATTTGAATTATGTGTAACATGTATAAATCCGGATTGTTGTTGTAGTTCTATCGCTGAAAATGTTTCGTGAACAATTGCCTCAATATAAACCTGTTCTATTGATTTTTGCACAGAGGTATCTTCCGCAATTGTATGATTAGCCAACGTCACAATTCTATCGGCGAAGTGTTCTAGTAGTTGTTTTTCGTGACATGTGAAGAGTACAGATATACCTTGTTGTTTTAATGAAAGTAAAATATGCTCTAGTTCTTGCTGAGAGTTAGGGTCGAGCCCAGAAAGTGGTTCATCTAAAATTAATAAATGGACGTCCGTAAGTAATGCTTGCATAATACCTGTTTTTTGTTTCATACCTTTTGAAAAGTTTCGTACAACGGAATGCCTTGCGTGATGTAAGTGAAAAGATTCAAGGAGCAACGGAATTTTATTTCTTAAGTATTTTGTTGATAAACCATGAATGTGGCCGAGATGATATAAATAATCCTTTAATGTAAAACGAATCCCTTCAGGAAAATGCTCAGGTACATAACCGATTTGTATATGTTCTTTTCTTTGAAGTGTCCCTGCCGTAGGTGAAATAAAACCTGCAATTATTTTGAGCAAAGTGCTTTTTCCAGTTCCGTTCCCGCCAATAATAGCGAGTGCTTCTCCTTCTGGAATGGATAAATCGATGTTGTCTAGTATAAGTGATTTGCCATACTTCTTTTGAATTCCCCTTAGTTCTACTAGCAAAGTTCTACCCTTCTTTCTTCAAATATTGTATACATCCATTATATAAGAGAATAAGAAAAAGACGTGCAATGAGTGCACGTCTTTTTTTGTTATGTTTTGTCGAAGAATCGATATATCGGCAAAATCGTTGATATATTGTAAGTTATGATAGATATATCGAAAAAATCGTTGATATATCCGGAGTTATGATAGATATAATTGAAAAATCGTTGATATATTATCGCTTCTCAATCGCCACAATGAATGGCGGGTTATTTTGCTGGTTAATGAAGCCATATCGCAGTACGTGAGCTTGTTTTTGATCTAGTTCTTCTGCGAATGTAAGTACAGCGTCTCGTTCTACTTGTCCTTCTGGGTGTCCGTGGTAAATGACAAGGACGATGATACCTTCAGGTGCCATTACTTCTAATAATTGTTCAATCGCCGAGAGTGTTGAGTTCGGTTTTGTGACGATATGTTTGTCTCCGCCTGGGAGATAACCTAAGTTGAAGATTGCTCCTGTTACTTTTCCTTTTGCGTCTTCCGGTAATACAGAAAGAAGCGTCTCGTGACTATCATGAACCAAAACAGTACGTTCGAAAAGTTCTTTTTCTTTTAGACGGATCGTAGAACTTTCGATTGCTTCTTTTTGAATATCAAATCCAAATACTTTTCCGTTATCCCCAACGATTTCAGCTAGGAAGCAAGTGTCATGTCCATTTCCAAGTGTAGCATCTACAGCGTAATCGCCTTCTTTTACTGCCGTTTGCAGAAGCGAGCGAGCAAACGGTAATACACGTTCTAATTTCATTTTTGTTTCTCCTCATTTGCATATTTTCCTTGCCAGCTTCCGCGGCGTACAAATTCTGCATCGATGGAATTTAATACTTCCCATTTATTTAAGCTCCACATTGGGCCGATCATTAAATCAGGTGGACCGTCACCTGTGATGCGGTGCACAATTACGTCTTCTGGAATAATTTCAAGTTGGTCAACAACGAGACTTACGTAATCTTCAAGAGATAGGAATTCTAATTGCCCTTTTTCATATTGCTTCACCATTGGCGTTCCTTTTAATAAATGAAGTAAATGAATTTTAATTCCTTGTACGTCAAGCTTTGCTACTTCACGAGCTGTTTCCATCATCATGTCGTAATCTTCAAGGGGAAGACCGTTAATAATATGAGAGCAAACTCTAATGCCATGCTTGCGTAATTTATTTACGCCTTCAACGTAAGATGGATAATCGTGAGCGCGATTAATAAGATTTGCAGTACGTTCATGGACAGTTTGTAGTCCGAGTTCAACCCAAAGGTACGTGCGTTTATTTAAGTCCGCTAAATATTCAACAACATCATCCGGTAAGCAATCTGGACGAGTTGCGATAGAAAGACCGACAACGTCTTTTTCTGCTAAAAGCGGTTCGAATTTTTCTTTTAACACTTCAAGTGGAGCATGCGTATTTGTGTATGCCTGGAAATAAGCGATACATTTTCCGTCTTTCCACTTTGAGCGCATTTTTTCTTTCATTTCATGATATTGCGTTATAACATCATCGCGGCGATCGCCAGCGAAGTCACCAGATCCAGCAGCACTACAAAACGTGCATCCACCATAAGCAACTGTACCGTCACGGTTCGGGCAATCGAAGCCAGCATCTAATGAAACTTTAAAGATTTTTTCACCAAATTCATTTCGTAAATGGTAATTCCATGTATGATAACGTTTATTGTCGTTTGTATATGGAAAAGGGTTTTGAACCTTCATTACTTTCCCTCCTAAGCCGAGTCAAAATGAAACAAATAAAATCCATTATAACATACTCATAAGGTTCAGATGGAAGGGACACACTAAAGGGGAATTGAAGCAAGGAGGGACAATTATGGCAGAGCGTCAATCACTTGAATCGTATATTACACAAGCAGAACAAGCGGTGGAATATGCGAAAGAACAATTAGATCTTGGTATGAGACAAGAGCATTATAATACGATGGAATATTCAGATGCACAATTGCAATTAGAGCAAGCCTATAACGACTTACAAACGATGCAGCAACATGCGAATGATGAGCAACGTGAGCAGTTAAATAGAGCACGTATGGCAATTCGCCAATTGCAACATCAAATGATTATTACGCCGCACTAATAAGGAGTGAATGTCATGGCGAAACGTTCAGATCAAAATAACCCAGAGCAAAAAACACAAAATGGACATAACGCTGAATTTTCAAATGAACTTGATCCAGTTGTTCAAGTGAAACAGCGTAACAGTAAAAAAGGACAGCCTCAAAGATCGAAGCAATCAGAGTAAACCAGGTCGAAATACGACCTGGTTTTATTTTATTACAAAAGTGTAAGGTAAATGTAATGTTAACAAATAGCAGTTCCCCTCCAAAAGGCGCAAAATAGGTAATGGAAAAACAAGCGTAGGAGGATATATATGACGAAACCAGTTGTAGACGTAAAAAACGTTCAAAAAGTGTACGGTAAAAAAGGTGAGAACCAATCACACGCGTTAAAAGGTGTTTCATTTTCAATTCAAGAAGGTGAGTTTGTTGGAATTATGGGACCATCTGGTTCTGGTAAAACGACATTATTAAATGTAATTTCAACGTTAGATAAATCAACAGGCGGCGTTGTTGAGATTGCCGGTACGGATATTACGAAAATGAAGCAAGGTGAGCTTTCAGATTTCCGTTCACAAAAATTAGGATTCATTTTCCAAGACTTTAACTTATTAGAGAACTTATCTATTTACGAAAACATTGCACTTCCACTATCTCTCCAAGGTGTCCCGTCACGAAATATTGGACCGAAAGTAGAAAAAGTAGCAGATATGTTAGGGATTTCGGCCATTCTTCAAAAGTACCCATCTGAAGTATCTGGTGGACAGAAACAACGTTCAGCAGCAGCGCGCGCTTTAGTACATGAGCCTGCAATTATTTTAGGGGACGAGCCAACAGGAGCGCTTGATTCTAAGAATGCGGCGAGTTTACTTGATGCGATGACAAACTTAAATAAAGAGCAAGGCGTATCTATTATGATGGTTACACATGATCCGTACAGTGCAAGTTACTGTCAGCGTATTTTATTCATTCAAGATGGTGAGCTATATAAAGAAATTCACCGCGGTGGTACGCGTGAAGAGTTCTATAAAGAAATTTTAGATGTACTTGCAGATTTAGGCACACAAAAAGCGTAAGGAAGGAGGTCTAGGGTATGTTATTCAAACTTTCCATGTCAGGGCTAAAGAGTAAGCTAAAAGATTACATTGTCTTACTTGTCGGTCTTGTCATGTCTATCTCAATTTTTTATATGTTTCAAACGCTAGCGCTGAATAAAGCGTTTATCGAATCTAATTCAGTGATTCAATCAATTGGATTCGTATTCCAAGCAGGTTCATTTTTACTAGCAATCATAACCTTCTTCTATATTTTATATGCGAATTCTTTCTTATTATCTCTTCGTCAAAAAGAGTTTGGGATGTATATGATGTTAGGAGCAAAAAAACATAAAGTTACATTACTTATGTTTATTGAAACGATAGTATTAGGTGCTGCGTCTCTGGCGATTGGTATTACAGTTGGTGTAGGACTTGCAGAAGGTATCGGTCAGTTATTAATGAAACAACTCGAATTTGCTGGTGAAGGTTATAAAGCATTTTACCTTCCATCTATGACTGTTACTTGCATTTTCTTCTTTGCATTATTTGTACTATCAGCAATTATGAATAGTATTAAGTTATCACGTATTTCTGTACTGCAACTTGTACATGCAGATGCGCAAACAGAACGTGTTGCAGTAAAAGGAAAAATGACAGGTGTAGTTGCATTCCTTGCGGTTATTTTATTAGGAATTGGCTATGCATCAATGATTTACATGGAAAAACTAAGAGAAATGGGAATCCTTATTGCATTAGTTACAACAACAGCTGGTACTTACATGCTATTTGGATCACTTCTCCCGGTTATTATTAAAAAATTAAAAAGTAATAAAAAGCGTAGTGAAAAAGGGCTTAACGTTTTTACTTTCGCCCAGTTAAACTTCCGTATTAATAGTTTAACAAAGGTGCTTGCAACGGTAGCGATGTTAGTTGCTCTTGGAGCGGGTGCGATTTCAGGTGGTATGGCGTTTAAAAATAACGTTATAAAAATGGTTGATGGTTTAGTAATATATGATTCAGTAGTTCATAGTCCAACAGCTGAAGAAAAGAAAATTTTAGACGGTATTACATTTAAAGAGAAAAACGAATACCGTTACAAAGTTGATGATAAATGCGTTTACTATGTAAAAGAGGATTTAGAGAAAAATCGTCCTTTAGTAAAAGATATGGCAAATATGAAATCGATGAAGGATTTAGTAAAAACGAAGAAAGTTTCAGAGGAACTACCAGTAGGTGCGGTTTCTAGAGAAATGAATGAAAAAGATGCGAACGCTAAAGAACTTCCAGAAGAATGGGACGAGGCTTTCAGAACAATCCAGCCATTCTATGTACATGAGGATCACGCAATTAAAATTGTAGATCAAAAAATGTACGATACTGTAAATGGTAAAGAAGGAATTGTATTCACTGGAAAAACAGATGATTTTGTAGCACACACAAAAGAATGGAAAAAACTTGACGAGTTGCAGCTAGATAAATATAAAAATGTAAAAGCTGAAAGATTAGATAGCAAATATCAAGCTTACGACATGTTCTACGGTGTTGCGAGTGGAACAGTGTTTATGGGCTTCTTCCTTGGAATTGCTTTCTTAGCAATGATGGCAAGCTGTTTAATGTTTAAAATTCTTTCTGGTGCATCAAAAGATATTACGCGTTATCAAATGCTTCGTAAAATCGGTGTGCGCCGTGAATTATTAACAAAATCTATTTATAAAGAGTTATTCTTAGTATTCCTATTCCCAGCAATTGTGGGTATTGCTCACGTATTAGTTGGTATGAATATTTTCGGATTTATTTTAATTGATCCGTACTTCCGTATTTGGTTACCGATTGTTATCTTCGTAGTCATTTATGCAATTTATTACTTCATTACAGTTCAATTGTATAAAGGAATTGTTCTTCCGAAAGAAGATTAATGATAAAAAACCGAGCGGATATGCTCGGTTTTTATTATTTTCAACCATATTTGTATAGCAGTAAGTTTCTGCATTGAAAATTATTATGAACATTAGGCACACCGCGTGAAAATAATGGATAATACATGGAAATCCAATAGCATGATAAGGTAAAATGGACAACATGATGAGAAAATTATCGTTCATAAGATGAGGAGAATCTATGCATGGAAGTTGTAGAGGCATTAAAAGATATAAGCCAAATTGAGGCTATGAAAAAATATTTGAAAGAGCATTCGCAGCGAGATTATCTTTTATTCGTTATTGGGATTAATACAGGATTAAAAATTACAGAGCTACTGAGCATAAAATTTGAAGATGTATTAAATGAAGATGGAACTGTTAAAGAGTTTTATTCTCTTCCTGTGAAAGATGAAAAGTTTAAACAAGATATTTATTTAAATACAAAAGTAAAAGAAGCGCTGTTAAATTACGTACAATCTATTGATGTTAAAAGAGAAAATTACGTATTTCAATCTAATAAAACGACGAATTCAATTACGCGCCAACAAGCGTATCGTGTAATTCATCGTGCTGCGGAAGCAGTTGGAATTATTGGGAATATTGGAACGAACTCAATGAGAAAAACATTTGGGTTTCATGCGTACAAAAGAGGAATAGCGATTGCACTATTGCAAAAACATTTTCATCACGCGACCCCTTCAGAGACATTGAAGTATTTGGGAATCTCAAAAGATGAAGAATTTAAAACAGAGATTGATGTAGATTTATAAGAGGAACAGTGCGAAAATTAATTTTTGCACTGTTTTTTTAGTGTTAAGTTGCTACTATTGGTCATTTTTCGCGTATATAATTTCATTTGTTGTTTTTTTATTATCTGAATTTCATCAACTATTAATCAGTTGCCTTCCTATTTAAAAACGACTACAATTTTACTGTTATAGATGAACGAAAAAAATAGAATAGGAGGGGAGACTATGCCAAGGAAAGTATGGCTATTAGTAGCTGGGATGATTATTAATGTCACGGGTGCTTCTTTTTTATGGCCTTTTAATACAATTTATTTGCATGATCACCTAGGGAAATCTTTATCTGTGGCCGGAATGGTATTAATGATCAACTCACTTACTGGTGTAATCGGAAACTTGCTCGGCGGTGTTTTATTTGATAAATGGGGCGGATATAAATCAATTTTAGTAGGGATTGTTATTACACTTGTATCGATTTTAGGCCTTGTGTTCTTCCACGGCTGGCCGTTATATGTTGTGTGGCTAGCGTTAATCGGTTTTGGTTCTGGAATGGTCTTCCCATCGATGTATGCGATGGTTGGTACGGTGTGGCCAGAGGGCGGCAGACGAGCATTTAATGCGATGTATGTTGGACAAAACGTTGGTATTGCGATCGGAACAGCGTGTGGTGGTTTAGTTGCATCATATCGTTTTGATTTTATTTTCTTAGCGAACTTTATTTTATACTTTGTTTTCTTCTTAATTGCTTTTATTGGGTTCCGTGGTATGGAAGACAAAAAAGAGCCAGGAGTACAAAAAGAAGTCGAAACGAAAAAAGGGTGGACGCTTACACCAGGATTCAAAGCCCTTCTTATCGTGTGTGTAGCATATGCTTTATGCTGGGTTACATACGTACAGTGGCAAGGAGCGATTGCAACATATATGCAGGAATTAAATATTAGCCTTCGTCACTATAGCTTATTATGGACGATAAATGGAGCGATGATTGTTTGTGCGCAGCCATTAGTTAGTATGCTAATTCGCTGGATGAAGCGTTCTTTAAAACAACAAATTATGATCGGAATTGGTATTTTTGCGGTTTCATTTATTGTACTAAGCCAAGCACAGCAATTTACGATGTTCCTCGTTGCGATGGTGACATTAACAATTGGTGAGTTATTCGTATGGCCAGCAGTTCCAACCATTGCTAATATACTTGCACCGAAAGATAAACTTGGGTTTTATCAAGGGGTCGTAAATAGCGCGGCGACTGTAGGAAAGATGTTCGGACCGGTCGTTGGCGGAGCTATTGTTGATTTATACAATATGGAAGTATTGTTCATAGCAATCATGGTAATGCTTGTAGTAGCGCTTATGGCAGCGAGTATTTACGATAAACGAGTAAAAGTAGAAGAAACAGTTGAAGAAAAAATTGCAGTTTAGTTTGACGGAACATGCAACATGTTTTAGAATATATTTAAATAAATAGTAATAAAATAACCTTTGGAACAAGGGAGTTAGCTCGGCTGTCCTAAGACGAATTCGTTAGTTATTAAGAATAACGATTAACCGAGAAGCCTCCGCTTCAAGTAATCTCTTAACAGATACTAAGTGGTGGGTAGTTCACATTAACTCATATTTGTAATAACAGTGAGAAGGAGTAGTAGTAATAGAAGCTGGTTTAGAGAGTTGACGGTCGGTGCAAGTCAATCCACGTTTCGTTATGAACTCGCCTTTGAGTTGCAGTTGCGAACATTTAGTAGCAATTGCCGTTAATCCACGTTACGGATCTAAGCGAATGTATATATTACATTAATTTAGGGTGGTACCGCGGGAATCTATAACCTCTCGTCCCTTTCTAGGGATGAGAGGTTTTTTGTATTTTAGGCGGTGAAAATAAATAGAATTTCAAGGAGGTTATCTCATGAGCTTTAATCATCAAGAAATTGAGAAGAAGTGGCAAGGGTATTGGGAAGAGAATAAAACATTCCGTACGCCAGATGAGACAGAAAAACCAAAATTTTATGCACTAGATATGTTCCCATATCCATCAGGTGCAGGCTTACACGTAGGTCATCCAGAAGGTTATACAGCGACAGATATTTTATCTCGTATGAAGCGTATGCAAGGATATAATGTTCTTCATCCAATGGGATGGGATGCATTCGGTCTTCCAGCAGAGCAATATGCACTTGATACTGGAAACAGCCCGGCAGAATTTACAGAGCTTAATATTAATACGTTCCGTAATCAAATTAAAGCATTAGGCTTCTCTTATGATTGGGATCGTGAAGTAAATACAACAGATCCAAACTACTACAAGTGGACACAATGGATCTTCCTGAAACTATTTGAAAAAGGCTTAGCTTATGTTGATGAAGTACCTGTAAACTGGTGCCCAGCACTTGGTACAGTACTTGCGAATGAAGAAATCATTGACGGTAAGAGTGAGCGCGGTGGACATCCAGTTGAACGTCGTCCGATGAGACAGTGGATGCTAAAAATTACAGCTTACGGAGATCGTTTATTAGAAGATCTAGATGAGCTTGATTGGCCAGAAAGCTTAAAAGATATGCAGCGTAACTGGATCGGTCGTTCTGAAGGTGCAGAAGTACACTTCAACATCGATGGTACAGATGAGAAGTTCACAGTTTTCACAACGCGTCCTGATACACTATTTGGTGCAAGCTACTGTGTACTTGCTCCAGAGCATGCGCTTGTTGCTGACATTACAACAGCAGATCAAAAAGAAGCTGTAGAAGCTTACATTAATTCGGTAAAAATGAAGAGTGATTTAGAGCGTACAGAACTTGCGAAAGAGAAAACTGGTGTATTCACTGGTGCTTACGCAGTTAACCCAGTAAATGGTGAGAAATTACCAATCTGGATCGCTGACTATGTTCTTGCAACTTACGGAACAGGTGCTGTAATGGCGGTTCCAGCTCACGATGAGCGTGACTATGAATTCGCATCAACGTTCAATCTTCCAATGAAGGAAGTTGTAAAAGGCGGAGACATTACGAAAGAAGCATATACAGGTGATGGTGCTCACGTAAATTCAGCATTCCTTGATGGTTTAAATAAAGAAGAAGCAATTGTGAAAATGATTGAATGGCTTGAAGTAACGAGCGCAGGAAATCAAAAAGTAACGTACCGTCTACGTGACTGGTTATTTAGCCGTCAACGTTACTGGGGTGAGCCAATTCCAGTAATCCATTGGGAAGATGGCACAATGACAGCTGTGAAAGAAGAAGAATTACCATTAGTTCTTCCGAAAACAGATAACATCCGTCCTTCAGGTACAGGTGAATCACCACTTGCAAACATTGATGAGTGGGTAAATGTAGTTGATCCTGAGACTGGTAAAAAAGGTCGTCGTGAAACAAACACAATGCCACAATGGGCTGGTAGCTGTTGGTACTACCTACGCTACATGGATCCAAACAATAACGAAGCACTTGTAGATCCAGAAAAAGTAAAACAATGGCTTCCAGTTGATATTTATATCGGCGGAGCGGAGCACGCTGTACTTCACTTACTATATGCTCGTTTCTGGCATAAAGTATTATATGATATCGGTGTAGTTCCAACGAAAGAGCCGTTCCAACAATTATTCAACCAAGGTATGATCTTAGGTGAAAACAACGAGAAAATGAGTAAATCAAAAGGTAACGTTGTAAACCCTGATGATATCGTAGCAAGCCACGGTGCAGATACACTTCGTCTATACGAAATGTTCATGGGACCATTAGATGCTTCAATCGCTTGGTCTGAAAATGGTCTTGACGGAGCTCGTCGTTTCCTAGACCGCGTATGGCGCCTATTCGTTCAAGATAATGGTGAATTAAGTGAGAAAATCACTGATGCACCAAACAAAGAGCTTGAAAAAGCTTACCACCAAACAGTGAAGAAAGTAACAGAAGACTATGCAGAGCTTCGCTTCAACACAGCGATTTCTCAAATGATGGTATTCATCAACGATGCATACAAAGCTGAAACACTTCCGAAAGAATATGTAGAAGGTTTCGTAAAAATGATTGCACCAGTTGCACCTCACATCGGGGAAGAACTATGGAGCAAACTTGGATACAGTGAAACAATCACATATGCAAGCTGGCCAACATTTGATGAGTCTAAACTTGTAGAAGATGAAGTTGAAATCGTTGTTCAAATTATGGGCAAAGTTCGTGCGAAATTAACAATGAGTAAAGACGCATCAAAAGAAGAAATGGAACAACTTGCACTTGAAGCAATTCAAGAGCAAATTGAAGGGAAAACAGTTCGTAAAGTAATTGTTGTTCCTGGAAAACTTGTTAACGTTGTTGCAAACTAATTAATGCTAAATAAAAGCTCAGAGCGTTTATGCTCTGAGCTTTTTTATATGAAAAATAAGTTCTGGATCACCTTCATCAATGAAGAACGAAGAAATAAGTGCGGAATTCCCATATAGACAAACACCTATTCTTCTATAGAAAATATGATAAAAAAGGTAGGCTAAATTGAGAAGAAGAGGTGAAAGGAATGAAAGGGATGGACAATAATGCACCGCATGGCTTCTTCGGGGGCGGATCGGATAGTTATGGACAAATGATGTTCATGGGAGGAGAACCTGGAGGGTTTCCAACATCAGTAGCTGGAGCACAAACAGGAATTCCGACATTAGTAGGAGGAGCACAAGGAGGAGTGCCTGTAGGTATGCCAACTACATTTCCATCTTTCGGAGGAGGAGCACAAGGAGGAGTACCTGTAGGTATGCCAACTACATTTCCATCTTTTGTGGGAGGCGTACAAACAGGATTTCCTGTACCTGGCGTCGGTGTTGTAGCTGGTGGAATCGGCGGATTCCCTCAAGGTGTTCATGGTCAATACCATCACCATGGTTATCATCATCATGGTCAACACCATCACCATGGTCATCATCATGGCCAACACCATCATCAAGGTCATCATCAACAACAAGTACATCATCACGGTCACCACCAGGTTCATCCGCAGGCTGTCTTGTATCAAACACACCAGGGTCAACACCATCACCAAGGTCAGCACCACCAAGGTCAGCACCATCACCAAGGTCAGCACCACCAAGGTCAGCACCATCATCAAGGTCAACATCACCACCAAGGTCAACAGCATCACCAAGGCCAACATCACCACCAAGGGCAACAACATCAAGGACAACAACATCAACAAGGGCAACCACATCAACAAGGGCAACCACATCAACAAGGGCAACCACATCAACAAGGGCAACAACAAATTTGGTATGGTGGAGGAGCTGGAACTGCAGCGGGAACAGCTGGACATTAATGAATTACATGAAAAATTCTCTTGTGCACAAGGGGATTTTTTATTTTGAGAAAAAATATATCGCGTTTTGATATTTGGGATGAGCTAATAATCAGTGGGGGATGGATAAAATCCACTGATTGAAGTTTCACTTTATTAGTAGATACGAAGTTCATGACCTGTGAATGATAGTACAAAAAAGCTGCCAAGAATATTCTTAGCAGCTGCTCTTATATTATTTTCCTGCGTTTGCTAATGCCTCTTGACGTTGACGTTCAATTTCCGCACGAAGTTGTGGTTCTGGTGCTTCCCAGCCTTCTGGTTTTAGAATTTTACCGTCGCCTTCACGGAAGCGAGGTTTCCCATCAGGGAATAATTTTGCCATATTAGCGTTGTTTACAATTTCAAATCCTTTATCTGGACGTACGCCCATTTCTGCAAACGTTCCGAATGCAAAGTAAATAAGGTCAATAAGTGCATCGTATTGATCTTCAACAGTCGTTGCTTCTAGAAATTCTTCTAGCTCTTCTTGCATAAAGCTAGCACGAATTTTTGCACGCTCTTCTGTTAATTTTGTTGGAGTATTTGTTACAGGATGTCCGAATACTTTGTGCATTTTTGCAACAAGTTCGTATCCTTTATCTAAACCTTTTTCGTTTGTCATGTTGTTTCATCCTTTCTCACTTTGTGCCGAAGTTTATTGTAACATAAGGTGATTATGAAATGAAAAAGAACATCTTATAGAAATAAGATGTTCGCTTGTTATTCTTCTTTTTTTATTAAAATGGATAAAATAAGGTCGATGCCAAACATACCAACAAGTAACATTGGTATAACAACAAGCAAATAACGTGTGAAGGAATCATTTTTCAAGTATGTATGAGCAAATAAAAAGACGCCGAGAAATAAAATACCATTTAAAATAGGCTTTATTAATTTTTTAGACATAAGCTCCCCCGTAAATATCCCTTTTCTCTATTTAAAAATAAAAACTCCCCTCTCCGTTGTACCATGCCAGAGAGGGGAGTTCAATCGTTAACTTATTCAATTACACCAGAATTTGTAATATTTACGGTATATTTTACTTTAACAGGGACATCTTTGTACATTTTTTTCCACTCTTCTAATTTAAATGGGCGATAATGTTGCTTATATTTAGCTCCTAGCCCGAGAGGATCGACGCTTAAAGATTTAAACTGCTTAATTAATTTGGCAGCCTGTACATCTAATTGTTTTTGGACGGCTTTTTCAATTTTTTTTGTGTTCTTAGCATTTTCTAAGTTAATTTGTTTCGATAGTTCTTGAATACGGGCATCAAGCTTAACGTGAATGAAAAAAGAAGGTTTCCCGTTTTTTATTTTTATATCGTAAGTTGGAACAGAACGAATATTATTAATCATTACGTACGCGGAATCCGTTTTAAATTCATGTGAATCTAATCTATGTTTCTCTAACAGTCCTTTAAATATGAACATATCTCTTTCAGCGATTTTACCGATATATTTATCCTTTTTAAAAAGACCAATTCCGATGATTTTTATTTTATCGGCATGTTTCTTTAGAATCGGAATATAGTAATCTTGTCCTTCTTGATAATAACGGAATGCTCCTAAATGCAGGTTATCCTTTGGTAAAGGACCGGTTTCCATGTTATGTTCTAGCAATTTTTTTATATAGATTGCAACGTTGGATGAGGTTGTATACTTACCTTTTAAAAGTTCAAGACCATTACCTTCAAGTAAAGCAACATATAACGCATTTCCGATATTTACATCGCGGATTAATGTATCGAAGGCAGAAGCCATTCCTTTTTTTGCAATTCTTGTAGTAAATAGAGCAACTCGCATTTGCCCGCTAGCAAATGGTTGGGAAGATTCTAAAGATGTGTCTGCTTTTACTTGTTTTACCGCATTTGCCGTTCCTTCAAAAACTTGAACTTTATTTCCTTTTCGCTGAATGGGACAAACGAATGTCATTTTTACTTTATTATCCTTTGCTACATCGAAAACAGTTCCTTGAATAAGTTGTACATCATCGATAATATTTTTTTGTAAACATCCAGTTAGACTGAAGAGTGTTATACAAGAAATAAGTATTAATTTGCTTTTGATTTTTTCCATTTTCTTTTCACCCACACAATGATAAATAGGATTGGGATGTATACATAAATGAGCCAAAAACTAACTTTTGATGCATTACTAGTAAAATTATTAATATCGTGTCTGTTTGTTAAAAGTTGTGAAACAATGAGGGTGATAAGGAGAAAAGCGATTAGAACCCCTCTTTGTTTTACGCGAAATATTTCATGCGTTCCTCTTGTTGCCGCCCATAAGGGAAGGATAAAACTTGTAATAATAGTAAGCGCATAGCCTGAAATCGCAATATATTCCAGCCTTTCTATGAACGGTAATTGGATTACCTGGGTCATAGAAAGTTGTGACCATATCGTTTTTAATAATTGTTTCTCACTAAAAAATGTAAAGGCTAAAAGGGTACTAAATAAATATAGAAGATTTGAAAATAGTGCTCCGTATTGAGCGAATTTATGAGATTGCTTAGGTTTTTTTACAAATGGATAAATCATAAGATAAATTTCAAACCCTGTCATACTGTAGATTGACAGATTGGCGGCTTTTAAAATATCTGAAAAAGAATGTGTGAACACAGGTAGTAAATTAGACCAATGTGAGTATTTCAAAACGAATAGACTAAGAAATAAATATCCCAATGTACCGCCAACTGAGATGACGCAAATACCAGTAATGACACGAAATCCAGAAGAAATAATGTAATAGCTAACTAAGCATAAAAAGGTTGTTAACATCCAAGTTGACGCGGTAGGAAACATCCATACTTGAATAATTTCAACATATGTCCGAATGACGGAAATACTGACGATTAAAAAATAAGCCGCAAAGATGATATTAATGCCATTTCCTAGCCATTTTCCAAATGTTTGTCGCTGTAAATCAATTAAATTCCCGTTTGTTTCTTTTAATAAAAAATACATCATCCATATAAGAATATGGATAGCAATCCCGGTCAGAAGAACTCCCATCCAGCTATCATATCCAGCCGCTTTTGCAATGATGCGAGCAAACCCGAGAACTCCGGCACCAAACTGTGCACTGTGAATTAAGAAGAAAACAAAGATAGGGGATATTTGATATTTTTCTTGGACTTTACTCATCAATGCACCTCATTTCTTAATCGTCAAAATCGGATCTATGTTTTGTTGAAATCCCTTTTGCAGATTTTTTTACATGTTGTGGTCTCGCTTGTACATCTCTTGTATCAATCATCGTTAATGGAAAACGAATCCATGAATCTTTCATTGATTGTCGTCTAGTTGGATAAAAAAGTGCGTACGGTTTACGTAAAGAAGTTAGTCTAAAAAGATGGGTAAATAGAAAGATAAATCCAAGAGAGATACCAAATAGACCGCCTATTTCTGCAAACATGAGAAATGGAAAACGAAGCAAGCGAACGGCATTACCCATTTTGTAAATAGGTGTAATAAAGGAAGCCAGTGCTGATAATGCAACGATAATCAATAAAATATTACTCGTTAAACCAGCTTGTACAGATGCTTGTCCAATTACGATACCTCCTACAATACCGAGTGTTTGACCAACCTTCATCGGTAATCTCGCGCCAGCTTCTCTTAATAAATCGATGGCAAGTTCTAAGAAGAGCGCTTCAATTAAAGGCGGAAACGGTACTTGTGCCCTTGATAAAATTAACGTTTCCAATAAATCACTAGGAATTAATTCATAGTGATAGTTTAAAGTGGCAACATATAATGGTGTCGCACAAATTGAGAATAAAACAGCGATTAGCCGTAAAATTCTTGAAAATGTAGCGTATAGCCAAGAGACGTTATAGTCTTCTGGTGAAATGAAGAAATCGAAATATGATACAGGTGTTAGTAAAACACTTGGAGAACCATCAACAAAAATAGCGATTTTCCCATCAATAAGTGCTTTTGTAACTCTATCAGTGCGTTCTGTATTGATATAGAGAGGGAAAATTGACTTTTCCCCCATCAATTCTTGTATATAAGCACTATCATTAATTTGATCATATTCAAGAGCTCGTAATGATTCCTCTAGAAAATCTACATTTTCTTTCTCAGCTAGGTTATTTAAATACATCATAACGACTTTTGTTTTTGAGAACTCTCCGATAATCATCTCTTTTGTTTGGAGATCTAAAACAGGAAGGCGTTTTCGTACTAAATTAATGTTTGTATCAACATCTTCTACAAAACCTTCTTGAGGACCAATAACAGTCGATTCATTTAAAGGAGGAGTTGGTGCACGATAATTATCAATCGCAATATTCGCAAGCATACACTTTTGATCTTGCTGATTTAATTGAATAATTGCATGACCTTTTAAAACCATGTCCTCAATCTTTTGTAAATCGTTTGTAATTGTAATGCCGCTCATTGGAATATGTTCTTTTAATACTTCGAATGAAGTGTTAGGGTGTTCTAAAAGTGTTGGCATTAAATATTTTTGTAACTTCTCACCATCAAGTGAAGGACGATAGTAAGAAATCCAATAAGGCATCGTTTCATCGTCAGATGTATGGTAATTAACAAAATCACTAGACTGTTTTAGTTTCTCTATTAACTCTTGTAGAGAATGAATATGGTCTTTTTCTGGTTTCGTAAAATCATAAATACTATTACTTCCAGAGCTTTGTTGTTTATTTTGAGAAGAATCGTCTTGCTTAGCGATTTGCTGTTTATCTTGAGAAGAGTCATCGCGCTGAGCGTCTTGTTGTTTATCTTGAGAAGAATCGTCTTGTTTAGAGTTTTGTTGCTTACCTTGAGAAGAGTTGTCCTGTTTAGAGTTTTGTTGCTTATCTTGAGAAGAGTCGTCTTGTTTAGAATTTTGTTGCTTATCTTGAGAAGAGTCGTCTTGTTTAGCGATTTGCTGTTTATTTTGAGAAGAACCATCTTGCTTAGAATGTTGCTGTTTGTCTTGAGAAGAGTCGTCTTGCTGAGCGTTTTGTTGTTTATCTTGAGAAGAACCATCTTGCTTAGAATGTTGCTGTTTGTCTTGAGATGAGTCGTTTTGCTGAGCGTTTTGTTGTTTATCTTGAGAAGAATCGTCTTGCTGAGCGTTTTGTTGTTTGTTTTGAGAAGAATCATCCTGTTTAGAGTTTTGTTGCCTATCTTGAGAAGAGTTGTCTTGTTTAGAATTTTGTTTTTTATCCTGAGAAGAATCTTTGTGGCTCTCTTTTTTTTGCTCTTCATTGCTATTTTTATTATGTTTCATACTTCTAGTCTGTTCTTTGTTATCATCATCTTGATTATTAGGTTGCTGCTCCCGGTTATCTGTTTCGTTTGTTTCTGTTGTATTTGATTTTTTTTTCTTACGTAACCAATTCCAAATCATATGTACGCCCTCTTTAATCTTGTAATATAGTGCTATTTTGTGGTTAATTTTGTATATTATTCATTTATTTATGAAAAGAAGAAGGAGATTGGTTTGCATAGAAAAAATCCTTTAGTAAAGAGTTCATACTATGATGGGAAGAAGGCGAGTCTGTGCAAATTGTAAAAAAGGGGAAGTTTGTTTTAAACGAGTTTACGTTTGAAAATGGTAGGGAAATTCCTGTTCAAATGGGGTATGAGACGTATGGCACTTTAAATGGAGAAAGATCAAACGCGATTTTGGTTTGCCATTATTTTAGTGCAACAAGTCACGCGGCAGGAAAATATACAGCGCATGATGAGAATCCTGGTTGGTGGGATGGACTAATCGGACCGGGAAAAGCAATTGATACAAATAAGTATTTCGTTATATGTACAGATAATCTTTGTAATGTGCAAGTGAAGAATCCGTATGTGATTACAACGGGACCGAAGTCGATTAATCGAGAAACAGGGGATGAATATGCTATGGATTTCCCTGTGTTTACATTTCTTGATGTAGCTCGTATGCAATATGAGTTAATAAAAGATATGGGAATCTCGAGATTACACGCTGTAATGGGACCGTCGGCGGGTGGAATGATTGCGCAGCAATGGGCTGTGCACTATCCTCATATGGTAGAGCGGATGATTGGCGTTATTACGAACCCACAAAATCCAATTATCACGTCAGTAAATGTAGCGCAAAATGCGATTGAAGCAATTCAACTGGACCCGAGTTGGAAAGGTGGTAAATATGGAGAAGTGCAGCCAATGAAGGGGCTTCATTTAGCGAATAGAATGATGTTTATGAATGCGTTTGACGAACATTTTTATGAAACGGCATTCTCACGTAATAGTATAGAAATGGAACCTTATCAAGAGTTTTCTGCATTAACATCATTTGAGAAAGAGATAAATAAAGTGACATATAGAAGTATAGAGTTAGTAGATGCAAATTCATGGATGTATACTGCGAAAGCAGTCTTATTACATGATATTGCGCACGGATTTTCTTCTTTAGCAGAGGCTCTTTCTCGGATAGAAGCGAATGTACTCATGATTCCGTGTAAACAAGATTTACTTCAGCCGTCTCGTTACAATTATAAAATGGTAGATATTTTGCAAAAACAAGGGAAGTATGCGGAAGTGTATGAAATAGAAAGTATAAATGGACATATGGCAGGAGCGTTAGATATTCATTTATTTGAAAAGAAAGTTTATGAATTTTTGAATCGGAAAGTATCTAGTTTTGTTTAGGGAATAAATGATGTGGAAAAGGTGCGATGTTCGTAGTAGGCACCTTTTTTTACATGATCTGCAGACGGAAAATATATGTAGCGATTGCTATACCGAAGAACGCTATACTAAGCAATAGAAATAAGAATGACATTTCTTGTGGCGATTTTATCTTTTTATTATTTTTCATACTAAGAGCAATAACTGCAAAAGCTAAGAAAATGATGCCCGTAATGAAAAGAAAAAGTGTCATTTTAACTGGCTCCTTTCATAAAACAAGTATATTGAGGATACAATGTGCTAGTTATGTTTGTAAAGAATAAGTTTTGCGAGAAAATTGAGAAATAAAATTTCCATTCTTTGCGTTCCTTCTTTCGCATGCTAAAATTAATTAGAAACGGTTGTTTAAAGAAGAAGCTAATGGTTTTATTGTATATAAGGAGGAATGACATATGACAGAAGTTAACACGATTACTACAGAAGAAGTGCAAGAGCGTTTAGAAAATGGAGAAACGTTATTTTTAGTAGATGTACGCGAAGATGAGGAAGTAGCGGCAGGAAAGATTCCAGAAGCTGTACATATTAAAATGGGTGATATCCCACATAAAGTAGATTTCTTTGATAAAGAGAATGAGTATATTTTTATTTGCCGTTCAGGAATGCGCAGTGAAAATGTATGCCATTATTTAAATGAGCAAGGATTTAAAACAGTGAACATGGTTGGCGGTATGCTTCAATATGAAGGTGAAACGAAATAGTTAATGCTTAAAAACTTGAAACGAGTCTGTTTCAAGTTTTTTTCTTTTGCATACAGTATAAAAAAGGGGGAGGGGTAAATGGGAATTAATTTGCGTAAAGTGAAAATTATTAACAATACAGGAGCTGTTAATGTTGGCGACTGTTATGATATCTCACCTTTAGCGGTGGCGAAAATATATGCGGGTGCTGGAGGATCAAGTGCGGCTGTTTTTTTAAATGGGAAACGGCAGCCTGAACCTACAATTAGAACATCAGTGTTTTTACCACCATTAGCAACGAGTACACGTACATTAGGAGCGTAAAGGAAAGGTAGAGTGTAAATATGCCTGCGCGTATAAAAGAGTTTATTATTGTAAATAATACTGGGAATATATTTACGGGTGATAATTTGAGTGATACTTCATTTACTGCTTCGAAATCGTATAGTGGTTCAATGGGATGCACTTGGATTGATGTTGTTACAGTAATAGGAACGGAGACGAAGCTTTGTTTACAGCCGGGAGATTCTGTGACGACAACATATACACGAGGCACTCCTGCTGGTACTGTAACAGGAACAAATACAGGGCAAGGTACAAATGTATCGGGTATAGCGCAAGCTGTCCCTAATACAGATAATATGGATTCAATTGCTGGACTCCCTTAAGGAATTAAGGGGGTTTTTATTATTTGAAATAAAAATAGTCTTTGAGATTGTTTTTGTAAATAGATATTAAGAAGAAGAGGTTTGTTTAATGTAAAAAAGATGGTATGTAGGCGGTGAAAGTGTGAAAGAGCGCGATAAACAAAATTCATTAAACTCTAATTTCAGAATTTCACCAAATCTTATTGGACCTACCTTTCCTCCCGTTCCAACGGGATTTACTGGCATTGGGATTACAGGCCCAACAGGACCTCAAGGTGTGCAAGGAATTCAAGGACCGGCGGACCAATAGGTGCAACAGAACCAGAAGGACAGCAGGGCCTGGGGGATTGAGGGGACCAGTTGGAGATACAGGAGCAACAGGTATGCAGGGTGTGCAAGGGATTCAAGGTCCGGTTGGCCCAACAGGAGCGACTGGAGCGCAAGGTATACAGGGTATACAGGGATTACAAGGATCGATTGGAGCGACTGGACCTGAGGGGCCTCAAGGAATTCAAGGGGTGCAAGGGGTACCGGGAGTAACTGGTCCACAAGGGATACAAGGAGCACAAGGGATACAAGGCCCACAAGGACCAAGTGGAAGTACAGGAGAAACAGGAGCAACTGGTCAGGGGATAACGGGCCCATCTGGAGGGCCTCCTGGTCCGACGGGGCCAACAGGTGCGACTGGGCCAGGAGGTGGGCCGAGTGGAAGTACAGGAGCAACGGGAAATACTGGTCCGACGGGAGTAACAGGTGAACAAGGAATCCAAGGTGTTCAGGGGATTCAAGGGATAACGGGAGCAACAGGTGATCAAGGCCCACAAGGAATACAGGGGGCTATAGGACCTCAAGGTGCGACAGGAGCAACAGGCGATCAAGGTCCACAAGGGATACAAGGAGTAGCAGGTCCATCAGGAGCAACGGGATTACAAGGAGTTCAAGGAATTCAAGGTCCGATGGGTGAGATAGGACCGACAGGCCCAGAAGGCCCGCAAGGAATCCAAGGGATACAAGGACCAGTAGGTGCAACGGGTTCAGAGGGTCCGCAAGGGATCCAGGGAATTCAAGGGCCAGTAGGTGCAACAGGCCCAGAAGGCCCGCAAGGAATACAGGGATTACAAGGAATCCAAGGGGTAACGGGAGCGACCGGAGCACAAGGTCCGCAAGGCGTTCAAGGAATTCAGGGAAACATAGGTGCAACAGGTCCAGAAGGCCCGCAAGGTGTTCAAGGTACTCAAGGGGAAATAGGCCCAACAGGTCCAACAGGTGCAACTGGAACGACCGGAGTTAGTACCACTGCAACGTATGCATTTGCGAATAACACGTCAGGAAGTAGTATAGGAGCTGCTGCAAATGTTAATTTACCGAATAACCAAAATATGGGTCCAGGAATAACTGTTAGTGGTGGAAATACTATATTTACAGTTGCGAATGCAGGGAATTATTATATAGCCTATACAATCAATTTAACACTTGCTGTAATTGTTGGTTCACGTATAACTGTAAATGGGATCCAGCTCGCTGGAACGGTAAATTCTGCGGTAGCTAATGTGAGTTCATTGAATGCGACAATTATTACTAATTTGCCTGCTGGAGCTGCTGTTAGCTTGCAATTATCCGGATTAGTTGGGGTTACATTATCTACAACAACACCTGGGGCTACTCTAACTATTATTAGATTAAGTTAATAAGCAGAAAACCTTGGAACTTTTATGTTTCAAGGTTTTTTATCCCTCTATTTGCGGGCAGTAAGACCCCTACCTCAAAATTCAGCGAAAGCAAAGAAGTTAGGTGGGAGCCCTGCTGCCCGTAAACGTCCGATTGGTGAGGGCTGACAATCAGTGGGGGATGAACAAAATCCCCACTGAATAAAGTTTCACTTTATTCACGTGAGCAAAAACATCGCAGTTCGAAAATATATTATAATAGAATGAAAAGAGAAAAAATTGGCAGAAAGGGAGGGTGGCGATGCAGGAGAAGGTTAAAGATTTTTTTGGACGCCCACTTCAAGATTTACGCATCTCTGTCATTGATCGTTGCAATTTTAGATGTACATATTGTATGCCGGCGGAAGTATTTGGACCTGATTATGCTTTTTTAAAAGATGAGTTTTTACTGACGTTTGATGAAATTGAGCGTTTGGCAAAAGTATTTGTTAGCATCGGTGTACGAAAAATTAGACTTACTGGTGGTGAGCCACTGCTCCGTAAAGATGTAACAAAACTTATTGCACGTCTCGTGAAAATTAACGGTTTAGTAGATATAGGGTTAACGACAAATGCGATTCATTTAACGAAACAAGCAAAGGCATTGAAAGAAGCTGGATTACATAGAGTAAATGTTAGTTTAGATGCAATAGATGATGATGTATTTAGGGTCATTAATGGCCGGAATATTAATACGAAACCTGTGATCAAGGGAATTATGGCTGCAAAAGCGGCAGGGCTTGAAGTGAAAGTAAATATGGTTGTGAAAAAAGGGATGAACGATCATCAAGTACTTCCGATGGCTAAGTATTTTAAAGAACAAGGAATTTCACTTAGATTTATTGAGTTTATGGATGTTGGTAGTACGAATGGGTGGGATTTTGATCAAGTAGTTACAAAGCGGGAATTAATCGAGATGATTCATAGGGTGTATCCACTTGAGCCAGCTGAAGCGCATTATTTCGGTGAAGTTGCGAAACGATATCGGTATGTTGGAACAAATGTTGAAGTTGGTTTTATTACTTCAGTCTCTGAGTCATTTTGTTCGTCTTGTACGAGAGCAAGAATTTCGGCAGATGGAAAGTTTTATACCTGCCTATTTGCGACAGAAGGATTGGATATAAGGAAACTTCTTAGAGGAAATCTTTCGGATGAAGAGTTATTAAGCGTTATACAAGATGTATGGATGAATAGAAAAGATAGATATTCAGATGAACGGACAGAAGAAAGTGCAAACAATCGTCCAAAAATTGAAATGTCTTATATAGGAGGATAAGGAAGGGGGCTATCGTATGCAGGAGCGATATTCAAGACAAATATTATTTCCTGGTGTTGGAGAAGAAGGGCAGCGAAAAATAAGAGAGAAACATGTGCTTATTATCGGCGCTGGTGCCCTCGGTGCGGCGAATGCAGAAGCGATTGTTAGAGCAGGTGTTGGAAAAATAACGATTGCTGATCGTGATTATGTAGAATGGAGCAATTTACAAAGGCAACAATTATATACAGAAGAAGATGCAAAGCAGTATAAACCGAAGGCTATAGCAGCAGCAGAACATTTAAAAGCAATTAATTCTGAGGTGGAAATGAATCCGGTTGTGACTGATGTAACAGTGCAAGAAATGGAAGAGCTAGTGCATGATGTAGATTTAATATTAGACGCGACAGATAATTTTGAAACGCGTCTTCTTATTAATGATATTTCGCAAAAGTATAATATTCCATGGATATATGGTGGTTGTGTCGGAAGCTACGGAGTAACATATACAATTTTACCAGGGAAAACGCCGTGTTTCCGCTGTTTAATGGAGCATCCGGCGAGTGGAGCAACATGTGATACAGCCGGTATTATACAGCCAGCTGTACAATTAGTAGTGGCCCATCAAATAACGGAAGCGTTGAAAATATTAGTAGAAGATTTTGGGGCGCTTCGTGAAACGATGTTATCGTTTGATCTTTGGAATAACCAACAGATGGCATTTAAAGTGAATAGGCAGAAAAAAGATACGTGTTTATCTTGCGGCAGGTTACGTACATATCCGAGTTTAACATTTGAAGCACAAACGAAAACGGAGGTTTTATGTGGGCGGAATACAGTACAAATTCGTCCAGGTGTGCGGAAAGATTTTAATTTAGAAGAAATTAAAAAGCGCTTACAAAGAAGTGTAGAGGTAAAGGCAACACCTTATTTATTATCATTTCCGGTAGAAGAATATCGCTTTGTTCTATTTACAGATGGTAGGGCGTTTATTCATGGAACAAATGATATGAATGTAGCGAAAAGTTTATATGCAAGATATATAGGTTGAACCTAAAGGAAACCCTTTAGGTTCAACGGAGAGCGGATTACGAATTTCTCGTATAATCTCCACTTTTTCCGCCTGTTTTTTCAAATAAGTATGTTTCGCCAATAATCATACCTTTATCAACAGCTTTACACATATCATACACAGTAAGAGCAGTAGCAGAAGCAGCTGTTAAAGCTTCCATTTCAACACCAGTGCTACCTTCTGTTTTAACTTTTACTTCAATAAGTAGTCGATATTGTTCTTCTGATTGTTTCCAATCGAAAGAAACGTCAACACCTTTTAATAATAAAGGATGGCACATTGGGATAATATCAGAAGTGCGTTTCGCAGCCATAATACCTGCGATTTGTGCAACTGCTAATACGTCACCTTTTCCAATTTCATTATGAGAGATCTTATTGTAAATTTCTTTTGTAACGACGATGCTAGAGCACGCAATCGCTGTTCGAACGGTTGCCTTTTTCTCGCTTATATCAACCATCTTCGCGCGTCCTTGGTCATTAAAGTGTGTGAATGAAGACATGGAATTCCTCCTTGAAGTAATTGCTATTTAATATATAAAGTTTAATCGAGATAAAAAAAATTGCAAATATGAGGTGAGAAATGATGGTAGAAAAAAGAATTCCAATTCAAGTTGCTGAGGCAGTAGAACGAGTAATGAAATATGCGAAGCATGGTGAAGTAGAAGAAGTTTCTATTACGGAAAGTTACGGGAGAATTCTTGGGGAAGATGTTGTTTCAGATCATGACGTTCCTCATTTTGATCGTTCTCCTTACGATGGTTTTGCAATTCGAGCAGAAGATACGAAAGAAGCAAGTCAGGAGAATCCAGTTGAATTTGAAGTAATAGGGGAAATCGGGGCGGGGTCTGTTTTTTTAGAAGAAGTAGGATCTTTTAAAGCGGTTCGTATTATGACAGGAGCGGCTATTCCAGAGGGGTGCGATGCAGTTGTAATGCTAGAGCTGACGGAAGGGTCCGAGAAGAACGGAAGTACATATATGAAGTTAAAGCGTCCTTTTAATAGTGGTGACAATGTGTCATTCAAAGGAGAAGATATAAAACAAAATCAAGTTCTTGTTAAGAAAGGTGTTGCAATCAATCCTGGTGTTGCCGCCCTATTAGCTACGTTTGGATATAGTACGGTGAAAGTTGTAAAACAGCCTGTTGTTGGTATTGTAACGACAGGAAGTGAATTATTAGAAGTACATGAGCCGCTAGAGGCAGGAAAAATTAGAAATAGTAACTCTTATATGATAGCCGCTCAAATTATGAAATCTGGCGGGAAAGTTAGTTATTATGGCCAACTTGCTGATGAGTTAGATGCATGCTTTACAGCTGTTCAATCCGCGATGGATGAGGTTGATATTTTAATTACAACGGGTGGTGTGTCGGTAGGAGATTATGACTATTTACCGGCTATTTATGAAAGGTTACAGGCGAATGTACTCTTTAATAAAATAGCGATGAGACCAGGAAGTGTAACGACAGTAGCTGAAGTTGATGGAAAGTTGCTTTTCGGTTTGTCAGGGAATCCATCCGCTTGTTACGTAGGATTTGAATTATTTGTGCATCCAATTATAAAAACGTATTTGTATGCGAAGGAGCCCCATGTATATAGAGCTGATGCTATTTTACAAAAAGATTTTCCGAAGCCAAATCCGTTTACTCGTTTTGTAAGAGCAAACGTAACGATTGTAGATGGGGGATTACAAGCGATGCCGGTCGGTTTAGATAAATCGAGTGCGGTATCTTCACTCGCGGATGCGAATGCTTTTATTGTGTTGCCTGGAGGAACGAGAGGATTTGAGGCAGGGATGAAAGTGTCTGTATTATTGTTAGAGCACGCCGAGGGATGTGATTGGCCATGGGCAAAGCCCCTTCAATCTTACAAATAGTAGGGTATCAAAATAGCGGGAAAACAACACTTGTAGAGAAAGTTGTGCATGCATTAGCAGAAAGTGAAATGAAGGTTGCTACAATTAAACATCACGGGCACGGAGGTTTTCCGGAAGTAGCACAAAAAGATAGTGAAAGACACCGTAAAGCTGGTGCTGTCGTAAGTAGTGTAGAAGGTGCTGGATTACTTTCGCTTTCTTCATTAAGAGAGGAATGGTCTTTACAAGAAATTATTCGCTTATATGAGTTTTTTGAAGTGGATACGATTTTAATAGAGGGCTATAAAAAAGAGAACTACCCGAAAGTAGTGTTACTTCGTTCTGCGGAAGACGCTGAACTTTTACATAAAGTAGAAAATGTAGTCGCGGTTATTACGTGGCATGATGTTTCGATAAAATTAAGAGAAGAATATAAAGTATTTCATATAACAGAAGAAGATTTTTATATAGACTGGTTTGTACAAACGGTTAGGAGTGCAAAATGAAAAAGACGTATGAAGTCATTGATACAGAAATCTCGATTGAAGAGGTAGCGAAGAAGGTAATTCGCCGTGAATGCGGTGCCGTTACAACATTTATTGGAACGGTTAGGGAGTTTACGAAAGGGCGCCGTACATTATACTTAGAGTACGTGGCATATAAGACGATGGCAGAAAAGATGCTAGAGAAAATTTGCTCAGAAGTGAAAGAGAAATGGCCAGGTACACACGTTGCAATTACACATCGCATCGGTACATTGCAAATTTCTGATATCGCGGTTGTTGTTGCTGTTTCAACACCGCACCGTAAAGCGGCTTATGAAGCGAATGAATATATTATGGAACGCATAAAACAAATTGTTCCGATTTGGAAAAAGGAGTTTTGGGAAGATGGTGATTCGTGGATTGGTGACCAATTAGAAAAAACACCATATCCGGCGGGAGAGCCTGGGAAGGAGCTATAAATATGATTCGAGTATTGTTATTTGCGCACTTGCAAGAAGAAGCAGGAACAAGTGAATTACAAATAGAGAAAGAAAATATTACGGTTGCAGAGTTAAAAGAGATTGTTGCCACAGAATATAATGTACCGGTGTCAGCACCAATTATGGTTGCAATTAATGAAGAATACGCAAATGAAGATGACACGATCCAATCTGGTGATGTTGTTGCACTCATACCACCAGTGAGCGGTGGTTAATATTGGATTTATTAAAACGACTTTCCTGAATAGGGGAAGTCGTTTTTTTATGGCATTTTTGAGAACACTAATTTATAGAACAAGGAGGGCGTTATGAAAAAACTATGTGTAATGATGATAATGATATGTTCTATCTTTTTCTTTTCTCCAAGTTATTCGTGGGCAAAAGAGTCGAAGGAGCAGCTGTTAGAGAGTGCGTTATTGAATCGGTATTACTCCGTTATAAGGCAAGCGACAGAAGATCAATATGAATGTGACTCAGTTATAAATATAAAGCGTCTGGGCAAAAAAGATGAGTTCGTTCCTAGATTTGAAGTGACGATACAATTTCTTACTTTTCAAGGTGCACACAATCCGCCGAATGACAAAGTTACACTTACTTTGGAAGATAATTTAGATCACATAAAGATAAAGGATGTGGAACGAGAAAAAAATGTTTCTAGTGTGATTGCAGAAAAGGTGTGCGCACGAGCGAAGGAAAAAATGAAAGCACATTCTAATGGTGTAGAGCGGTAACTTATACCCGAAACGTTAGCAGGGTAATAGAAAAGGACAAAGAGTTTTATCTCTTTGTCCTTTTTTTACAAAAAAAAATAGCGGCCAGCTATTTTAAAATTAATGATTAATTGTATCTTGAAGTAATTCTGTTGCTTGATTTTCAGAAACATTTTGCACGAGAGCAACTTCGCTAATCATCATTTTACGCGCATTATCTAGCATTTGTTTTTCGCTCGCATTTAATGCTCTTTCTTTATTGCGACGAAGTAAATCACGAACAACTTCTGCGCTATCTTGAAGATTGCCGTTCTTCATTTTTTCCATATTCATTGTATATCTTTGTTTCCAAGAGAGTGAGGGATCGGATTCCCCATGATGAAATTCAAGAAGTATACCATCTAACGTACCTTTATCGACGATATAACGTATACCTGATTTTTGTAATTGATCCATCGGAAGCATTACTTGCATATCTTTATTAAGGATGCGTATCACACAATATTGACGAGTAGTACCTAATATTTCTTTCTCTTCAATTGCTTCGATGATTCCTGCACCGTGCATTGGATAAACGATTTTATCACCAATTTGAAACAAATCATCCACCTCCATATGTGGTAACCATTTTTAATGATAACATACTTTGGTAAAAATATCAAATTTTATATAATATCATATCTGATACATCGTAGTCAATATGTAAAAGTTATTTTTTTAGATGTTTTTTTGCCTGTATATGTGGAATAAAAAGGGGAGATTTTTTTAGAAAAATAGTACAGGCGAAAAAATAAGGCATATCCACTTATTTTTTAGCATAAAATGTAAAATCGCTAATACAATATACCTAAATCCGTTCTTTGCAAAGGAGGGAGAGAAGGTGGGGCGCACAATAAAAATTGATATTACAAATAAAGTGGTAGCTAAATTTAGACCAGATTATTTGGAATTATATACGAGTAAATTTATGATAGGTAAGTTTTATGTCTATACTGAAGGTAAACAATATGTGTTAGAAGACGGATATATATATGAGAATGGAAAGTTTTATCGCATCATAGATACGCACCGTGGCAATAATCAAGCGGCGGAGGGCTGCGATCTAGGATGGTGTTAACATGATTCGTGTGAAAGTGTTTGATGAAAGTCACGAAAAAGATTTAGAAGACGCAGTAAATGTATTTTTAAAAAAGATTGATGATAGTAAATTTGTAGATATTAAGTATCAAGTTGGTGTTTCAATTAACGATGATGAAAACCAAATTTATTGTTTTTCAGCAATGATTGTTTATAAAGCATAAAAAAGAGCTGGGTGAGCCAGCTCTTTTTTATATTTTATGTTGGGACAACATGTGTCGGTAATACGTTCATAATAGATTGGGCTGTGTCTAATTTTCTTGACGTTAAAAGCCGTTCTTCTGCTTCATGCTTTTGAGCATCAGTGCACATACCGAGGTGATAACGATCACCTAAAAATGGATCAATATAAAAACCGTTTTTGAATACTTTACCCCGCAGTAAGACTCCCACCTCAAAATTCGGCGCATACGAGGAAGTTAGGTGGGAGACAACTGCCCGTAAAAGCCCGATTGGTGAGGGCTAATAATCAGTGGGGGATGGACAAAACCCCCACTGATTAAAGTTTCACTTTATCATTCGGATGTTTTTCATGGTGAATGTCAGAACAGTTAATGCAATAGAACATAGCTTTCATCCCGATACGATAAACTTAACTAAATCTATACAATTCAATCAAATTTACACAAGTTAGTGCTTCTTCGTGTTCTCGCAACCCCGAAGGGACGAGGGGTATAACACTCCACACGAGGCAGTATCGTTACCTCCTATTATCAAGCATTTATTTTACCCATCTTGATAAATTTATCGCAGCATTTAAATCCCTATCGTGATGGCTATTGCACCCAACACAGTCCCATTCACGAATCTTTAAACTCCACTGTCCTTCTGGTTGAACTGAATGGTCGTATTTTACTCCGCAACATGAGCAAATCTTGCTTGAGGCGAACCATTTATCAGCTTTTACATACTCAATGCCATACTTCTCGCACTTGTATGATAAACATTGAAAGAAGAAGTTTAATTTTTGAAATGAAAATGCTTTCGATAGTTTTTTGTTTTTTAACAGGTTTGAGATAGGTAAGTCTTCCACAACAATCCTCATTGGTTTGGTTTTCACCAATTTAGCTGTTGCTTGATGGATATGGTTATTTCGGATATTCGTAATTTCCCTAGATAACCGCAGGTGCTCAGTTTTAGCTTTTTCATATCCGGCAGATTGAATTTTTACACCTTTTTTAAATCTCCTAGACATATCTCTTTGCGCTGACTTTTTCCTTTTCAAAAGTTTTTTAACCTTGGCATCTTTGTTTATATTTCGTTCTTTCGTACCATTAGAAGCCACAAACAGCTCTTTTAAACCAACATCCACACCAATCGACTCATCGGTTAATTCTTGCGCTTCAAAGGATTCTTCGAACCCTACACTAATCCACCAGTGACGACCATCAAAGGTAACTCTTGGATTTGATGTTTTTTTGTTTCTTGGTAGTTGTTGACTTGTTTTCACTTCTCCAATGGACTGAATATGAACTACTTTCTTTCCTATAATCAGTCTTTCATAATTGGCATAAAATCCTTGGATTAAATCTTTTTTGGATTTATAAGAAGTGTGATAACCATTTTTGTACTTTTCGAACGAATGTTTCCTCGCCTTGTCAAAATCTTTTGAAGCCTGTTTTGGAACTTGTGCATTGATGTCATTTAACCACTTATATCTCTTTCGCTTCTTGATCTTTGTAAATCGTTTCTGTAAATCTAACTGTGAAACAGATTTTCCAAATAGCTTATAGTATCTATCACTCATTCTTTTACAATAGTTATAAGCGAATCTTGCAGCACCAGCATGGTTTCTAAGCACTTTTTCTTGTTCAGACGTTGGAATCAGTCTGACTTTCTTCGCCAATATCATCAGAAGTCAACTCCTTAATCATCTGATTGATTTTTTCAGCTTTCGCAACATTCACGCTCACCATTTCTAGCCACGTTGTAGTTCGATCAGCTTTAGGGATTGCCCGCAGTTAACCCGCCCTACTAGCCAATCACTTGACTAGCAAGGCTTACTAATATATTTAATTAACTTTGGTTATAATTAGTTAAATATATCGTAACAGTTAGTTACCCTTTTGCAACATAACTCATATCTCCGACCGACTCGACTGTATATGTTCCATCTTGATATACAATTTTCGTTACACTAGCATTTTCTACTCCAAGTTTTGTTTTACTACTGTCTATCATTTCTATTAACGCAGTTATCAAAAGCCCATGAACGACAACTAAAACGTTGCCTCCACCATTTTCAGCAGCTTCTTCACTAATTTTATCAATCTCTGTTTTTATACGAGTAGAAAATAATTCCCAATCTTCCGCCTGTTTCGTAGGATCTGCTGCTCTAATAAGGTCAATCACTTCTTGAATAGAAAACTTCATAAGTTCTTCTGGTGATGCAACGCCTGCAGCTTTTCCAATCACATCCCACATATTTTCAAGTTTTTCACCTTCAAAAATACCGAAATTTAATTCTCGTAAATCTTTTCTTTTCTCAAGTTTCAATTTTGACTGCTCACTATATTTTAATACTAAATTAGCAGTTTCAATCGAGCGACCGCTATCACTACTATACGCATTCGTAAAATGAATATCTTTTAATCCCATTCCTAAATTTGTGGCAACTTCCACACCTTTTTCTACTAACGGAGAGTCTGCCCAACCTTGCGCACGATGATTCGTATTTAATATTGTTTTACCGTGTCTTGTAACATATAACGTAACTACTTTCCCATTATTTCCATTCAATATATTACTATCAATTTTTTGCTTCTTCATATTATTCTCTCCCCTTAGATTTCTATATCTATTTTAACATTTTAATTACCATTTGAACAAAAACTAAGGATAGTCCTACGTTAAGCTAAGTGCAAGCAGCTCAAATTATGCTATATTATTCAAAAACCTTCCAAATGCATCATTTATTATGAAGGTTTTTTCCTTTTTCAGGAGAATATGTAATACAAAAATCCTTCTACAATATATTATAAATCTAGACAAACTAATGCTGGTTGGTCACAATTCTTTTTAACTTCAAAACCTTGTTAACTAGAAATGGAGGGATCCAATTTGAAATGTACCAGTTGTTCCACCCCTCTCTCCTTCAAAAAACTAGTAATATTAACGAAAAAAATATGTACTCTATCGTATGTCCAAATTGTAAAACTACATTATATGCAAAAACTTCTTCCATTCTCTTATTTTTCACGATTCTCATCTTTGTTATATTTATTTTAGGTTCATTACACGTTAGTTCATTCCTTAAAGGTGGATTGATTATATTTTGGATATGTACAGCTTACCTTCTAATTCAGCCACTCGTTTTCAAATATACAATTCATAAATAAAATGAATTCCTACTTTTACGAACCAAAAAGAAAGCTAGATTATCTCTAGCTTCCTTTTCTTATCCAGAAAACGCACTTGAATACTGAACAATCCCTTCTACACCTTCAAGAGCATTCTCCCTTAATTCCATCGCCATAAACACTTCATCTGGTACTTCAAATGGCGCTTTTATATTCCATTCACTTGCTTTCTTAAAACCAAATTTCGGGTAGTATTCTGGATGCCCTAATACAACAACCGATCCGTATCCAAGTTCTTTCGCCCTTTCTAAAGCAGCTGCGATTAGTTTTCCGCCAATCCCTTTCTTCTGATGACCCCTAGCAACTGAAACTGGCGCAAGCGCTAATGAATCTACAGAAGTTCCATCTTGTTCTATCGTAATTTTAGATAACAGAATGTGACCAACTATTTCCTCATCTATCGCAACGATAGATAACGCTGGAACAAATGCATCACATTCTCTAATACGTTTTACAAGTTCGTGTTCTTTTTTATCACTAAATTCTTCATGTAAAAATGCTTGTTGTACAACTTCTTCTGTTTTTCTATAATCGTTTTTTTGTTCTTGTCTAATTGTTACCATTTTAACTTACCCTCTATTCTTTCTCATTTCTTTTTGAATTTTACGGAGTGCTTTTTTCGATCCGCGCTCTATATCGTGTTGCATTTTTCTTTCTTTATAATCGACAAATAGTGTACTTAAATCGTACCCTTCTGGATATAATTCCTTCGCCGCTACCTCTAATGTAATACGTTTTACATTCACTTCAATAAATTCACCGTTATAATATACAACGACATTATAGAAATTATCTTTTTCCTTATAAATGATACCAAAATCATCATAATCCAATAAATTCACACGGTCGCCGATTTTGTACTCATAATGAGATTCTCTTTTTTCTTGCACAAATTTCGGTTTTCTAATTTTACTTTCATTCACTTTTTCTAGAGCGTACTCTTTATTTCCCATATACTCTTTCGCTCGTTTCAGTACATGCGCTTTTACGTTCATTTTATTCGCAATCCAAAGTGCATTACTTTCTCCTGATTTACCTATTACTAATTTATAAAGCGGTTCTAACGTCTCACTATTAAATTGCATCGCTGCATTCATAAAGTCATCATGCATTTCTGAGAATCGCTTTATTTCACCGTAATGCGTACTCGCAATTGTAATACATCCCGCTAGGTACAACTCTTCTAAAATAGAAATCGCAAGTGCTGCACCTTCATTTGGTTCTGTACCGCTTCCTATTTCATCAAATAATAGAAGCGTATTATTATTTGACATTCTCATAATCTCGGATAGATTTTTCATATGAGATGAGAATGTACTTAGTGCATTTTCGATACTTTGATTATCACCAATATCTACAAATACATTTTCGAAAATAGCGATTTCCGTTTCTTTATCTCCAGTAATATGAAGGCCTGACATTGTCGCTAATGTTAGTAATCCAATTGTTTTTAGCACAATTGTTTTACCACCTGCATTCGGCCCTGTAATAATTAAGCTACGGTACTCTTGACCGATGTCAAAGTTTAACGGTACAACTTCCCCTGTTAAAAGCGGGTGCTTACAATTCACTAAATGAATGTAGCCATGATCGTTTAACTTCGGTTCTATTCCATCGATTGATTTACTAAACTTCGCTTTCGCAAATACCATATCATACTGGCTAATAAGTTCCATATTAATTTTTATATGATAAATATTTTCTACTACCATTCCTGATAACGTCGCTAAAATTTGATACTCTTCCATCGCTTCTTCTGCTTTCAAGCTTGCGAGTTCCACATTTAACTTCGTAACCGTATGCGGTTCTATAAATACAGTAGAGCCTTTTGCCGAGGCTTCGACAATACTTCCCGCAACTTGATTCTTATAGGATGATTTAATTGGAATCGTATAGCGATCATCCTTTTTACTAATAAAGAATTCCTGAATATATTTCTTATTTGCACTACTATTTAAAAACTTCGTTAAACGTTCTTTTATTTTTCCATCTACAGAATCGATGTTATTACGAATTCGCTTTAACTCTTTACTAGCAGCTGCATCAATGCTATTTCCTTTAATTGAAAAGTTAATTTCCTCTTCAATACTTTTATATTCAGTCATTGAATTTGCGTAGGAAGCTAATACTGGTGCAAAAAATTCTTTATCTAACATAAACTTTTTAATCTTTCTACATCCACGTAAAAAGTCTGAAACACTTACTAATTCTTCTGGATCTAAAATCATCCCTTTTTCTAATTTTTGAATTGTGCTAGCGATATTAGAAATTCCGAAGAAAGGCACATGCCCTTCTGCATCTAATATTGCTCGTGCTTCTGTCGTTTCATTTAAGCGATTTCTCACTACTTTTATACTCGTACTCGGCTCTAATTTATTTAATAATTCTTTTCCTAGTCCACTTACACAATAAGATTTCACTATTTCCTTTAATTCGTTATATTGTAACTTTTCAAAAGTCATCGTATTCATTTTGTTTCTCCTCACTATGATTAATTTCTATCATTAATGAAGATACCTACTCATTAGATTCCAATGAGCTCTACATTATTTAATTACCATTTTTATACATTAAAAATATATACAAAAAAGCTGCGGGGATACCGCAGCTTTTACATTTACAAGGCATGTGTAATAACATATGAGGAAATAAGCCATAAAAACAGATGGCAGTCCCCTTATTACACGCTTTATAAAGTATTGTAGGTATCTTCATAGGTATCGAAATAAATCCATGACAAATTTAGGGGTATGATGTACATAAAAATCCCCTGATCTTATCTGATTTATTTCATTAAATTTTTCCTATTTAGTACCTACCGCACTCACAAAAAGCACCTCTCATTAATTTATATTATAGTCATTGAAATCTAATTTACTGAAATCATCATACTATATGTTTTGTAAGAAGTAAAGGTGTCAGACTATTGTCCTTCACACCTGAGGAAGGATAATTTTTTCACCTATTAAGCTGTAAAATTTTCATATAATCAGCCTTTTTCTCAAGGGTCTTTTTTGCATCTTCAGCCGTTAATATATAATCTACTGCAATATTTTGTAATACATCCTTATTAGCACCTGGAAACTGAATCGTTATATCTTCCACGCTACTCTTATTATCTTCAAGTGTTTTATTAAATTCCTGAATACTTCTTGCAACTTCCGCTAATGTTTCCATATGTGAAGGATTATTTACATCTAAAACAGTATTACTTCTAAAAACTGCCGTATAGTACTGCTTCAAATTTTTCTTCGCTATTTCTTTCTCAGCATTCTTATCGGAAACATTATCCCCCGTCTGTATTTGATCGAAAGCAAGTATCGTATTATTCTCTTTTTCTTCATAATATGTATTGAATCTTTCTTGTAAATCATTCGCTTCTTTTTTTATTTTATAGTTATCATTATTTACTTTTGGAGAGATTTGTCCATCGAAATAAAGCTGAAATTGCAAATGCGGTTCATCTACTTGTTGCACAGAAGCTATCCGCCTCTTTGGGCCGAGGAAATCCTTTCCATTATCCAGTGTTTCAACTTGATTTAGTTTAACAGAAATACCATACTCCGATTTTGTATAACTTTGTGCTTTTTGTTCAATTTCTTCATCCGATACATCACATGATGTTAATAGTAATAAACTAAACATCATGCTATATTTCATTTTTGTTTTTTTCATATTGTCTCTCCTCTTTACTTCATATATATAAATGCCCTGATAGATTCACGACGTTTATAAAAAAGACGAGAAGTTTTGAATAAAGCTGCACTCTTCTAATCTCTTACATTATCTTGTAGCATAACTTCAAATATTTCACAAGTACTTCAACATAGTTTTAATTTCACATCTTACTCAAGATTGTTTACAATTTATCTATAAAAGCATGCCGGAGGGATTACTATGACAGACTTTCAAAAACAATTTTTCGCACGATTACACATACATGAACAAGAAACGGTTTCATTTGAAGATTTACCTAACATTATGTATGCAATGGCACAAACTGTTCCATTTGAAAACTTAAATGTTCTCGAAAAGAACTTTACAGAAATATCAAAAGAAAATCTGAAAGAAAAAATTTTAATAAACAACCGCGGCGGTCTTTGTTATGAACTAAACCCGACTATGTATTACTTCCTTAAAGATTCTGGATTCAATGTTCATCTCGTTTCAGGAACAGTTTATAACGCTGCAAACTCTCTATGGGCTGTCGACTCTGGACATATCGCAACAGTTTTAAAACACCATAATGAACTTTATTTAATTGAAGTTGGATTCGGATCATACTTACCTCTTGCACCTGTCCCTTTCTCAGGTGAAGTCATTCACTCCGTAACAGGAGATTATCGTATTCGCAAAGAAACAACTGAAAAAGGTAATTACATTTTAGAAATGCGTAAAAACAATGAGTTTCTCGATCAATCTTCTGCTGATGATTGGACGTTAGGCTATGCATTTTATATTGAAGAAGTAGATGAAGAGAAAGCAAATGCAGCACAAAAAATTATCGTTGAACATGAGAGCTCACCATTTAACAAAGCACCTCTTATTGTAAAACTTACTGAAGATGGTCATGCCTCTTTAACGAAAGATAGTCTTACCGCTACAAAAAATGGTGAAAAAATAAAAGAAACAGTTACAGAAGAACAATATGTAAACCTATTACATTCAAAATTCGGCATTACACTCTAATTTTTAAGCCTTGCTTACAGCAGGGATTTTTTGCAATTTGTTGTATTTCATAGTTATATAGAAATATAACTACATGTTTAGAAAGGAAATGATTATGACAGAACTTAAAAATCGATTAAACGTACCTGATAGTGAAAAATGGAATCTAACAGATATTTACGATACGATTGATGATTGGGAAAATGACTATAAAAAAATAGAAAAGTTAACAAGTGAACTAAAAGAATTTAACGGAAGTATTCATAATGGAAATCGTTTACTAGCTTATTTAACAAAGAGCGAAGAAATATCAAGCATATTATCATTAATGTTTGCTTATGCACGATTACAATCTGACCTTGATACGCGCGATACGGACTCTCAATCCCTTGTTGATAGAGCATCACAATTACATGTGAAAGTAAGTGCAGCGAAATCATTCTTCTCTCCATTCTTACTTAGTATAGATGAAAACACATTACATTCTTACATAGAAGAAACAGAGGGCTTACAATATTATAAAGAAGATTTATTTGAGTTATACCGCTACAAAAAACACGTATTGAATAAAGACCAAGAAGAAATTTTATCACAAATGGGTGAAGCACTCTCCTCTCCGCAGCACACATTTGGCATGTTAAATAATGCAGATATAATTTTTGGTGAAGTGACGACTGATGATGGAAAGAAAGTGCCTTTAACACGTGGTATGTATGCAAAATTAATAGAAGATGAGAATCGTGAGAAACGTAAAGAAGCTTATAAAGCGTATTACAAACCATATGTTCAATTAAAGAATTCTATCGCTTCTACTTTATCCGCTGCAATTAAAAATAACGTTACTGTGTCAAAGCTAAGAAAGTATCCATCCGCTTTAGAGAAATCATTATTTGGCGATATGGTTCCGAAAGAAGTATATGAAAATTTAATTGATACGACGAAGAAAAACATTCAATCTTTACATACATACAATGAACTTCGAAAAGAAAAATTAAATGTAGATGAACTAAGACAATACGACTTAGGCGTCGATTTAGTACAAGGTGTAAAACAAGACATTCCATACGATGAAGCGTTTGATATCATGCTTGCATCTCTAGCTCCTTTAGGAGAAGAGTATATTGAAACATTAAAAAGCTTTAAAGATAAACGATATATAGATGTAAGAGAAACACCAGGAAAACGTTCTGGCGCTTATAACTTTGGTGTATACGGCGTTCACCCTTTCATTCTTTTAAATCATCATGATGATTTAAATAGCCTTTTCACCCTTACTCACGAATGCGGTCACGGTATGCATACACATTATTCACACGGTTATCAACCAAGAATTTCTGCACACTATTCCATTTTCGTCGCAGAAGTTGCTTCTACAGTAAATGAAGTGTTATTAATCCATTATTTATTAAAAGAAGCGAAAGAAACGAACGTGCGTAATCATTTAATTAACTACTTTATCGATAGCTTTAAAGGTACTTTCTTTACACAAATCATGTTTGCAGAATTTGAAAAAATCACACACGAAATGGCTGAGCAAGGTAAACCATTAAATGCACAAGTCTTCAGTGAAATTTATGAAAACCTATTTAGAGAATATAACGGTGATTCACTTGTATTTGATGAAGAAGTAAAATACGGATGGTCTAGAATCCCTCATTTCTATCGTCCATTTTACGTATACAAATACGCAACTGGATTTGCCTCTGCCATTCAAATCGCTGATAAATTATTAAGCGGCGATCCGAATGCTCAGAAAAACTATATTGAATTCCTTAAAGGTGGAAGTTCTGATTACCCACTAAACCTACTGAAAAAAGCTGGTGTTGATTTAACTACACCAGAACCAATTGAAAGTGCATTAAATCGCTTTAGTGAACTTGTTGAAGAGTTTTCAGCATTATAAAAAGCATGCAGAGTATATGCTCTGCATGCTTTTTTTATTTAAAACACTTTAGTCTAAATGCTGCTGCGTCACACAGTGAATCATGCCACCATACGCATACAATTCATTAACATAAATACCAACAATTCTTCTCCCTGGAAATTGTCCTTCAATGATTTGAAGTCCTAACTTGTCATGTTCATCACCGTATATAGGTACCAATACGACTTCATTTCCAATATAAAAATTCAAATACGAGCCCTTGCAGTCTGCCTCTTTTACCATTTTTCTCGTTACCGGTACTGGTATGAGCTGAAATGGCTTTCCATCTATATTTCTTGCTTGTCGCAATTCTTGATAATGTTTTTCATACGCCTCCAAAAGGTACGACTCTCCTTCCCCAAAAGGATCATATTCATAAAGAATCGTATTTTCATTTACAAAACGTGCTGCACCATCAATATGGTAATCCGTATCCTCATCATAATTGTCCTCACCGCGAATACCAGTTATCCATATAAAATTCGTTACCCCTAAATACTTCGTTAGCTCCATTTCAATCTCTTCCTGACTTAGTGTAGGATTTCGATTCTCATTTATAATAGAAGTTTTCGCTGCCATTAAGGTCCCGTTTCCGTTTGTCTCAATTCCTCCACCTTCTAGACAGACACTAGATTCGATTTTTGGAATGTTATGCATTTCACTTATTTTATTTGGAATAACAGCATCGTTTTCATACGGATATTTATCCCCCCAACCATTAAATAGCCAGTGTGTTAGGCAGAGATTTTCCTCTTTATCTTTTACAAAGATTGGTCCATTATCTCGTATCCAAACATCATCAGTTTCCTGAACTAAGAAATCAATTTTATCCATACTTACTTTCGCTTCAATTAACTTCGATTGGACATGCGTTTTTTCTTCCTCATCAAATACAACTATATGCACATTTTCTCCATAATGAAGCTCCTTTGCCATCGTTATCCAAATATCATTCAACTTAGCTCGGTAACCTTCACCTCTATGTGCTTTATCATGAGGCCATTGGAGCCATGTCCCCTCATGTTTTTCCCATTCTGCAGGCATATAAAACAAACTATTTTCTATATTTCTCATACATGTTCACCCCTTCTCTGAATGTAAGTTCAGTCTATACTTTGACATCGTGTTAAGGTCAACAAAAATATTTTCATTTGCTTATAACCACTTCATAAGGTGACTCTTTATTTCCCCTTGTAAAACTGTCATTAAAACTTTCGCATTCGGAATCTTATCGGCGCTCATTTTAGTAATTGCTTTTGTATACAGAATAAGGATTGACATAATGTTAATGTCAATCCTTATTCTCATTCTATTTTCGTAACTAAAAAACAAATTTGTGTCACATACTCCTCTACTAAACAATCACATTCTGACCCCTTTATATAGACTTCATATGGGGGACTATCTATTATATAGTCATTCCTTTCAATCCACTCTTCTAACGCTATATAAGCATAACCTATATAATCATAGCTACCATAATGCATAGTAGTAACGATTTGATGCTGATTTAGCTTTTTTATTTCGCCCCCTTGTAATACACCTTTATCATCATCCATAATCGGAATTCTTAATTCAATATCACTGCGATTTGGAATATACTCTTGATCAAAAAAAACTACGGATGGAGAGCCAACTATTTGAATGCTATTTTTTTGTACTTTCTCATATAAGTCATAAAAATAATCATCCATATCATCTATATCTATTTGTAATCTTTGAGCAATTACCGTTATTTCATTTCTCATTCCAATTAATATGTCGTAACTTCCATGGCGAGCAATATTTAAACCATTATTCATATTTACCATTTCATTCATTTCAGAAATAACCTGTAAATTTTGTTTCACCTCATGAGACAACTCTATAATTTGCTCTTGCATATGTTTAATAAATGAATTTTGATCTGATGACTGGAGAATGACTTTAATTTTCGGTAAAGGAAACTTGTACTCCCTCAGCTTTTTAATTTTCAATGCTATCTCTAGCTGCCCTTGCTCATAATATCTATAACCATTTACCGGGTTCACATATGCTGGTTTTAATATCTCCTCTTTGTCATAATGCCTTAGCATCCGTGTACTCATTTTACAAATCCGTGAAAATTCAGTAATTGTATACATATAAATACCCCTTGAATACATTTTCTTATAAGCTTATTGATTAAAACCAATCAAATATTTTTTTGATTGAAGAACCTTCATTTTGATTGTCCAACCTCTTCATTTTTGAAGGTAACAAATGACTCGGACAATACCACGTTAAACAATTCATTGCGCCTCCCATTGTTGATATTTCTCCTACATGAATTTGAATAACTTGTTTCTCCGTATACTGTTGAATATATCGTAACACTTCTCTATCTTTAGCTAATCCAAACTTAGGAACGTAAAGAGCATCACATGTTTCTAACATATTTATATATAAACCTTTTGCCGACGCTATTTCTTGATCATATTGCCCTTTCTCTGTATATGACGAAGGAACAACAATAAATTCAGCTTCTGGCATTTGCTCTTGAATAATCTCTTGAACATTATATCTAAATTCATGATCCCCTAGAAAATCACTAATAAACATTGTCTGTTCATCAATAAATTTAACCATTCCGTCTGCATGCGCAAGTACATCTCCTTCTTCAGCAGGAATAATAATAACTCGGCTCACATCTAAATCCCATTCTAATTGCTCAATAATCTCCTCTTCTGTCCAATCATCGTTATCATCAAATATGCGTTCTGTTAATATAACGGTATCTTTTTTATTCCAAATAAGATTACCACCATCTAATATTAACGGGGATTTCACATATTCAAAGTCGTTCTTTTTCAACCATTTATTAAATTGTTGATCTAAATACCGCCCTTGATCATCTGGTAAATAATTTGGTCGATATTTAAATTTAACAAGATGATCCGTTACAACTGGCGCAACATCTCTTAACCAAATATCATCATACTCAAAAAAGCTCGTATGGAATTCTTGTTCTTCAACAGATAAAGAAATCAGTTGGTCTGTAATTCCCTTTTTTTCATTTAAATTTTCATTAAAATAAATAAGTTCTTCATAAAACGGTTCATAATATTCATTTGATTCATCTGGTATCGCAGTAAAAATAATTCCCTTTTGTTCCATATATTTTACCTCGCTTTTTTTATAATAATTGAGTAGCCGATTTAAAAACGCCCGCTCTTCCCCAATACTTTTCATTACAATTTTTAAAACGTGCACATTTCTTGAATGGATTATAGCATGGGCAAATATTATATATTTATATAAAAAATATAAAGCCGTCATTAAGCCGTAAATTGACTCTTGACAAGGATTCAAAATATAAATATTTGATGATTGTAATGAATCCTATTTAATCTTTAAAATTATGAAAGCATACAATTAAATACTAGAATCATAAATCCAATCATTATGAAGCTAATTAAAATGATTTCTTTCAACAACGTTACCCCTTTTATACAAATAAAAAAGAATGCCACCTAGCCAAAAGTTCGACTATGGGACATCCCCGCCGATAATTAAACTTCCGTTTACTACTTCAAACTAATTGGTTGTTGCTGTGTCACACAATGAATCATACCGCCATTTTTATAAAGCTCTCTCACATCGATACCGACTACTTTACGATCCGGATATAACTTCTGAATCGTATCGTTTGCGATTTTATCATTCGGATCATTATAATTAGGCACCAATACCACTTTATTCCCAATATAATAATTGATGTATGATCCCTTATAATCGAGAGTTTTCCCGTTTTCTAAAGCAACGTTTTCTTTACTAAGCGGTAAGTATTCATACTTATACTTCTGTCCTGAAGCATTTTTTGCATCCAACAATGTATCCATATCTTTATTTGATAAACCCCATTCAGCCAAGTCATCTTCTTTCATCGTTACAATGGTAGATTTATCATGGAATTTAGCAAATCCATCAATATGAAAATCCGTAATATCTAAATTAGGCACGCCATCTAACCAAATAAAGTTTGTCACCCCAAGGTCACTTATATATTCTTCAATTTCCTTTTCTGATAAATCGGGATTTCTATTTTTATTCGTTACAGCACTTCGAGTTAATAAAGCAGTCCCATTACTGTCTAATTCAATTGCGCCACCTTCAAGAACAAATTCCCCCCAATCAATTCTTTCAATCCCTGATTGTTTGCTAACATTCTCACGTATACGAGCATCATTTTTATAAGGAGTTTTCTTTCCCCACCCATTAAATGCTGGATCTAATATTTTTAAATTTTTATTATTGTCATAAACAAAAATTGGTCCACTATCTCTTGCCCATACATCATCAGTAGGAGCGATGAAGAAATCAATTTTCTCCATATTCAGCCCTTTATCTATTAAAAGCTTATTGATTCGCTCCTTCTCCTCTTCATCATATGCAACAATGTGAACTTTTTCACCTTCAGTTAAAGCACTTGCCATCTTAATCCAAATAGGTTCAACTTCTTGTTTATACTCTTGACCATATGTGTATTCATGGGGCCATTGTAGCCATGTACCTTCATGTTTATCTTTTTCATCCGGCATCGTATATTTCCCGGCGTTTTTCTGTACCTCTACTTTTCCACCCTCTTTTCCTTTGACATTTTCATTGTTTCCTTCAAAAGAACAACCACTAATAATCGCTGTAGATAATGCACTTATTAAACAAAGCTTTACTATTTTTTTCACTTTTCAACCTCCTGTTCTTCTCTCCAATAATGTAAGGCTTCACATAGTGTGAAGCTCAAGCTTTTTCATAAATATAAAATTTACCAATTACTCTTCCGCATAAATTCCGTACAAATAAATGAACTTCATGTAGCATCTTTCCTCTATTTAACATTAATATCATTTAACTTCCCCCATAAATTTATTCTATTATTAACTACCTCTCCTAGCTGTTTATTCACTAAGTAGAACCTTACTAAATAAAAAAATCGGTATTGATAATTACATATCAATACCGATTTTAAAATTACTATTTTCCTTCTATTAAATCATTCGCCATTTTCCTAAACTCTTGATTAAATGCATCATTCATACCATTTTGTACGTTAGAGAATAATATTACAAACGTTCGTTTATCCCAATTAAAATTATTAAATGTGTTCCAACCAGCTAATACACCGTGGTTATGATAATAATCTGGGTAAATATAAAAACTAAATCCATATTTTCTTGCAGGTGATGCAGAAAACATATCCGTTAAGCTTTGTTTAGAAAGTAGTTTACCGTCCATAATAGCTTCATCTAACCTTTTCATATCTTCAACGGTCGTATACATTTCACCACAACCATACAGCCAGTTCATTTTTAAACGAGGTGCATCTATTAACTCATTATCTTTTTTCGTATAACCTTCCGCTAAGAAAATATCTTCAGGGAGAGTTGCCCCCATTCCAGATTCATGCATTCCAACAGGCGTAAAAATATTTTCTTTCACATATTCAGCGAGCGGTTTATTCGAAATCTTTTCTACAATATACGCAAGCACCATATAATTATAATCTGTATATTTCCATCCCGTTCCAGCAGGGAATTGCAACGTTTGCTTTCCAATCCACGTTACTAATTTTAAACGTGAAGCTGCATCAACACTACCTTGCCCCTGATCTGGCAATCCAGACGTATGTGTTAACAAATTTCGTAATGTAATGTTTTTGTCTGCCGGAAACGATGGAATATACTTATTTACATTGTCATCAATATTCAATTGCCCTTTTTCTCTTAGTTGCATGATAGATATTGCAACAACTGTTTTCGTAATAGAACCAATGCGATATTTCGTTCTGGGCGTTGTTAATACTTTATCTTTCACATTCGCATATCCGTAGCCTTTTCGTAAAATCACATGATCTTTACTAGCTACAAGAACACTACCATTAAATCCTTTATCTTTTAAATATTGATCTAGTTTTTCAGCTGCAATTTCATAACGTTTTTTTTCAGCTACACTAACTCCTTGCACATCGTCCTTTTGCTTACCGTTTACCTTTGAAAATGCCTTTATATCATATTTCTTATCTTTATTTGCATGTATTAGCGCAACGACACTACCACAAAAAACAGCAAAAATAAAGAAAACAATTAACCATTTCTTTAACATACTAGGAGCCCTCTTTTATCTAGTTTCACTTAACGTGCATCCATTCTATTCTATATCTTTTAATTTTTTTATAGTATTACTTATTATTCACTCTATTTAAACTAGATTCCTTTTTCTCATATTCAATTTTTAACTACTCTCTATTGTATTTCTTTCTTACAAAATTTCCACCATACAATCGGATACATCCAACTATAATTTCAATTTCTTATGTAACATTTGTTACATACTAAAAAGAATGGAGATGTAATATGAAAAAGACTGATAAACGCAATCGTTTAGATGATAGGATGTTTCATTATCGGGTAACGAATAATAATATAGTTTTAATTGAATATTACGGAAAACAAATTATGATCTTAAAAGGAAATGATGCTGAAAAATTTTTAAACAAAATAAATCATACGAATAACGACAAAGAAAAACAACTGATTATGGCTAAAATAACAGGTAATTTCAAAAGAGGGAATGAACGTCATTGAAAACGAATCTCATTTACACTTTGATTATACAGCATATTCAAAAAGAAATGTCGCTCATATGGCATTTCTTTAGACTTTCTTCATAAAAAATTTACATTACTAACATTCTTTTATTTTTTATTCTTCTTATATAAGCTGACTACTGAAATATTTAGTAATACAAAAATTTATGGAGTTGACTCACAATGCGTGAAAAGAAAATACGTGGTATGAAACGAAGAACAAACACTATGATAAAACGAATTGAAGAACATACAAAAACGTTCCCTTCTACTTTCCATAATGATGAATATTGGTATATGCCGTTACCTGTTTCACAAGCTTTTATCGATTCTCGTAAAACACCTAGGAAAGTAAAGCGATTATGTATGCAAACTTTATTAAATCAAGCAAATCAATTAATAAAAATGAAACCGAGTGATACACATACATATCGAGTCGTTGTTATGATTTCTATCGCAGATTTATGGGGCTCACAAATTATCGTATTTAAAAATGATGACTACTTTCATAATTTTTTCAATAGAAATAGTGAGTATCAAAAGTGGATTCCTCTTTCAAATGAATCCGATTTTTGGAAGACATGGAGAATTTCAATTTGTCATACCGTTCAAACTTTACAGTTTCAAGAGATTATTCATGATGAAGATGAATGCTTTAAAAAAGAGATTTGGTTTATTGGAGAGTTAGCGTAAAGTAGAAGAATTGTCTTATATAAGACAATTCTTCCTAGCTACTTAAAAATTACACAATAAATGATTCATTACCTCGTTAAGCACTGTATCTAAATTTGCTACCTCTACCTCTTTTTCCGAACGCCATCCAATAAAGCCATCTGGTCTAATTACTACAGCTCCTTCATGACCTATCCCATATCGTTCACGAAAAACATTTTCTTGAGCAATAAAGTCTCCACTTAAACCAATTCGACACACTTTTATATTTATTCCTAATTTAGATGACACATCATGTGCAGCTTCAGCCCAAAAATAATTTTCTACTCCAGTAAGTAATACAAAATTATTACCGAATAAGTCTAGTATAGAAACTTTCTTACCTTCAAACATTCCCCAAAAATGTGGTGCTCGTGTTCCAGGTCTTCCGTTCAACGCTACTCTATCCATTCTATGTGGAGTGGCTGAGTCATCTATAATCGCCTCTGAACAATATTGATACCCAACAGTAACAGCTAAACCGTCCATATTATTCAAACTGCCTTCCTCTCTATTGGCAGCACGGAACAGCAAACTACTCGCATAATCCGTCGTTAATTTTGCAGCAGGATACCTCTCTTCATGGTACGTTTCTAACAATTTTGGATTTGCTTGCCCTTTTATAACAGCCGCTAATTTCCATGCTACATTATGTGCATCTTGTATACCTGTATTTGAACCAAATCCTCCTGTTGGCGGCATAATATGTGCAGAATCACCAACTAAAAAAATGCGATTTCCTTGAAATTTCGTAGCTGTACTTTCAGCCGCTTCCCACGGTAAAACACTTAATATTTCCGGCTCAACATTTGTGCTCCCAATTGCTGTTTGAATAATTTGTTTACAACGTTCCATCGTAAAATCCTCTGGTCGTTCTCCTTTTAATGGGTCGTAAGCTACATGATAAATCCACTTTTTTACGTTATCGACTGGAATAAGCGCACCAAGAACCTCCGGATGAAGTACCATAGAAAAACCGAATGCGTCCCCTTGTATAAATTCACTTAAATCCGCTTCAAAATAAATATTCATATAATACCCACCGATTGTACCCCGTCCCTCGGTCGTAATCCCTAACTGCTCACGTATTTTACTTTTTGCCCCATCTGCTGCAATTACATAGTCACAATGTATGACACTTTCTTTTCCTGTTTCCCGATCTCGAATAATCGCTATTACCCCGTTTTCATTTTGCTCATAAGAAACCAGTTCATGATAAAAAGATAGCTTTCCGCCTAATTTTTCCGCGTACTGTAACATCATCTCTTCTAAAATAATTTGATAACAAGCAGTTTGTTTTGATGGACTAATCTCTTCTACTTTTTGAAGTAACTTTTCATCGTTTCCATACTGAGTCGCCCTCATTTGTGCCAACTCTTCATTATTCACCTCAGCTATTGTATGAACCGCTATTCTTCCTCGGCAATTCTCTAATGCTTTACCTGCCAACCTAATTCTATTTTCTAAACCTAACTCTCGAAATAACTCCATCGTACGAAAAGTAAGCCCACCTGCTTTCGGATGAATTGCAGTAGTTTCATGCCTTTCAATAAGCAAGTAATCAATGTTATGTTTTGCAAGAAATAACGCAGACGCTAATCCTGATAATCCCCCTCCAACAATTAAAACCGGTACGTAGTTTGATTTCATATATTTACCCTCCACATCGTTCTTCTGAGCTCAGTAACATTAATATAATCAAAAAAAACATAAAAATATAGACTTATATTTCATTTTGAATTATCATATAGATAGATTACGCCCCAAATTATTTTTATCCTTTAATACATCTACAACTCGCCTAATTTGTGTGTGTATTAAAGGATAAAAAAGAAGGGCCTACTTTACGTTGAACTATTTTCTAATGTAGACATAAAAAATAATAAAAACATTATAAGCGGTCGTATCCTTATAGATTATATAGGGTTACGACCGCTTATTTTATTGTTAAATGGCTTATCCTCTACCTTCTACAGACAACGCATTGTTAAATCATTTTCTATTTTAAAGCTTCATTCATTGTGGTATGTAAACCTTCTAATCCCTTTTCTATCCCCTATGATTTTCAATACAGAAAAATTGATTCGTCTCGATTTTCTTTCTCAATATTGCACCTCATACAACAATCATGTAGCATTACCGTATCGATATAATGGTTCATTATCTTAAACCTTTCGACTAACTACCAGGAGGCAAAGTGATTGAAATGAATAAACAAGAACAATTAAATGTTATTAAAGAAGATTTTATTAATTGTCAAAAAGTATTATTGGCAATTGGTGATGAAACACGTCAAGCTATTTTGTTAGTTCTAATGAAAACGGAATGTCAAACAGGATTACGTGTAGGAGAAATCACAAAGCAAACACACCTTTCTCGACCAGCAGTATCACATCATCTTAAAATTTTACGAGAAGCTGGTATTATTTTAATGCGTAAAGAAGGTACAAAGAATTTTTATTATATTGATATACGTACAAAATTAAGTTTATTAAAAAACCTTGTATTAGATATTGAGAAGCTATTGCAAAACTTTTATTGAAGTTTGGAGGCATAAGAAATGAAAGCAATGATAATTGATAAGTACGGGAAAGTCCCAATGCGTATGACAGAGGTGCCTACTCCTGAAATAAATGAGTATGAGGTGCTTGCGGAAATTCATGCAGCTAGTATTAACCCAATTGATTTTAAAATACGCGATGGAAAAGTAAAGATGTTGCTTAAATATGAAATGCCCCTAATCCTTGGGAATGACTTTTCCGGTGTCATCGTAAAAGTTGGAGCAAAAGTGACTCGTTTTAAAGTTGGTGATGAAATATATGCCCGTCCAAGAAAAGATAAAATCGGTACTTTTGCGGAATATATAGCCATTCATGAGGATGATATAGCCTTAAAACCAAAAAATTTAAATTTTGAGGAAGCTGCCTCGATTCCACTCGTTGGCTTAACATCCTATCAAGCATTACATGACATCATGCACTTACAAAGGGGACAAAAGATTTTAATTCACGCTGGATCAGGTGGTGTTGGTACTTTCGCTATTCAGTTAGCGAAAATAATGGGTGCTACCGTTACAACGACTGCTAGTGAAGCTGGTGCGAATTTAGTAAAATCTCTTGGCGCAGATGAAATTATTAATTACAAAACAGAAGAATTTGAAGATATACTAACAAATTATGATGCGGTATTTGACACAATCGGTGGAACAACACTTGAAAAATCATTCAACATTATAAAAAGCGGAGGCAACATCGTTTCCGTTTCAGGAATGCCTAATGCTCGCTTCGGTAAAGAATTTGGTTCCAGATTTTTTAAAACATTCTTATTTTCATTAGCAAGTAAAAAACTTACTGCACTTGAAAAAAAGCATAATGCTCGGTACTCATTTTTATTTATGAAGCCAAGCGGGGATCAATTACGTACTATTGCAAACTATATTGAAGCTGGAAAAATCAAACCAGTAATCGACAGAGTTTTCCCTTTTGAAGATGCTCAAAAAGCAATGGAATATTCGGAGTCTGGCAGAGCAAAAGGAAAAATAACTGTAAAAATTAAATAACAACAAAAACTCCATTTTAATCAATCTTTTTGAAAAATGGAGTTTTTGTATTTGCTGTAAAATAGACACAATGCACTGAAGTCCTTACAATAGATTGCAAGGGGAAATAATACATTATACTTTTGGTTAACTTTACAAAGAATACATATGTACAAATACATATTCAACACACAAAAAGGAGGAGATACAATGGCTACAAATAATAAAACAGGTTGGAATTTAGATAATAGTTATACTACTTTACCACAATCATTTTATACAGAAATCCCCCCTACTCCCGTAAGTTCACCGGAGCTAGTTAAACTAAATCATTCACTAGCGATATCTCTTGGCTTTAACCCTGAAGAACTGAAGAAGGCAGCCGAAATCGCGATTTTTGCTGGTAACGCACTCCCAGAAGGTGCTCATCCATTAGCTCAAGCATATGCTGGTCATCAATTCGGACATTTTAATATGTTAGGCGACGGTCGCGCCCTTTTAATAGGTGAACAAATTACTCCTTCAGGTGGACGTTTTGATATTCAACTGAAAGGTTCTGGTCCTACTCCCTATTCACGCCGAGGAGATGGTCGTGCCGCACTCGGTCCGATGCTACGTGAATATATTATAAGCGAAGCAATGTATGCACTTGATATTCCGACTACTCGCAGTTTAGCAGTTGTCACAACAGGTGAGCCAACATATCGTGAAACAAAGTTACCTGGAGCAATTTTAACTAGAGTAGCTAGTAGCCATATTCGCGTCGGTACATTTCAATATGCTGCAGCTCGTGGCTCAATCGAGGACATTACATCACTAGCTGACTATACGATAAAAAGACATTATCCAGAAATTGAAGCTCATGAACACCGATATACTGCGTTACTACAAGAAGTCATTAAAAGACAAGCAAGTCTCATCGCAAAATGGCAACTCGTTGGATTTATTCACGGCGTAATGAATACTGACAATATAACGATTAGTGGAGAAACGATTGATTACGGCCCTTGTGCATTTATGGACAATTACGACCAAGGAACCGTATTTAGCTCTATTGATACACAAGGTCGCTACGCATATGGAAATCAGCCATATATGGCCGCATGGGACCTCGCGCGATTAGCTGAATCTTTAGTACCGATCCTACACGAAGATGAAGAAGAAGCATTAAAGATTGCTCAAGACGAAATTTCAAAATTTAGCGTACAGTATGAAAACAATTGGTTCCTTGGAATGAAAAAGAAATTAGGACTATTTGGCGAAGATGAACAAGACAAATCACTTATTGAGAAACTTTTAAAAATGATGGAGAAATATAAAGCGGATTACACAAATACATTCCGTTCATTAACTCTCGATACATTAGAAAGTACACCACTATTTGAAAGTCCAGAATTTAAAGAATGGTACGGATTATGGCAATCTCGATTAGAAAAGCAAGAAGAATCGAAAGAGAACGCCTATGAGATGATGAAAAATAATAATCCATCAATTATCCCAAGGAACCACCGCGTAGAAGAAGCACTAGAAGCAGCTGTTACAGGTGGAGACTATAGCGTAATGGAGAAGCTTCTTGAAGCTTTATCATACCCTTATGCGTATTCTACAGACCAAGAAGCATACTGCGTTCCACCTGTGCCGACGAATCGTCCTTATCGTACTTTTTGTGGGACTTGATACTGTAATATAGAAAAAGATGTGTTTATACAAATTGTATGAACACATCTTTTTTATACGATCTCCTCTCAATGGAAAATTTAAAAATACATTTCAAGTGCCTAACCATATATTGCATCTATCCTCTTCATTTAACAAAAAAATCAAAAGCCATCCTATTCCAATTAGTTTAATAATAACTAAACAAATATTGAGAAATATAAAACCTCATTTCTAAATATTGTTATTTTTGATAATATATTTTATAAGAATATTCAAAAAGTGAGGGGATTTCATGAACGTTCAACTACAAGGTAATGAACAAGTTACGAAACTATTTAATGATTGGTATTTAGCTATGCTAAAGCAAGATGTTTTACAGGCGACGAATTTAAAGCATGAAATTGAGGAAAAGGAACTAAACTTTGATGAAGATGAAAACTTAGCATTATATCATTCCTTACTAGATTTTCGGTATAAAGTTTTAACAGATAGTTTAAGCATTTCAAAATCTAGTTTTGATAAGATAGATTCTTATGGAATCTCATCTAATCATCCACTTTCTTATTACTACCATTTGTTTAAGGCGATTCATGCTACTTTAACAACAAATTATGACTTAGCGAGTAAACATTATGAAAATGCTGAAAAACTATTAGTCAATGTTTCAGATAAACTAGAGGAAGCAGAATTTAATTACCGATTCGCTATCTTTAATCAACATTTTTATAAACCTATTGAAGCAATTCAGCAAGCAACAAAAGCCAGAGATATTTTCATGACTGAAAAAGGATTTGAGATAAAATTTGCCCTTTGCGACAATATAATTGGTTCCTCATGTGTATTTTTAAAACAATATGAACAAGCAGAGGAAAAATTCAATACTGCTCTTTCCATTTTACAAAAATTCGGCGAAAATGATTTAGTTTTAAGTGTTCGCAATAATCTAGGTTGGCTATATGCAAGTCAAAACCTTTCTTCTCCAGCAATTCGCCATTTATCAGAAGTGACAACAAAAGTTCCTACACACTTTAAAGCGCTCTTTTTGCAAGCCAGAGAACATTCTAAACTTGGTGAAATAAATATTGCTGAGGAACTTATTAAAAAAGGATTGAAAGTTTGTACAGAACTAAACAATGATGAGTATATAATTCATTTTAAAATTTTAAATTCACTTAACAATAATGAGACAACTGACGATCTAGAAAAAATTATTCTTGAAGGAATTACGTATTTCGACAAAGAATCTTTATATAACTACACTCAAGAATATTCCGAAAAGTTAGCAATAAAGCTTTATGGTGAGAATAGTCATATAAAGGCGAGTGAATATTTTCATCGCGCATTACAAGCGAAAGAAAAAACTTTTGAGAAAGGGGCATTAAAATGATTAAAAAAATTAGTTCTGTCGTTTTAGGATTGTCTGTTATCGGTATTATGTCTATTGGAATAAATAGTTCATTTACATATCAAGCAAGTCATGCCGATCTTCCTGCACCAAAAAAACCTGACTTTGTTCAATCCATTGACGTTAGTAAAGACTACAACTCAACAACAGCTGAAAAAGCACTTTAAAAAACGAAAGACCTTCAATTAAGAAGGTCTTTTTAAATGCACTTATTTAGAGTATTTGTCTTCTAAGTAGAATGTATTTTCAACAAAAATAGTATTCTCCCTTTATTTCACCAAAATCCTCATTCTATTTCTTTCATCAACCCCGCAATCCCCCTGCTCCCCTCACTCCCAACTTTCCCAAGTTCTTCTATAACTAACTCTCGTCTCTCCACAGAATGATTTTGACTTAACTTCACTTTTCCTTCTATTTTATTTATCTTTATTTTGAACCCAACTATTCCCCTACTTAATCCTTCCATATAATTCGGATCTACCTCACTCAGCGAGTATGTGCCCTTTGAACCTTCATATTTATGTACTAAATCTTGAAGAGAATCTATTAATTCCTGTTCATCCTCCACAATTTCTAATTCACCGTATACATGTACTGCAACATAATTCCATGTTGGTACTGCTTTATTTGTTTCATACCATGACGGAGAGATGTAACTGTGTGGCCCTTGGAATATAGCTAGTACTTGTTGATTCCCAGTGTCTTTCCACTGTTCATTCGGACGTGCGAAATGGCCATGTAAAGTAAGAGTCTCCCTATTTAATAACAACGGTAAATGCGTTGCATATGGTCTCCATTATGTTGAGAAAATAGCGTTGCAAAGCTATTTTGTTCAATTATTTCGTACTTCATCTCTTCATCTTGTATTGCGAAATGTTTTGGTATGTACATAAGCTCCCTCTTTTCTTATCCTCTTATTTCCCATTATATTTATGTAATTTATTATTTGGCAGAGGCAGATTGTAATTATTTTATAAGGTCAGTGTATATAGTAAAACCTTTGTTTCAAAAATAATAGGTGGCATTATATGATTTCTGCCACCTTAATCTATTTTCTTATTGATACAAACTCATCTATTCAACTATCCTTCATAACTTTTTCTAATACAGCTTCAATGAATTCCTTTTTACCTAGGCTATAACTTAAGCGATTTTCCGCCGTTTCTGCTAACTCTTTCTTTAACTTCCCATATTCAATAACAACTTTTGGATTTCCCCGAAGATACTCACGAAACGCTACATGTCTTCTTAACTCTTCACTATTCTTATCGCATACATATAAATGATGTTCCATCCAAATTGTATTCTTCCCATCCCTCGGAACATATTGATCCTTTCTCCCAAAAGCCTCTCTCCCCTTAAAACTCCACTCTTCTTGATGAAAATATCCTATATTTTCAAGCCTCTTTATTACTTTAGGAAAAACATCATAATCTTCTATTACAACATCGACATCTAATATCGGTTTAGAAGCAAGACCTTTAACAGATGTACTCCCAACGTGCTCTATAGAAAAAATGAGTTCCCCCATTACGTTATTAATCAACTTCTGTAATTTACAAAATTCACTTTCCCATTGTGTATTATATTTCTCAACAGTAATAAATTGTTTCAATTGACTCAGCCTTCTTAAATCACTTTTATAACCTCTGAATATGAGTATCCTTAAAATCCGTCTCATATTTCAATCCATATCCAAACATTCTATCCATTCCAATATGTGCTGTCCATATTAGGCCCACCATTAAAATCGTATCCATCTTTAAATAGACCCCTATTAAAACAAGTAGTATCGATATAATATATGTGTGAAATAGATTATAAATTTGCGCACCGACACGATTATTTATCGTGTATGCTACCATCGCTAAATCAGGTGCAAAAAGTAATACGATAAATAATAACCAACTAAATCCACATAATGAATATATATAAATCGTAGCTAATAAGACAATCAATCCTTCAAAGTGTATAATTCGTTTCTCCAAACTTCATCATTCCTTATCTGTTAGCTTGAAAATTTTATTCGGATTCAAAATATTTTGCGGATCAAGAGCTTTCTTTATTTTCTCCATTACGAATAATGCCGCCCCATGTTCTTCTTCTTGATACTTTCTTTTTCCGATTCCAACGCCATGTTCTCCAGTACACGTTCCCCCTCGTTTAAGAGCATACAGTACGATACTTTCGTTTATTTCGTCAGCTTTTTTCACTTCATCTTTATCGTTCGGATCAACCATTAAGAGCACGTGAAAATTCCCGTCTCCTACATGACCAAGAATACCACCAACAAGACCAACTTTATCTAAAGTCTCTTTTGCATGATGGATCGCGCCAGCTAATTCCGAAATCGGCACACATACATCCGTACTCATCAGCTTTTTACCTGGGTAACTATGCACATAAGAATAAGCTAAGTTATGTCTGGCATCCCATAATTTATTCCTCGCCGCAGTTTCAGTTTCAAAAGCAACTTCTCTACATTTATGATCAAAAACAATTTCTTTCGTAAATTCAATATCTTGCTTTAACCCTGCTTCATTGCCATGAAACTCTAAAAACAGTGTAGGTTCTTCTCTGTAACTCGTTTCATTATAATGATTTACTTGTTTCATAGATAATTCATCAACAAGTTCAATTCTCGCAATTGGAATACCTGCCTGCAATATATGAATAACAGCTTCTACTGCATCATTTATAGTTGGAAACGATGCTCTCGCAGCCATAACATGTTCTGGTATGCCGTATACTTTTAAAGTTAACTCCGTAAAACATCCAAGCGTCCCCTCTGATCCTACGAAAATACCATTCAAATGATAACCTGATGATGACTTCGCTGCTAAATTTCCAGTATGTATCACTTGTCCATCAGCAAGCACCACTTCTAAATCACGAACTTGATCACGCATAACACCATACTTCACTGCTGTTGTTCCACTCGCATTTGTAGCAGCCATTCCACCTAACGTTGCATCTGCCCCCGGATCTACACTAAAAAACAAACCGTATTTCTTTAGTTCTTTATTAAGCTGAGAGCGCGTTACTCCTGGCTGTACTCTCACAAGAAAATCTTTCTCTCTTATTTCGAGTATTTTATTCATAAGCCAAAAGTCCATTGTAATCCCTTTTTCATAAGGAATTACATGTCCCTCTAAACTGGACCCTACTCCAAACGGAACGACAGCTGTTCCTTGCTGACCTGCTACTTTCATTATCGCGCTAACCTCTTCTGTCGTTTTCGGAAAAACAACTACATCTGGTAAACTACTAGCATGGTAAGATTCATCTTTACTATGTAACTCCCTTACTGTCGTATTTATTACTACTCGATCTTCTGGAAGTATATCCTTTAATGCATTTACTAAATGTTCAATTGTTATTTCCATCACTAACTCTCCTTTTTAGTTTTAAAACAAGTATACCATTTTTATACAAAATAATCGGAAAAATAAGATTATTAACTTTGAGCATAGCAAAAAGAACTTGCAGCGAGTGCTACAAGTTCTTTTTTCATTTCATATTAAATGACTTCTTTATTAACAGCATAAACCAAACTAAAGTAAATGCCATCATAGAATGAGAGAAACCTACAATATAAGTTAACCCTTTAAAGTCCGCTCCATTTAGTTGAAGAAGCCCTCTCGCTGCTAGCGAACCTAACATTAAAGTTAGTGCAATGTTATGTAAAACAAACCACTTATTAAAACCTTTCACTTCATGAAATGCGAATACTTTTGCTAATCCTAAAGCAATTAAAAAGAAGAAAAAGCCAAGTACTAACGTATGCGTATGCAAAAGATTTAATAGTGTAGATCCTAGAATCCCTTTAAATTTACCATACTCCCTAGCAAAAATTCCTGATAATAAACCGATAATTAAATAAGTAAACGATGCATTATATAATTTCTTCATTATGTACCTCCTTGAGTAGAATGTGTAGTGTGTCATATTTAGTAATAATGATAGTTATATAGTAAAAACTCCTAGTTACCTAGGAGTCATTGTATAAGGATCTCACTCTTTACAATCAATCCTAATTATAAAATATCCTTTTATACAAAACAATCGAACTTTATGTGAACAAGTAGAGCATAATTAAAATATGTTGCACTTTCGTTTCACACAATCCATACTAATTGTTATAACTTTTAAAGGTGGTGCAATAGATTGATAGTTCTTGAAACTGAACGACTCACTCTTCGCTGGTTCGATATAAAAGATGCTCCTTTTATTTTCGAGTTAGTAAACGATCCTGCATGGATTCAGTTTATCGGTGATAAAGGGGTTAGAAACTTAGAAGATGCAAAAAATTATATTGTAAACGGACCAGTTGATATGTATAACAAAATCGGATTTGGACTTTACTTAGTAGAACGAAAAGAAGATCTTACCCCGCTTGGTATGTGCGGTCTTATTAAAAGAGATTCATTAGAAGATGTTGATATCGGTTTTGCCTTTTTAGAAAAATTCCGTTCAAAAGGATACGGCTACGAATCAGCTTCTGCGGTCATTGAGTATGGAAAGAACGAGCTAGGTCTTAAACGAATTGTAGCAATTACTTCTACAGATAATGTTGATTCAGGAAACCTTTTAGAAAAAGTAGGATTGCGATTCGAAAAAATAATTTCAGACTCAGGAGAAGAGCTAAAGTTATTTGGGTATAACGCATAGTAAAAAGGGCGCCATTCACGGCCATAGCCATCAACTTAAGAAAATCAATAAAATAATAAGATGAGGGAACCCTTTCATGCAGTACTGCATGAAAGGGTTCCCTCATTTATGCCTACAAACAACAACATATTAGTTGAGGAATTACGCATACTGGGTGAAGAATTTCGAAATAAATTTTCTATCCATCACTTACAAGAACTTGCGTATCAAACAGGTATGATTCAACGAAAATTTCAGCCACAGGAACTTGTATCTCAGCCGAAGCGCTCAATAAGCGTTGGAACGCGCGAACTGTAGCATTCCTTAAAAAGTTATTTCTGTATGCACTGGATATTAAATTTGCTTATTTACGATAAGGCGAAACATCTCAAATAGCAAGAAATTCAAGAACATCCACACCCCGCCATATACATATCCACCTACGATATCGCTTGGAAGTATATGAGAAAACGCAATGTTTGCAATTGCTATACCTAGCAAAAGCACGATACCCAGAAGAGGGAGAACAAATTGTATATACTTATTCTTCAGGTGACGTACCATTAGAAATAAGCAGGTGCCAAAAACAATAATGGTAATTGTTGCTTTTTCATCTGGAAAAGCAGAAGAACATGTTGCCGCATTTTTTCCAATAAAATGAAAATAAGAAAGTGTGTGTAAGACTGCATTATGGTATATATGTGCTCCAAGTATGGAAACGATAAGCAAGAGACCTTCAAGCCATCTATCCCTTCCTTTTCTCCAAATGGCTAAAATCGTAATAATAATGAGAACACTAAATGCGATAGGTGACTGCAACGATAGAAATCCTTTGATACTACTTGTCCATCCTGTTTGAAGTACAGAATGAACAATATATGTAGTAACCTCGTTAAACTGAGTAAACTCATTATATAAATAAGACAGTGCCATTCCCAGCATTAAGGTTATCATTCCTAATAAGACTAGTGTAAGACTGATAAGGAACACTTCCGTTGCTCGGATTGTTCGAAAATAGGAAATAAGCCAATTAAGCAGTCGTAGGAAAAAGTTTTTGATTTGTTTTTTGTAAAATTTGTAAACTAGTAACCCTCCTATAACGATAGCGAGTACAAGGACAATGTAGATAAGATATTGTCCGGCCAATTTATGAAAATCCTGCCAACGTGGTCCTAATATTTTACCTAGTGTAATAAAGCCAATTGCCCATAAGCTTGCCCCTATGTATGCTGGAATAAAAAAGGTTCGATACGGCATTCTTGAAATACCAGATACGTATCCTGTGAAGTGCCGAACCCCAGTAATGAAATAAGCAACTACCAACAATTTACTTCCTGATCGTTCCATCCAGGCGGCTACTTTTTTGTAGTTCTTAGGTCCAAGGTGAATATACCGTCCATACTTTTCAATCAGTTTATAGCCTCCTAACCTTCCAATCCAGTATGTAACTGTAATTCCGACTCCTCCAGCAGCAATAGCTGTTAGAATGGCCAAGGTGTAATCCATTTTTCCTTGAAACACAAAATATCCAGCAAAGCTCATAAAGAATTCAGCCGAAATCGGAATCGCAAACAGTTCAATCAAAATAACAGTGAATAAAATACTATAGCTGTGCTGCTCAAATAATGAAATTAAATGTTCCATGTCGTTCCTCCGAGCCTCATTCTTTTTTTGTTTTTATCTTCATTTATCCCACTATTTGCGGGCAGTAATACGCCCACCTCGAAATTTGGTGAAAGCAAAGAAGTTACGTGGGAGATAAACTGCCCGTTAATGCGGGATAAAATCAATATGTAAGCTCAAGAGCACTTCTCCCTTTCATTCATTATAGATAGATAAAACAAAAATTATCAAATAAATCCATTTATTGATATAAAATCATTCCATTAAAATACACTTAATATCCCAACTGATTTATGTTAATATTTTTAATATTAACATAAATAAAAACCACCTTATTTTTCATATAAATAACTTTAAATTTCAAAGCGAAACTAATTTTTATTCAAAACAGGATGTGGATTGCATAAAATGAGGTTGAGAAAGCAAGAAAATGCTTTTGTTACATACCGCATTTTTGTGAAATAAAACGTCAATCAAAGGAGCCTACAAACAATGAACGTCTCTTTACTTACACCTACTACCGATTTACAAGAAGAATACTTAGATTTTTATAACGAATGGAAAGATAGTGGTGAAACGATGATTCCGTGGGTTATTTCAAAAGACCCTTCTAACTTCCCAGCTATGATTCAAGAATTACTCGATGCACATAACGGAATAAATATTCCTGAAACGTGGGTACCAGATTCTACATATTGGCTCGTTACAGATAATAATAAAATTGTAGGAGCTGTTAATATACGTCATAGTTTAACCGAACATCTATTTAATGCTGGAGGCCATATCGGTTATGGCATTCGCCCTTCTGAAAGAAGAAAAGGATATGCTACGAAGTTACTAGAATTATCATTAGAAAAAACGAAAGAATTAAACATCACGAAAGAATTAAACATCACGAAAGCACTTGTCGTTTGCGACGAAGTGAATACCGCTTCAGAAAAAACAATTTTACATAACGGTGGCCTTCGTGATGAAGATTTCACTGAAGAAGATGGTAATGTTGTAAGAAGGTTCTGGATTGAGCTATAAATGATCAAAAAGAAGCCAGAAAGTGATTACACACTTCCTGGTTTCTTTTATACTGCTTCAATTTCAAACTGCACTGTAATACCACTTGGGTCTACTACTGTAAATCCATTTGTAGTCTCGTTTATTTCATGTTGTTTTTCTATTAATCTTTCTTTCACTTCATCTAACGCTTCTTTATGAGGCAGTACAATCGTATACACTTTTAGTCCCGTTGCATGTGCTGGTGGATGTGGATTATTTACCCCGTTCCACGTATTTGCACCAATATGATGATGATAACCTCCTGCCGAAATGAATAAGCAATCATCTTCACGCTGTTGCACTTCAAATCCTACTGTTTCTACATAAAACTCATGTGATTTCTCTACATCAGCTATTCGTAAATGTACGTGTCCAACGACAGTATCAGCAGGTAATCCATCAAACTCATAATCAACGAGTGTTGCTAGTTCTTTTAAATCAAGCGGCGTACTTCCTCCTGGTCCTTCTCCCCACTGATCGCGCGGACGGTCTGCATATATTTCGATACCATTACCCTCTAAGTCTTGTAAATAAAACGCCTCACTATACGTATGATCACTTGCGCTATTAAACCTTGAAATCGGTAAAATTTCATTTGAATATGTATAACGCCCTTCTTGCTCAGCCGGACTATCAATTACCATTTTATTACGAATAACACCAAATAGTGCCGAAGCAAAAGCTTTACGAGTTGGAACTAAAAAGGCAACATGATATATGCCAGTCGTACGTGGTTCTTGCAGTACCCCATCCTCTAACTTTTCAAGAACAAGTAACGTATTATAACCGCCTTTTCCAGCTAAATATGCTTTATTCCCCTCTTGCTTAATTACTTCTAACCCTACTACATTCTCATAAAAAGCAATTTGACGATTTAAATCTTTCACTTTAAATTCAACATGACCAATGCGTGTTTTCGGATGGATTTGTACCATGAATAACTTCCTCTCCTTCTCCCTATATATTTCTATTAAATATAACCGTTACTATGAAGGATATAACCAAAATCACCCTATGTAAATAAGGAAAGTCAGAATTTATAATTATTTTATTTTCATAACGAAAAAGTCATCTTTTCTACTTTTAGAAAAGATGACTTTACAAAAACAATCTATTATAACCCTTATCTCATTTTATGTACTTCAGCAACTAACTTTCCGCCCTGAATGCCCATATAAAGCTTCACAGGTGCATCATTCGTGTTTTCAAATACTAAGTCTAAGTATGGATATGCAATTGTAGCGTCTCTTCCTTGTGGAACATAACCTACTGTTTTAGAATGCGTAGTTCTCTCTACCATTTTCAAACCAGCTTGATCTGCTGCATTGTATAAAGTTGATGATGTTTGACAAACACCACCGCCATATCCATCTACTAATTTACCATCTACAATTTCTTTTCCTAATTGGTAGCCTTTATCTGGCGTTGTATCACCGATTAATGCATTAAAAGAGAAACGGTCTCCTTTTGCTAATACAACTCCGTTTATGCTCGCTGCAGACAAACGAATGTTTTCAATTCGGCCGCCTGTTGAGCCACCTAAATTTGTTTCATATCTACCAATTACAGTACCACTTCCTTGCCCATCGCTAAGTGTTGCAGTAGGCTTTTTCTCAGTAATTGGTAACTGGTATGAAGAATCCCACATACCAACATTCAACAATTTATCTACTAATTCTTTTTCCATTAATTCATAAGAAGGTTTTCCTTCTTGCCAACTTCCATCAGGAGCTATACGTGAAGGGACCATCTTTTGGTCAACGCTTTTCCCAACTTCGCTAGCAACCTTCGTTACCGATTTTTTAAATTTTGCCTCATCTTCAAAATAACCTAAACTCGATAAATCTAGTTTTTTCACTTCAGTACCAGTGCGACCATCAACTAAACTAATCGTATCCTGTACCTCTGCTTTAGCTTCTACAGTGTGTCCACCAATATCACTTACTAATGCAACATCACTTACTTTTGTACCACAACCACTCACTACAGCTACACATAACACCCCTACTAATATACCCTTTATTTTACGGAACAATATACTCTCCCCTTTTTCCTAACAGTATTCTTATGTATTATTTCATTTTTATGTATGTTTTGTTACAATCATTTTACAATATATTTATAAATTGTTACAAGTTATTTTTTACTCTATTAAAATTACTCTTTTCTTTTGTAAATGTCTATACATATTTATATAAATTTTTGAGTTTGATAACATTGTAACTTTTATGTTAACTATCTACATCCAGTATATACCATTAATTAAGTGAAATACAAATTAAAAACACTATTGTTTTGCCTCTTTATTCACCTACGTAAGTCCGTAACTTTAATACTGATTCATCATTTCTAGCCATTTTCACATTACTCATAAGTACATACACCCTCTTCTTTCTGCATATATGGGTATTTGCCGTGCCACCTCTCCGCTTTTGCACATACATTATGGTGAATTTAACCTAATTTAAAGAAATGGAGGATGTTTTTATGTACCCCTACAATCCATATGATCCATATAATGAATATGCGTACCAACAACCACAATATGACTTACAAGCACAATACCAATCCTATATAGATCAAGCAGAGCAAGCGAATCCATATGATCAAAATCGACAATTTCAAATTCCAATCTCTTTTCCTGGGACTGGTGGACGTCAATTAGAAAGACGAGTAAATGAGCTTGAGCAAAGAGTACGTCAACTAGAAAACACAGTTGAGCGCCATACACGTAGACTAAACCGCTTAAACCAACGTTTACGTACAGTAGAAAACAGATTGAACATTCCATTTTCAGCACTAGAAGACGGCTTTTAATTTCAAAAATAAAAAACATATAAGGAAGGTGCTCCCCCTTCCTTATATAAATTGACTAAAGTTTTTTCCATCTCTATACTGATAAGAGTTAACGAAATGAAACAAGGTGATAAATATGGATTTTGAAATAAATTTTCTTTCCTTTTATGTAGTACAAGTAGAAGGAAAAGGTGAAGCAGTTGATAAACGCTATAAACATTTTCAAACTTTAGATGCTGAAGAATATGAAGATAGTTCCTTAAAAGAATTTTTGAATGGTGAATTATTAAAAATTTCAAAGCGAAAAGTAGAACGTCACGCAAAAACGGAACAAGCTCCAACAAAAATTGGTCGCTTTATTGTAGAGGAAGGGCATGCACTCGATTCAAACCCTCATTACAACTTGTTTAATCGTATTCGCTTTGCAGAAACGAAAGAAAACTTCAAAGATATGAGCGAACCTCTCGTTTATACATATCTTGACACAAGCGCTGTACGTGGTGGTGTATTTTTAATCGCCCAAGCAAAACTACGCAAATACTTTGATGATCCATTCGTATTCGTAATGAAATGTGACTTCGAACCGAAAGTCGCTTCCATTTCTGATGAATCAACGCTTATTCGCAACGTTGAAATGGCCATCACAACAAAGAATATGAAATCTATCCAATATCCATACATGCCTGAAGAAGGTATCGTGGAAGTAGGCGAACTAAAAATACACCAAGCATCACACGCCCGCTACTTTGAAGACTTCCTAAAATTCGTCGAGTATGAACGCTCTATGCCTGAAATTATGAAAACACAAGTAATGGACATGGTATACGACCAAATTGAAGATGTATTTGAAGAAGGTACGGAAGAACGCGAACAATTCGACCAAGCGATGGAAGTATGGGCTGCCAGTCCAAAGCGTGAAATTATGGAACAATTTTCAACCGAAGAAGTAATGGAAGCTACTGCTCAAATCGTCGAGCACGCTCCTGAAGTGGAATTAAAGCTAAAAGCAGATCATATCTCTGTGAAGGCCCTGCTTGCTGATTTCGGTGATCAAATACATATTGCGAAGGTAAATGATCGATATGTACTTATGATTGAAGCTGACACACTTACGTTCGAGAAAGGATTCTCTCCAATTGAATTTTTGAAGCCTGATGAATTGCAAGATGTGATCGAGCGGATTGAGAATAAGCAACAGTATAGCTATAGCCCGGCAGAAAATGAATAGAATAACTAAAAAAATCCTATCTCTGTATAAGAGGTAGGATTTTACATATACAAAAAAATTTGAATAATTAACTACTCAGCAATAAATTGATTGCTATTGGATATGAATACTTTATTCTCATCAATACAATGATATTAAATTTATCTAATTAGTGGTGAAGGAGAATGTCATTTAACCTCTGCATTCTCCTCCATCTCAGCCAAATACCTAATCTGCCTTTCCGCTTTTCTCACCGCCGTACGAAAATGTTTCTTTAGAAGTTCCACTGTATTTTCACTTATATAATATCTTTCCGTTATACTTTCCCACGTGTCACTACTTTCAAATGTACTCCAAACGAAAGGACGCTCTGTATTTTTTCTCATTTCTTTAAATACCCATTTTCGCATCTTTTTTTTCGCTTTCTCTGTTAATTTTCCATTATTTACAAGCTCAAGTTCACCATGTCTCTTGTATCGTTTATTAATATCTCTCTCGCTATATACTTTAAGAAATATATTTGCTGTATTCTCAGCATCGGCTAAAGCGCGGTGCTGTTTCCCTTCCCACGTTAAACCGAGCTGCTCCACTGCAAATTGTAAACTTGGTGTATGTTCAAACAATTCTTCATACGCTTGGAAAACAAATTTTTGCAAATCAAATCTACTTTCTTTTTCCATACATGGGCATTCTACACCGTGTAATGTACAATCATGAGATAGAAAACGATAATCTTCTTTTCCCCATGAAACAAATATAGACTCTTCTCCAATGAACTGAATAAATTTCCCTATAATTTGAGGGAATTTTTCTACACCAATTAAATCCTTCTTTGTAATTCCAGTTAATTTTGTTGTATGACGAGTTAATCTTGCACTCGGTTTCACTAACTCCGAAAATTCTTCAATTATTTTCATTGTACCTATTTCTATTTTTACAGCTCCGATATCAACTATCTCTGACGGATCTTCTGATTTATACGGCCTGAAATTCCTTTCAATATCGAACACAATAAAATGTGTAGCATTTTTCAATTTTGATACCTCTTTCTAATTCCTTTTAATACGATAGCTTAATTAGCACTTTAAAAACCTTTTCTATCTATTAGAAGTTTCGCTTTTATTTTCAGTATCTATTTATAATTGTAGTTTATACATGAGATACTCTCAATTAAAAAACGAAAATTCAGTCTTATTAGTATATGTAGGTAGGAGAACATCTATAAAAATGCAAAAAAAAGAAGGGCGAGCCCTTCTTTTTTCAAAAATTACTTCTTGTTTACGTTAGTAGCTTGAGGTCCACGGTTACCTTGTTCTACTTCGAAAGTAACTTCTTGACCTTCTTCTAAAGTTTTGAAGCCGTCGCCTTGGATAGCTGAGAAATGAACGAATACGTCTTCTCCGCCTTCAACTTCGATGAAACCGAAACCTTTTTCTGAGTTAAACCATTTTACTTTACCGTTTTGCATGAAAAAAATCCTCCTACAATGTACCTATATGTACATATTCATTTTCAACCACTTTACAATAATACTTCAGACATTAAAAAACTGCAACCCCCAGAGGAGATTTAACATTGCTATCCTCCTCGGAAGTTACAGCTCATTTAAATCTCTATATTATTAAAAGTAAAATGGTTTAAATACAATATATCATATCAATATAATAAAAGCAAAGTTTTTTTGTTAAATAATTTTTTTCTTCCACTGCATCGCTTTTAATTCACCGGATCCAGCTACAACATAGCCTTCTTTTTGATTAACAATGCGCCAACCATGCCCTTTAACTGAGTCACATACTGTAACAATACCTTCGTCAAGGTGTACACGGCAAACAGTGCTAACTCCTGCCTTATTTTTCGTTGAAGTCGTATATAGCACATGTTGATCTACACTTAAGTCTAAATAGCTACTAGCTTTTTGCTCACTTTGACATGTATGCCAAAGTATTTTTTTATTCTCAATACTTTCATCTATTTTACAAAAAGAAATATTACCACTAATGCCTTTACACGATCCACTTGCCGCTACTAAATAAGAATTATGTATAGTCAACGCAGAAATCATCTGATTCATCGCTATTTTAATCCTTCTTAATTTACGTTTCTCTAAATCAAAAAGCCAAACACCACCATATTTAGCATGTATTTTCGTACCTATAAATAAGTAATGTTTATATAAGAATAACGAACGAATAGACGGTGCATCACTACCGTAATCAAGAAATGGATGAATGGTCTCCCATGTAGAACCAAAATTATTAGAATGATACAGCGTTTTATCTCCATGAGCAACAACCGTTCCACTCTTATTGCTACACACATTCCAGCTCGTTGCTTTCGTCGGAAAACGCCGAACCTCCCATGAGTCTCCACCATTCATACTACGAATAAAAACTCCTTCGTCTCCTACTCCGTAAACTACGTCACCTTCACTATGTAAATCTCGAATTCGTTTTTGAAACCCATTTAAAATCTGATTCCATTCTCCATCTTGTTCAATGAATAAGCCATTATATGTAGTAGCTAACAACAGTTTTCCATCTCTTAACTTTGTAATAGCAGTTGCACTTAGCATTGTCTCCACGTTGACACTCCCATTCTTAGAACTTCTCAGCAAATGCAATTGCAAAATCACTGCATTTTTCGATATCCTCTTTATCTTCTGGAGCTAATTCAATTTTCAGTCCTTCTTGTACAAGCTCTGCACCACGTTCTACGAGACGTTCTTCAAATATCGTCACCGCTTCACAAAACAGTTCATACGCCGTATCACCTGATCCGAATACCGCTACTTTTTTCCCTGATAAATCTATATTTTCTAAATCATCATGAAAATCTTCCGCTTCAAATGGCAATTCACCATCACCCCACGTATAAGACCCTAAAATGATTCCATCATAAGATAATAATTCTTCAGCATCCATACCTTCCATCTCTTGTAATACTACTTCATGATCAAAGGCATCTAAACTTACTTTAATTAAATCAGCAATACTCTCTGTATTCCCTGACATACTTGCATATGCAATTAAAATTTTCGCCACTTTAACATCCCCCTCACACAATAAATGATTCTCATTCTCATTATATTAATAATGATAATCAATTTCAATTATATTTTTGTTATTTTATTTAATTCCATAATAAAAAGAACAGATGACTATACAATCATCTGTTCCTTTTATTACTTTTTAAAAATACCAAATGGTTTTCCAACTGGTAATACAACTTTACCAAAGTGTGTATTTAATACCGCAGCTGCTGAACCATAGAAAGATAATAATGAAATACATAGTTCAGAATATGCTGCTAAATTGTGCATTGCGTGTGGCATAACACCTAAAGTACTTAACGAAAGACCAATAAATAAGAAATCAATAAGGACGAAAATCATAAATAATACTTTATGTGTTTCCATTGCACCAATTGTCATAAAGATCGTGAAAATCAAATATCCGATAAAGGCTACACCAAGCTGTTTTGAATCTGCAGTTTGGGCTAATTTTTCGCCAAATACTCCAAGCTGAATTAACCAAGTCGTTCCAACACCTAACCAAAATAGGCCGTACGCACCAAATGCTGTTGTACCGAACGTATTGTTATGCTTTGCATCGTGAATGCATGCAAAGATTTGTGCAAATCCTCCTAAAAAGATCGCCCATGGTAATACAAGTGAAACGCCATCTGTTAAGCCTAACTTTTGAGATGATGCTACAAGTGTTACCATCGCTAATCCAAATAGACCGATTCCAGATGGATCTGCTGTTGCCATTTTCACATGATATGTAGTAGTTTGATTGCTCATATAAACCTCCTGATTATAAACATACTCGAATACAATACTTAAATCAGAAGGCTATGTCAATGGATTTTTTTGTATGTTGTCAGACCTTATATCTTATAATGATCAAATATACTTTCGACCATTTCGTAAGGTTTTATATTCACATTTTCCAGCTCATTTATCGGTATCCATAACGGAATATAGCATCCTCTATCTGTATGCTTAAACTCCTCACCTTTTCTGCTTCCGAACACTCCATCCGTAATATAGGCCTCATAATAATATTCGGTACCTTCATACTTTACCTTTGTAATAAGGCGCTTCACTTCTATATGTACCCCTAATTCTTCATATACCTCTCGCTTCGTTGCCTCTTCAGATGTTTCTCCTTCTTCTATTCCACCGCCTGGAAAAACGTAATATATTTCATCGTCTCGAACACGTTTTATAAGAGCAATTTTCCCGTCCCGTACAATAATAGCTGCACCGCGATTTCTTACCACTTTATTACCTCAATACCAATCGCAACTGTTCCCCACTCTTCTTCTTGTTCTTTCGTATATATTTTGTATGTACTTTCTAACATTTCCTCTAAACTATCATTTTCACAATCCAATAATTTTTTATCAATTTGCTCGTACATTGCTTTAAAGCTTTCGTATCGCTTTACTTCCGTTACTTTTACAGCTATCGTCTCTGCTGTCGTAAGGTTCGTAAATACAATTTCATCGCCTTCTTTAATAAGTTGACGTTTTTTATCGTATAACCGTACTTCATATACTTTTTTTCCTGATTGGATTGACTGAAAAGGTCTATTATATAGTCCCATTTCGTATCGCATACATTCCACTCCCTTTTATTTATTTTGCCTACTAACATACTTACAAATTACCAATTCATACAACACAGTTCGCTCTATACCCCAACTTGCATATAATGCTTCATATCCATTACTTACTTTAGAGAGGATGCTAAAATCGTTATGTTATATTTAAATCAAAAACCTGAATATAGTAAATATGATATTGGTGATTATACTTATAGTAAAGTAGGACCAACTATTTTTTCTTGGAATGATGAAACGAAATTAAAAATAGGTAAGTTTTGTTCATTAGGAGAAGAAGTCGTTTTCATACTTGGCGGTGAGCATCGCGCTGATTGGATAACGACTTATCCATTTAATGCTCTTTTCGCTGAAGGAGCACATATTACTGGTCACCCCTCTTCAAAGGGTGATATCGTAATCGGCAATGATGTATGGATTGGTTATCAATCCTGCGTTTTATCTGGTGTTACAATTGGTAACGGTGCCATTATCGGTGCAAAGAGTGTTGTTACAAAAGACGTACCTCCCTATGCCATTGTGGCTGGTAATCCGGCAAAACTAGTTCGATACCGTTTCCCACAAGAAACCATTGAAAAACTAGAAAACCTTGCATGGTGGAACTGGGACATTTCTGTGATAAAAAATTCCATCCCATACCTCCTCTCTGACAAAATCAATACATTTTTTGATTCACCTGACAAAGAATCAATATGAACATTAATATAAAAAAGCATCCTATTCTTTCTTACAGGATGCTTTTTTATTTATTTTCTATTAGGAAATATATTCGCTACCGTAAACTCAGTCACCGGATTTGTCCCAGGTTGTGAAACTCCATCTACAGTTACACTATTTGCGATACTTCAAGAGTCCAACCTACCGAGCGACTGATTGCTGTATCAGCGGATGTTCTTGTAGCTTGTACGCCCCCCGTTGTATATGGTCCTGCTCCACCCGCATTAACAAGATTTGTCATATTAGCAGAGCGAACGTAATAAAATTGCCTTCCAACAGAACCTTGTTGTGCAGTTGCAGGATCTGGCGTAACTGAAAAGGTCCCTGCGGGTGTTGTAAAGGTGATATTGTCATTTAAAAAGGAAGGCTGTAATATCCTCAGGATCAGTCCGGTATGTACCGGCCCACACAAGTTCTGCGTATAAAACATTACTCCCTGCTGGAAGGTTTAAAATTACACTTGAAGAATTTAACCGCCAATCATTCGTCGTTCCTACTGGGAATCCCGGAACTTGAAGTGATGTATTTACTGTAGTAAACACATTAATCGTACCGAAGTTATTGCCCGGCGCGGGCGAGGTCGGGCTTAATCCTAATGTGTTCCCAGTGAACGTGACGGCACCAGTTACAGTTGTTGTAAAACGATTCATAAAAGGCACATAATCATCACATTTCATCTATAGTAAAAAGTACTCTATACTATAAATGTAGACAACCTATGCAATGTACGTTGTCCAACAAAATTCCGCACATACGAGAGGGGTTTGTAAAATTATGCGCTACGTTATCATAACAGGAACTTCACAAGGTTTAGGTGAAGCAATTGCCACGCAATTATTAGAAAAAAATACAACGGTCATCTCTATTTCTAGAAGAGAGAATAAAGAACTTACTAAACTCGCAGAACAAAATAACAGCCATTATATTTTTCATTCCGTAGATCTTCAGGATGTACATAACTTAGAAACTAACTTTAACGAAATCATTTCATCTATTAAAGAAGATACTGTATCATCTATTCATTTAATTAATAACGCTGGCACGGTTGCACCAATGAAACCAATCGAAAAAGCAGAAAGCGAACTTATCATTTCAAACGTTCAAATTAATTTAATCGCACCAATGATTCTTACTTCCACTTTTTTGAAACATACGAAAGACTGGAAATTAGATAAACGAGTTATAAACATTTCTTCCGGAGCAGGAAAAAATCCTTATTTCGGATGGGGCGCTTACTGTACAACGAAAGCTGGTGTAAATATGTTTACACAATGCGTTGCTACTGAAGAAGCTGAAAAAGAATATCCAGTAAAAATTGTCGCTTTTGCACCTGGTGTTGTTGATACAAATATGCAAACGCAAATTCGGGAAACTAATAAAGAAGATTTCATAAATTTAGACCGCTTCATCGCATTAAAAGAAGAAGGTAAACTGCTCTCACCTGAATATGTTGCAAAAGCAATTCGTAACTTATTAGAAACTGAGGACTTCCCGCAGGGTGAGGTTATTAGAATTGATGAATAGCGAAAAGGCACGCTATAATAGCGCGCCTTTTCATTCTATTCCTCTAAAAATATAAGTACAGACTCCATAATTTGCTCATAACCAATTTCTTTATAAATTTTATTAGATGTTGGATTTGCTAAATCAGTATATAATGTGGTCGTTTTATAACCTTCATCTAACAAATGTTGACTGAGAGCGGCTACACAATTAGATGCATAACCTTTTTTCCTTGCTTCTTTCGGCGTATATACGAAATTTACTGTTATATTATTTTTAGTTGGTCTCGTTTTTGCAGCTACAGAAACTAGTTTCCCGTCCACTTCCAAACCGAATAGACGATTTGTAGTTATTAATGTATACGCTGTTTGTTTTGCTTCTCCTTTCGTAGTAGGGAGCTTCACGTCTTCGCAGAATTGATATATCCACTGTTCTATTAATGGCAGCTCATCATTATTTACTGCCCGAAAAATTCCATTCGCGTTACACTTCTTCTTTACTCTTTTCAGCTCATACACACCTTGCTCCATTGCAACAGTAGTTTTTTTCTGTTCTAACATCGTAATCTCTTCCGCTAATTTCTGTACAATTTTCTTATTACCGATCAATCCAGGAACATCTGGATATACTTTCGTTAATTTTTTTGCAAGTTCCACGATGTCCTCTTCCGCAATTTCAGACGTAGCGATAATCATTTGTTTCTTCTCCACTGTTTGAAGAAATACAACTGCAATTTCTTCTCCTTGTTTCGCTACCCCCATAAATATCGCATCTGTCACTCCTTGCAATACGCCTAATATTAAATTATTTTCCTGCTCATTCTTTTCTAAAAATGATGTAACATCCTCCTTAAAGCGAAGAATCTCTTCATATACTTGTAATTGAATCATCGACAATCTCTTCTCTCTATTTATATTTTTTATTAAGTATTGGCGATTAATTCATTAAATCCTTCTTTTACGATTCAACAATATTCGAAACTAAAGTGTTCAATTCATTTTCGGCCTGTAAGATTCTTTGCTTTTCAGCTTCAAATACTAATTCTTCTTTTAAATACGATGCTTTACGATTTTGAATCATACGCTTCATTTCTTTTTTACTCGGTCCACCATATACCTTTCTTTTTTGAATAAAAGCTTCGGGCGATATAATTTCTTTCCACTCTTCTTCTAATAAATTCACTTTTAAATTTTCTTGTAAGTACAGATTTACTTCTTCGAAATATAATTCATGAAGCTCCTTTTTCTGTTCCAATGACATATTTGCAATAGCACTTGCTGCATGATGCGCATGCCGAAATGGAACTTCATAGTTTTTTGTTAAAACATCCGCGAAATCTGTAATCGTAATCGCATGTTTATAGGAACGCTCCTTTAACGTTTCCTCTTCTACTTTCATCGTTCGAATAACTGCATTCAGAATACAAAACACACGAATCGCCTTTTCAATTCCTTTATATAAATACGGCTGCAAATCATCTTCTGTATCGACAATATCACCAAATGGTGTATTATGAATCATTTGAAATACAGTAAATGCTTCTCCTAAAGCACTACTCGTAATCGCACGGGCGTGTTCAATTGAAACTGGATTTCGCTTTTGCGGCATAATACTACTAATTTGTACATATGGCTTCGCAACAGTAATACCATTATATTCTTTTGTCGCTAATAATAAGAAGTCATGAATCCATCTACTCGCATTTGTCATAATTACCATAAGTAATGAGCTAACTTCTAATAAATAATCTGCTCCAGCAACAGCATCATATGAGTTCTCGATTACATTTGTAAACCCAAGTAAATGGGCAACTCGTTCTCGTTTAATGGGGAAACTTGTTGTAGAGAGTGCAGCTGCACCCATCGGAGAATGATTTAAAAGCTGATATGTTTTTTTCATTCGTTCTAAATCTCTTTGCATCGTATCATAAATCGCCAAAGTATAATGACCAAATGTTGTTGGCTGTGCTGGTTGGGTATGTGTATAAGCTGGCATGATCGTTTCCTTATGGTCATCTGCAAGTTGCAATACACTTTCTTGCAATAACAAATGATGTTCCATTAACCGTAATACATATCGCCTCAAACTCATGCGATACATCGTTACACCCATATCATTTCTACTTCTACCGATATGCATATTACTTACAAAATCGCACTTTGCTTCTTGAGAAATTAAATATTCCACTAAAAAAAAGAGATCTTCGTGCTGTTCCGTATATACCAATTGATTTTTTGGTATTCCTTCTACCTTTTTAAGTGCGTTTAATATTACTTTAGCTTCTTCCTTTTTCATTAATCTTTCTTCCGTTAGCATCATAATATGCGCTTTATGCACCTGAAACATATCTTTCAATAAGTAGTTACGTTGAAAATCAAATACATGTTGCAATACGCAATCCACATATGTTCTTCCAGGGAAATCAGCGCCTTCACTCTTTATAAACTCTTCTTTACTCTGTTTCATCACCCTTTCCCCTTTCACCTAAGTATTACTACCCATCATACCCAGTGATGGCAAAAAAGTGCTTGTACAAAAAAATAAACTCGGCGCTTAAAGCACCGAGTTTATTTAATAAAAGTCGCATCATACTTATCACTTTGCAACACTTGGAAATGTAAATTCGCTAAATGTTTACGTATTTCTGCGCTGTCGTCTTCATTTAAATTATTTGCTAAAAACACAATTTCTGTACAGTTTCCGCGTTTATCCATAGCATAAACTGCTTTTGTAACCGTCCATGGTGTATAACCATTTTTTTGCCCAGCATGTCTGAATGTTTTACGATATTTCTTGGCACTCATATCTGTTTCAACGATATTCGCCCACACTTTTTCTTCTGCTTCTGTCAGGCCACCTTTATGATTTGCTTTTTGAAGCAATACCATATAATCATTTGCCGATGCAGCAGGAAGTCGATCTGACCAAATTTTATCATATTGTTCCTCTAAATAAAGAGGAATTTCTTTCTGTAATAATGGCCCTTTCTTTTTTAAGCGTTCATGAATGATCATCGCATATTCACGATACTGCTCTTGAGACATTTCTTTTAACTTTTTCTCTATTTTATATTTTGGAACATGTAATTCTTTATGCAAATATCCCGGAATATATAAGGATGAAACGATAGGAAATAGTGGTTGGTGTGCAGGAAGCGATAAACTTTGTAAATTCCGATTAATGTTATCTAATCCTAACACTTCCATTAAGTACTCAGTATTTGCATTTGAACTGAACTTAACCATTCCTTTTGCAACTTCTTCTAAAGAAACTGCGCCTTCAGTTATCTTTCCTTTTTTTTGCAAGTAACTTTGCCATCTGTCTTGTGCACCGCCATCTGTATTCGGTACATAATATCGATTCACATCATTAATCGAAACGAAACTAGACGGGTCAATTTTCCCTTCTGTAACTTGTTTCGTATATTCAAGCGCCACAATTAACTTCATCGTACTAGCAACTGGCAACACAACATTTGGATTTACAGAATAAACAACTTTATCATTTCTTTTTACTAAAAGCGCGCTATTTTTTTCATCTTTATGCTCTTCAATAAAAGATGCTATATACTGCGCATCATCATTATTTGAACTCCATACTTTTTTCACTAAAAAATTACCCGATATTAGCAAAACGAAAATACCCACAATCACTGCGCATACTATAGTTTTTTTCAAGTAAAATTCCTCTCCTATTGTGTAACTCTTCTCTATTTATCTAAAAAAACAAAATAATGGAGATGATTATTTTAGCAATCATCTCCATTATTTTAACTTGTATACTCCTATTATGTCTACGTCATAATTTTCACGAAGTCTTCGAGAAATTTTTTATAATGTAATGACCAACCAATTCGTACCCAATTCTTTAAGGCTTTTGAGTCAGGTTGAGGACGAAAATCTGCAATACTTTCTCCTTTTGCAATTCCAACTGTATCTATATCAACCCGGCGATACACATAATCTAAAAGGGACGGATTCGCCGCGACCATCATTGTAACGACGTCATGTACCGGGCTTCCTGTTATTTTTGGATTCAATTTTTTATAAGCTTTATAATAATAATTAAAAATTGGTTCAATTAATTTATTAAAATTCGTTTTAGAATGTTTCGTAATATATTTCACCATCTCTGGCGTAATAATAGCTTCAGACGTAACGTTAAGTGGCACTAATGTCACATTCTTGGCATTTTGCATAACTAATTGTGACGCAATGGGATCGCCATGAAAATTCGCCTCCGCGACTGGTGTCACATTACCAGGCATTAAAAACGCACCGCCCATTATATAATACTCTTTCACATACTTCATCATCGGCTTTTCTAAAATAAATGCTGTCGCTAGTGTCGTTGACCTACCTGCATCAACAATAATTAATTCTCCTTTATACTTTTCAAGAATATCAAAAAATGCACAAAAAGGTTTTATATTTGGCGAAAATGCTTTTGGAGGTTTAATAGGTCCTAAGCCATCTGCGCCATGAATTTCCGGATAAAACGTCACAAAATCCCCAGACAAAGGAATTTTCGCACCATTAATAACAGGTATATCTTCTCGTCCTGCAAGTTGCAGTAAATACGCTGCATTACTTGTCGCCTTTTCTTGTGATACATTTCCATATCCCGTTACAACACCAACAATATCAATATCAGGATGCATAATTCCATACATGATAGCTAAAGAGTCATCTATTCCAGGGTCTCCTAAAAATAACACTTTTTTCATCGACCTCAACTCCATCCCCTCTATTGTTATTAATTTATGAATAACAATAGATATACAGAATAAAAAAGAGCAAAATCATACGAAAAAACGCAGCCCTATCAGGACTGCGTTCTCCCTCTTACCTATACTGTTTTTTTCACAGTAATCATACTTCCAATTACATAAGCAATAAATGCAAAGCAAATTGGGAATACAACTGTATGTATACCGAATGGATTAGGGAAGCAAAGGTGAATCAACATATATGAACCTACCCCCACTATAATAGATGCGAGAGCTCCAGTTGCATTTCCTTTTCTCCAATACAGTCCTAACACAATCGGCCAAATGAATGCTGCTTCTAAACCACCGAAAGAAAATAAATTTAACCAGATTAAAAAGTCTGGAGGCTTAATAGCCGCAGCATATACAAATAATCCTACGATACCAGTAATCCACAGACTACCTTTTTTTATCGTATTATCCGTTGCATCTTTATTTATGTAATTCACATATATATCTTTAATAATTGACGAACTTACAAGTAATAATAATGAGTTTACAGTGGACATGATTGCAGCCATTGGTGCAGCTAAGAAAACTCCAGCTAACCAAGGTGGCAATACTTCCATCGCTAATAGCGGCATTACTTTATCTGGTACCGTTATCCCCGGAAGTACTACTCGTGCAAACACACCTGTTAAATGCATACCAATCATAATTGTACCAACGACAATCGTCCCAATTATGAGCGCTTGATGCATCGCTTTTGAATTTTTATACGACATTGCACGCACGCTAATTTGCGGTAAACCAACGACGCCAATTCCAATTAAAATCCAATACGATGTAACATATGATTTCGTTAAACTACCATCTGCTCCGAATGGTGTAATTAAATTCGGATTAATTTGAACGAGTTCGTGCATAATCTTTTCAATTCCACCACCGGCGATGACAGTCGCAATTAAAATGATTGTCGTTCCAACCAGCATAATGATACCTAATATAGTATCTGATAACGCGACTGCTCGAAACCCACCAATTAATACGTAAACAAGTACAGAAAATGTAAATAAAAATAAGGCTGTTGTATAAGAAAGACCGGTAAGCGACTCAATTAATCGTCCACCGCCGACCCACTGGGCTACTGTTGCTGAAAATAAAAAGATAATAATACATATCGCAGAAAGAATAACAACTGCTTTATTGTTGTATCTTCCCTTTAAATAATCAATAAGAGTAATTGCTTCCATCTTCCTTGCGATAATCGCAAATTTTTTACCGATAACCGTTAAAACGATATACCCCGTAACAACTTGAATCGCCGATAATAGTACCCAGCCAAGGCCCATATTGTAAGCAATACCAGGACCACCAATGAAGCTACTTGCGCTTCCATACGTAGCAATCATTGTCATCGCTAATAATAAACCGCCAAGCTCACGCCCACCAAGAAAATATTCTTGTAAAAATTTATTATTAGCAGTTGCTTGTACGCGCCTTGAAGCATATACACCAATTAAAAATACAACGATAAACGAAATTATCATTGGAATGATTACATACCAATTCATCTATTATTCCTCACTTTTTTCTTCCTCATCGAGTGAAATATCTTGAAATACGAAACGAACAACTAAACTAAGCAAAATAACCATAACGATAAATCCAACGATACAGCTATAAAAAAACCATGCCGGAAAACCTAATATGTATGTATATTCACTTGGATTTTTACTACCAAGCCCATAAGCAAATCCGTACCATATTATAAAGTTAATAATAGCAAGTCCAAGACCAATTAACGCTTCTCTATGGGCTATTCGAAAGCGTGGATCATCATGATAATCTTTCATTTTCTCCCTCCTCTCACGATGTATTATTGTACCACTGTTCTTCTAGTTTTTCCTACTAGAAAACAAAAACAAGCAGGATTTTTTATAAAAATACAGAAGACTCTCTTACATTACATATTTTTTACAATTGTAACACAATTGAAATTTGAATTTTCAGTATTTATTATTTATGATTTTAATTAGAGGCTTTTCATCTAGTTCCCACATCCTTGATTTCGGAATAAACGCTGTCTCGTACTGCGTTTACATTATATTTTCAAGGGGGTTATACAATGAGTCAACTAGCTGTAAATCTTCATGAAAAGGTAGAGAAATTTCTTGAAGGAACGAAAAAGTTATATGTAAATGGATCTTTCATTGAAAGCGCTTCCGGTAAAACTTTTAAAACACCTAACCCAGCAACTGGCGAAACACTTGCTGTCGTTTCTGAAGCTGGTCGCGAAGACATTCATAAAGCTGTCGTAGCTGCCCGAATGGCTTTCGATGAAGGCCCTTGGTCACGCATGAGTACTGCTGAACGAAGCCGCCTTATGTACAAGCTTGCTGATTTAATGGAAGAGCATAAAGAAGAACTAGCACAGCTTGAAACTTTAGATAACGGAAAACCAATCCGCGAAACTTTAGCAGCAGACGTCCCTCTTGCAATTGAACATATGCGCTATTACGCTGGCTGGGCTACAAAAATCGTCGGACAAACAATCCCTGTTTCTGGTGAATATTTTAACTATACACGCCATGAAGCTGTTGGTGTTGTCGGTCAAATTATCCCTTGGAACTTCCCACTTCTTATGGCAATGTGGAAAATGGGGGCAGCCCTTGCAACAGGATGTACAATCGTTTTAAAACCTGCAGAACAAACTCCACTATCCGCCCTATACTTAGCTGAATTAATTGAAGAAGCTGGATTCCCGAAAGGCGTTATTAATATCGTTCCTGGATTCGGTGAATCAGCTGGACAAGCTCTCGTTAATCATCCACTCGTTGATAAAATTGCATTTACAGGTTCTACTCCAGTCGGTAAACAAATTATGAGACAAGCATCTGAATCGTTAAAACGAGTTACACTTGAGCTAGGTGGTAAATCACCAAATATCATTTTGCCAGATGCTGATTTATCTCGCGCGATTCCGGCTGCACTTTCTGGTGTTATGTTTAACCAAGGGCAAGTGTGCTGTGCGGGCTCACGCTTATTTATTCCAAAGAAAATGTACGATAATGTCATGGCTGATCTCGTTCTATATTCTAAAAAATTAAATCAAGGCGTTGGTCTAAATCCAGAAACTACAATTGGTCCTCTCGTTTCTGAAGAACAGCAAAAGCGTGTAATGGGCTATATTGAAAAAGGCATTGCAGAAGGTGCCGAAGTACTTTGCGGGGGCAACAAACCATTCGATCAAGGATATTTCGTTTCTCCAACAGTATTTGCTGATGTAAATGATGAAATGACAATCGCTAAGGAAGAAATTTTCGGTCCAGTTATTTCCGCATTGCCGTTTAATGATATTGATGAAGTAATTGAACGTGCGAATAAATCACAGTTCGGTTTAGCTGCTGGTGTCTGGACAGAAAATGTTAAAACAGCACATTATGTTGCAAGTAAAGTACGTGCTGGTACAGTATGGGTAAACTGTTATAACGTCTTTGATGCAGCATCTCCATTTGGAGGATTTAAACAATCCGGCCTTGGCCGTGAAATGGGATCTTACGCATTAAATAACTATACAGAAGTGAAGAGCGTTTGGCTCAACCTAAACTAATGAGAAAGAACCTGATCTATCCGGTCAGGTTCTTTTCATTATGTATTCCTTTAAACCTGCAGTCCCCCGCTCACGTTTAATACTTCTCCCGTAATATAAGATGCATATTCTGATGCTAAAAAGGCCGCTGCGTTTGCAATATCTTCTGGTGTTCCAATTCTACCAACTGGAATCGCTCCAACCATCTTTTCTTTCACTTTATCCGGTATTGTTTTTGTCATATCTGTATCCATAAACCCTGGACAAATTGCATTACAAGTAATACCGAAACTTCCAACTTCTTTCGCTGCTGTTTTCGTTAAACCAACAACTCCAGCTTTCGTTGCCGCATAGTTTGCCTGCCCAATATTTCCCTCTCTACTAATAGAAGAAATATTAATAATCCTTCCATATTCTTGCCGTCTCATATATAGAAGAGCTGGTTGCATACAATAAAACACACCTGTTAAGTTTACTTGCAGGACTTGTTCCCATGCTGGTTTCTCCATTTTATGTAACATAGCATCTCGCGTAATTCCTGCATTATTTACTAAAATGTGTAGTGTCCCAAATGTTTGGACAGCATATTCAATTAATGATTTCGCATCACTTTGATTACTCACATCACAACGATACTGCTTCACTTCATATCCTTCTGCGATTAATTCATTTGTCGTTTCTTGTAATTTTTCTTCATTCACATCACTTATTAATACTTTAGCCCCTAATTTCCCAAAAACCTTTGCGATTTCTTTTCCTATCCCTTGCGCACCACCTGTTATAACAGCTGTTTTCCCATTTAAAAGTTCCATCCCTATCCCCCATTTCTATTACTTATACTGTATATTTCTGCCCCTTGCTTTCCAAATCCTCTTTGTATAAAAAAGTCTATTTGTGTCAAACTAACTTTGCAACGTCGCATAAAACACAAGGAGATTGTGCCGAATGAACAAAAAGAATTTCAAACAAAACAAAGCTACTGATGGCATTGATGTTGAGTTCTCTCGTGAACTCGCTGACCACAATGACTTAGAAGCAAACGCACGTGCAAATGCCGCTGATGCACGTCAACAACGCCAATCAACAGAAAAATAAGGTGAATAACAACCTTATTTTTTTCAACAGGGACCTACTACCCAACGAAATAAACCGAGAGATATCTCTCGGTTTATTTTCTATATTTTTTTATATAATGCGCCAGGGTAAGTAGCGGATATATATGGGTGTAGCTATGGTAACGAATATAAAATCCACCTGGTAAACCTGTTCCAGTAGGATATTTTTCATTTCCATTAGAATTCGCAAGCAAATATGAAATACCTTTTCGAATAGCTGGTGTTTCATTATCATAGTAAGAAATGAGTGCATCTAATGCCCATGCTGTTTGGGATGAAGTACTAAATGGCAAAGTAACAAATCTTTTGTCCACACTACTTTGACAAGATTCTCCCCAGCCACCATCTTCACGCTGTATATGTTCAAGCCATAAAATGGCTCGTTTCAATGAAGAATGAGTAGAAGAAATCCCTAGTGCCCGTAAACCAGTCATCACCGCCCACGTTCCATATATATAACAAATCCCCCATTTCCCATACCAGGATCCATTTTCCTCCTGTACGTCCATTAACCAATTTATTGCGTTTTGTTTTTGTTTCTCTGGTAATTCATTCTGTGCATACGTTCCAAACAACTCTAATACTCTTCCTGTAATATCTGGTGTAGAGGGATCTGTTATCATATCGCTTGCATTTTCGATTGGTAAATTTGCTAATATACGGCTCGTTACCCCTTTTTCAAAAGCTCCCCAGCCACCATCATTATTTTGCAATCCTGTAATCCAATTGACCCCTTTCTTCCAAGCATCCTCTACATTTTCATTTTCTCTACTTCGTGCCAATGCCCTTAAAGCGGCTGTTGTATCATCTACATCTGGGACTGTCGTATTCACATCAGAGAAGCCCCATCCACCCGGAGAAAGCGTTGGTGCATGCACACTCCAATCAGTTTTTTTCTTATGCTGTTTTTTCAATAAATACGATGTCGCATTTTGAATCATCTTACTTTCTTTCGGAACATGGGCCTCTTGCAATGCATAACTAAGTAAAGCTGTATCCCATACAGTTGACGGAGAGTTTTGCAAATGATCTCCTCTTTCCATTTTCCATACATAAGATGTTATCCCTGTTATAGCCTTTTGAATAATTGGTGATTGAATAGAATGACCTAATGCAAGTAAAGCGTAAATCATATAAAACGAAGCACTTGCGTAACTATATAACGTTCCATTCTCATCGATACGCTCTTTCATAAAACGTTCTACTTCCTCATATCCTTTATGATGTAAAGAAAGCGGATAAGATATAATTTGTTTCACATCACTTACTACTGTTTGAAAGACTGGAGAACGCTCCTCTCGAAACCACCCTCCGCCCACGCCCGCAATATGACTTAAATTCGGCAATATTTTTTTACTGACACGAAACCTTTTATTTAAACAAACCATCATCGGAATTAAATGGATACGTGCTGAACTACTTAATTCAAATATACTAAGGGACGAATCATTTTGTAGAAACATAATCGGTGTTGGCAAATGAAAGAGTGAAGGGTATTCATACTCTCCATGAATCGCTAATAAAAACTTCGTCATAAAATGAGCGCGCGCTATCCCGCCACGTTCCTTTATAAACATTTCCGCTCGCTTCATATTCGCATCTTCTTTTGTATATTTTTTTGAAGCAAGTAAGGCAGCATAGGATTGAATTGTAGCAGATAAATTGCCACCTACTTCATCTTCATATAATTTCCATGTTCCTTCATTTGTTTGAAGTGACGCTAATCTTTTTACAAACGGTTCTACCTCTTTATCTCTACCTAATAATTTTAATAAAAAAATCATATGGCAATCTGTTAATGGTGCTCCTTCAAAACAAAACCTCCACGTACCATCTTGCCTTTGCATCGTCTGAAGTGCAGTTGTTCTTCTCACTATTTCTTCTTGCACTTTTTCATATAATAACAAGGTATTCACCCACCCTTTCGAAATCCGTATAACGATATTCAAAAAAGAAGCCGAATATGTGTAAAAACAAAGAAAAGCAGAACACATATTATGTTCTGCTCATAAGCAATACCCCACTCCGACAATAATCCCTAATAAAGCACCGACTACTACTTCATACGGCGTATGTCCGACAAGCTCATTTAGCTTCTTATATTCTGTTTGTCTACCATGAAAAAACTCATTCAATATTTTCGCTTGTTTACTTACTGCAAGTCTTACTCCTGAAGCGTCATACATAACAATGATCGCAAAAATAGCAGCAACGGCAAATATGGTACTCTCCACACCTTCCACAACTCCAACACCTGTCGCAAGTGCTGTAACAGTTGAAGCATGAGAACTTGGCATGCCACCTGAAGCGAAAAACTTTGCAAAATCAAATTCACCTGTTTTAACTACCTTAAAGACAACTTTCGTTAATTGTGCTAAAAACCACGAAATCACAGCGGCCATAAGCGGATCATTATGTAAAATTGTTTCCACATTCTCAGCTCCTCACTGACTATAATGGAAATTCTATATAATATAAGTATAAAGAAAAATGCGTAGAAAATACTACGCATTATGATACTTTTGCTGATTTATTTTTTATGAATTTCGGTTGTTTCTGCACTAAAAACTTTGTTTTCGCTACCGAGAATACAAATAAAGCAACCCATATACAGCTAAACGCAATCATATGAGTAGATGTGAAATGTTCTCCAAATACGAATACACCTAAAATTAAACTAATCGTTGGCGCAATATATTGTAGAAACCCTACCATATAAAGCGGAATGAGTTGTGTTCCTTTCGCAAAATAAAAAAGCGGTAACGCTGTAACGATACCTGCACCTATTAAAAGTAACGTCGATAGCATGGAAATCGATCCAAATGAACCGAAGCCATGTGCTCCTGTCATAACGAGATAAATTAGCGCAAACGGTGTCACTAACATTGTTTCCATCGTAAGTCCAATTGTCGCATCATAATTTAACAATTTTTTCGTTAATCCATATAATCCAAATGAAAGGGCAAGTGATAGAGAAACCCACGGAATAGATCCGAAACGTACTGTTAAAATGATAACCCCTACTCCCGCTAAACCAACTGCAACATATTGCCAAAAGTTTAACTTTTCCTTTAAAACAACTGTACCAAGTAAAATACTAATGAGTGGATTAATATAATAGCCAAGACTTGCTTCAATAACATGATTATGATTTACGGCCCATATGTAGACAAACCAGTTCCCACTAATCAAGACTGAAGCTATTGTTAATGACATTAATAATTTAGGTCGTTTAAAAAGATTCACGAACTCTCCAATAAACTGGCGAAACCTCTTCGTAACACCTAATACGATTAACATAAAAACGAACGCCCAAACGATGCGGTGCGCTAATATTTCATCTGCTGGAACTTCCTCAACCCATTTCCAATAGATTGGTAGAATTCCCCACATCGTATAAGCACCAGCCGCATATATAATCCCTTTTTTTTGCTGTGCTGATTGACTCCCCATCTTCCTTTTTCTCCTCTTCTCATTTTTCTCCATTATACGGTCTCACATGCTTACTTTACCAATAATCAATCCGCAATTCTTTCGACATTTCTCATACAGCGAAAAGTAAACATACCGTTATAACAACAAGTAATGGTATGCCGAAAACAAATTTCTTTTTATGCGTTTTATGATGAAACATATACATACCAATCCAAGCTCCAACTGCCCCTCCAGCTGCTGCTGATAAAAATAACGTACTTTCTGGTGTTCTCCATTGCTTCTTCTTCGCTTTTCGTTTATCAAGCCCTATAAGGCTAAAAGCTATAACATTAATAATAATAAAATAAATCCATTTCATTGCTTTCTCTCCCTATGAAAAATTCGCTTAATGGTAACATGAAAAAACGATGGAAACAACTGAAGAACACTCTTTAATACGCTCACACAAACAAGTTTAGTTCACGGCTTTTAATTAATTATTTTTGCATCTATAACATTTAAATAACCAATTAAAAGCGCGATTATCGCTATTAAAAAGAAAGATGTTATAAGCATCCGTTTATATTTCGTTTATATTTCGCTTTCATTTCCTTCACCTACTGTAGCCATATCCTCAAAAAAGTTTCTCTCAATCTCTTTCTCGTCGAAATGAAGGACGACAAGTAACCCTACATATAAAGCTACCAAATTTAAAAACCATTCCCCATTATCATCTTTCTTAGCTAAATATTTAAATATTTCTTGAAATTGCATACGTTCATCAGCAGCAACAACCGGGCGCACACCAAAATATTTCAATACGAAATGTAAATCCATCTGCACGGATAATGATAAAATATATTTTAATAGCTCCGTATACTCTTCACTATCTTTTTGACTATACAACTTCACAAGCTTTTGATGTAAATGAGGAAGCGATAATGTTACGTCATTCATTTTGGTTGCTTCTATCGCTTCAATCATCTTTTTCATATCCATCACATTCACCCCTTCTGTAAAAACAAAGCCAAAGAGTATTTATCTTATAATCAGCATTAATTGCGCATTCCTCGTCTCCCGTTCTTCTTCACTAACTAAGTCATACTTTTTTAAAAGATGAAAGACATCATTTAATATTTCCTGTGAATGATTACCTTGCAAAAATTCTTTTAATCCTGTAAAAATCTCCTCAGATAAAAAACTCTTCTGACTTTCAAGCTTATTCATTACATCTTCAATGGAATGATCAATATTACATGCCATACTAAACTTCCTCCCCTATCCTTTATAAATAATATCTTCTGCTAACGATGTAAACACTTCTCCAACAAGAGAATCTTCATCATATACAGATGAACCGTTATTTTCTTCACGTTTTGCAAAAGGTATTTTGGCAATTACTTCTGTTTGCAATTGTTCTGCGAGCATTTCACCGCCGCCTTTTCCGAAGAGGTAATTTTTCGATCCATCTTGTTCTTCATAATAAGCCATATTTTCCACAATACCTAAAATCTCATGTTTCGTATGTTGTGCCATTACACCTACTCTAGATGCTACGAATGAAGCTACATTGTGCGGAGTTGTAACGATTATCTCTTTCGCCTGCGGGATCATCGCCGCAACATCAATAGCAACATCTCCTGTACCTGGTGGCAAATCAAGCAATAAATAATCTAATTCTCCCCAGTGCGTATTTGCAAGGAAATTTTGAATCCATTTATTTAACATCGGTCCGCGCCACATAACTGGGTTATTTCCTTCTGTGAAAAATCCCATTGACATTATTTTAACACCGTGACTAACGACTGGAATTGCTGTTTGATCAATCATCGTTGGTTTCTGATTCGTTTCCATCATAGCTGGAATACTAAAACCATATATATCTGCATCTAAAATCCCGACCTTTTTCCCCATACGTGCTAAAGCCGTTGCAAGATTAATTGCCACCGTTGATTTTCCGACTCCACCTTTTCCGCTCGTTACAGTAATAAAACGTACACCTGAATCAAGGCGAAGCATGCTCGGCATACCAGTTTCTGTTCTAGTATTTTTCTTTAACTTCTCTGTTAAAGCTGCACGTTCTTCTCTTGTCATAGAACCAAATGTCAAATCCACTTTAGAGGCACCAATTGCGTAAAGTGATTCTTCAATATCTTGCTGAATTTTTGCCTTTAACGGACAACCTTGAATTGTTAGTACTACCTCAAGTTTAACCTCTGTTCCATTCATTTGTATATTTCTAACCATGTTTAATTCTACAATACTTTTGTGTAACTCTGGATCCTCCACATGTTTTAAAGCATTCATGATTTGTTCATGAGTAAGCATAGAACTCATCCCTTCTCGTATTCGAATTTATATACAGCTTCTTATCGCTTCAACCGATGAAAGATAGTCACCACTTTTCTCATCTGTTTTGAACTCCTTAAGTTTCTTAATAACTATCGCTATGAAAAACTATTCATGTTTTCCTGATTATCCCCCACTAACAGGTGGGATTAATGCGACTATATCTCCCGCTTTTATCATTTCTTCATTCGTTACAAACTCTTCATTAATCGCAACCATTACTGTATCCAAAGATTGCAAATGATAACTTTCTTTCAACCGATCTTTTAATTGCCAAACATTCATTTCTTGTTTCTCTAAAATTACTAATCGATCTAATCCGACTTCCTCACGCAAATTTGCGAACAGTAAAATTGTAATCATTTCTCATTCTTCTTTCTTTGGTTTTCCTTTTGGATAAGGCGTATTCTCAAGTTGATCTCCAATCCACATCGTTCCATCTTCCCAAAATTCTTTTTTCCAAATTGGAACGATCCTTTTTATACGTTCAATCGCGTACTCATTCGCTTCATAAGCTACTTTCCGATGCGGTGATGAAACTACAATGACTACTGCAATATCCATTATTTCTAGCCGCCCTACACGGTGCGTAATTGCTACTTTTGCGTCCGACCACTTTTCATTAATTTCTTCACCAATTCTCGTAAGCTGTTTTACTGCCATCGGTTTATATGCTTCGTACTCTAAATGTAACGTTCGTTTTCCTTTTGTTAATTCTCTCACCGTACCAATAAACGTTGTAATCGCACCTGCTTCTCTTCTTGCCACTTTATTCGTTACTTCTTCAACTACAATTGGTATATCTACAATCTCAAATAGAGCCTGTCCCATTAGAACCACCTCTCACTTTATAAAATGTCCAAGGCCATTCACTACCTTCGTTATCCTCCAACAAGAGAACGTCTACGAACATACCTTTTTTATAACCTCTCGTTCCACCCGGAAGTACAATAAATATATTTGTCTCCGCTAGAGAAGAAACCGAGCTAGATTTATCAAACCCTGACGGATAAGCGGTTAATTGCCCTTCGTTATATGTCAGTTTCGCTCGTACAAATCTTGTAAATGGATTCGGTTTTAGGAAATCTTCTCCTAACAATGCTTTTTCTCTTTTTAAATGTGCTTTTCCACTAAACATATACGTCCGAATACACGGCCTTACGAACAATTCAAATCCTACGTAACAAGCAGATGGATTTCCTGATAAACCAAATAATAACTTTCCGTTTAATTGTGCTACAGTCGTTACACTTCCTGGTCGCATTGCAACTTTATTAAAAAGAACTGACGCTCCTAATTTTTCATATATAGCTGGTAAATGATCATAGTCACCAACTGATACGCCACCTGTTGTAATTAGCATATCTACTTGGCTTAACGCTTCTTTCACAGACGTGAAACATGTATCAAAATCATCGCTAAACTTTCCAAAATATTTTACTCTTCCGCCCGCTCTTCTAATTTGAGACAATATCATATACGTATTACTATTTCGAATTTTCCCTGGCTCTAATGACTCATTTACATCAAGTAATTCACTACCAGTCGCTAACAATCCAATTACAGGCTTTCTCGCAACTGGCACCTCGCTATAACCGAATGTGGCTAGAAGAGCTGAAATACCTGGATTAATGTATGATCCTTTCTTTGCAAGGACTGTTCCTTTACGAGCATCTTCTCCTTGAAAAGAAATATTATCACCTGTTTTGAACGGTCGCTTCACTTCCATATACTTGTTTCCAGCATCCTCATATTGGTGAGTCAGTTCTAACATGACAACCGCATCACACCCTTTCGGAATTTGTGCTCCTGTCATAATTCGAACCGCTTGAAACGGCACGAGTTCTTCATGAAATATCGAGCCTGCACCAATCTCTCCAACTACTTCAAATGTAGTTGGACTTTCATAGCTCGCTAAAGTAGTATCTTCTGCTCTAATAGCAAATCCGTCATACGGTGAACGATTGAATGAAGGTACATCATGGTCAGCTACTAAATCCTCTGCTAATATACGTCCGTAAGCTAATTCAAGGGGTAGTAGCTCCTTTAAGCCACTACTAGCAAATCCCATTACTTTACGCACAGCTTCCTCAACCGTAATTGGCACTCTTCTTTCCATTATCGACAACCCTTTCTATTAACCGAATACGCGATAATATAGTTGTTTCGCTTTCGGAATATCATTTGTGCCATGAATGAAAACACGACCATCTTGAAAAATAACGACGCGGTAATCATCTAGTTGGCAAGATAGTAAATACGGATTCCGATCTACTTTCCCAAGTTTTTTTAATACTTTTTCAATATCATCAAAATTGTACTGTCTATTTTCTACCGGTCTAATTTGAACGGTATTTCTTCCGCACAAAACAGCTACCTTCGTTTGTTTTTCGTATGATAAATAAGGATAAGTTCGATTCAAACCGCACGAAGGACAAGTGTCTGTTTTTATTTTCCCTAGTTTTATAAAATGATTTTGATTACTCCATATATCAAACATGAAAAATGCTTTTCTAATTGCTGAGAAATCTTCCACTAAAATTTTGAGTGCTTCTGCCACTTGATATGCTGCGACGATTTGAACAGCTGGACTAATAATCCCAGCCGTGTCACACGTCACACCTGTAACAGGAACATTCTTCAGTACACAATGTAAACACGGTGTTTTTTGTGGAATAATCGTATAACTCATACCGTATGATCCAACGCAAGAGCCATACACCCACGGAATATTATGTTTTTGTGATAAATCATTTATTACAAATCGGATATCAAAATTATCTGTTGCATCAATGATTACATCGACATTTTCTAATAGCCCTTCCATGTTTTCTGCACATGCATCCATTACGAAAGCATGTATTTTCACTTCCGAATTAATTTGTTCCAATCGATTTTTAGCAGCTATTGCTTTCGGAATTTTGTCTCTCACATCTTGTTCAGAATATAGTTGTTGTCTTTGTAAATTACTCCATTCTACGTAATCACGATCAATAATCGTCAACTTCCCAATACCTGCACGTACGAAACTTTCTGCACTTGCACTTCCTAATGCACCCGCGCCTACAATTAACACATGTTTATTCCGAATTTTTTCTTGGCCTTTACTCCCAATCGGTTTGAACAACTGTTGCCGGGAATACCGCTCCTCCATTGCATACCCTTCCTTTCAAAAAATCTATTTCACTTTAGAGTCTTGTTTTTGATAACAGGCAAAGTAAGCAAATCCTACAAACCCAGCTCCTCCAATTACATTCCCAATAAAAACAGGAACAAAGTTCTTAGCAAGATCCATCCACGTCAGATGACCCGCAAAAATAACTGCTGAGATGACGAACATATTTGCTACTACTTGTTGAAAACCAATCACTACAAATGCCATAATTGGAATCCATATTCCGACTATCTTTCCGACCAAATCACTCGTCCCATAAGCAAGCCAAAGTGCAAGGCAAACGAGCCAATTACAACCGATCGCTAAAATTAAAGTTCTCCCAAATGATTCATGCAGCTTTCCTTCCGCTATCGCTAATGTTTCATTTAAATAATCTCCCTCTGTTAATCCGCCAAGATGACCAAAACAATACGCAACGAAAATAGCTCCCACAAAATTCATAAAAGTAATCCAAACCCAGTTATTTAGTACACTTATCAATGTAATTTTCTTTGCATAAAGCGCCATTGACAGTGACATCATATTTCCTGTAATTAATTCTCCTCCTGCTAATACTACGAGCATAAGTCCAACAGGAAACACAGCTCCTCCTAAAATATTTACTAAACTTCCCCAGCGTTCCGGTAAATTACCTAAAACTCGAATATTAAGTAAAAATCCTAATGAAATAAACGCTCCTCCTAAAAAACCGAGAATAAGCATTGCTGGCAGCGCCTGACTTACTTTTTGAACACCAGCCTCAATTACGAGTTCAGCAATTTGTTCCGGTTTATGAAATGCCATTACTAATTCCTCCATTTTCTCCAAATAAAAAAGCAGCTTCAAAAAACCTCCTCAAAATAAAGGTTTTTGAATGCTGCTTAATTTCTCTGCACACCTTTTACAGAGATATCAATCATCATTTTTACTATAAAATAGAAAATCTACAATTCTTGTACACTCTCCATTTTTCACTATTATGTTAGCTTTATACATTAACCACCGATATGTGACATTTCAATTTTAGGCACTCTTTTTTTATTACTATTACTTAAGCGTTCCTCTGAATATCGATCTTCTCGGTTATTCCATATATCGCGTACGATATCTGTTATTTCCTCATCAGTGTATCCAGATCGAAGTAATTCTCTCAAGTCATTTCCTTTAGAAGCAAATAAACAAGTATACAATTTTCCTTCCGCAGAAATACGAGCTCTCGTACATGATGAGCAGAAAGAGTCGGTTACTGATGAAATGATACCTATTTCCTCATCGCTTCCAATATAACGATAGCGAGTAGCAACCTCACCAGCATAATTCGCTTCTATCCGTTCTAATGGCATAATTTTATGAATGGCATCTACTATTTCTTGTTTAGAAACGACCTCTTTTAACTCCCAACCATTATAATTTCCAACGTCCATGTACTCAATAAAACGAAGAATATGTTTATTTTCTTTAAAATATTGCGCCATCTGCAAAATATCTTGTTCATTTTTCCCCTTTTGCACGACCATATTTATTTTAATTTTCATACCAACTTCAGCCGCAGCCTGTATACCTTCAAGAACTTTTTGTAATCTGCTTCTATTCCCATTCAAATAGAAAAAGCGCTCTTCTTCTAAAGAATCTAAACTAACTGTCACACGTGATAAACCCGCTTTATATAAATCAGGCGCAAACTTTTTAAGTAACGATCCATTTGTTGTTAAACCGATATCCTCCACACCGTCTATTTTATGAAGCCGCTCAATAAGCTGCGGAAGTCCTCTTCGAAGCAACGGTTCTCCGCCTGTAATTCGTAACTTTCTCACACCTAAAGAAACAAAAATACGTGTTATCCTTTCAATTTCATCAAAAGATAAAATTTTATCATTAGACAAAAACGAGTACTCAGGACCAAATATTTCTTCTGGCATACAATATCGGCACCGGAAATTACAGCGATCAGTAACTGAAATACGTAAATCCTTTAACGGACGTTGCAATTTGTCTAATGTAACTGATTTCATCTTTATTGCCTCACTTTTACTTATTTTATATTTAAAACACGTTCTGGATGCGTATATACATTTAAAGACTCATTACGAATAAACCCTATTGTAGTAATGCCTAACTCTTCTGCTAGCTGCAACGCCAACTCGGTTGGAGCTGATTTTGACAAGATAATTTCACAACCAATCTTTGCAACTTTCAATAATATTTCCGAAGAAATACGACCACTGAAAACAATGATTTTATCTTTTATCGAAATATTATTTTTTAAACAATAACCGTAAATTTTATCTAGTGCATTATGCCTACCGATATCCATTCGACTTAAAATAATACCATTTACATCGCATAAAGCTGCATTATGAACCCCGCCCGTATGACGAAACGTATCCGCAGATTGCTGCATTTCATTCATTAACCGAAAACAATCTTCAACAGTAACCTGTACATGGATACCATTCATTTTTTTTGCGCTTAGTGCATCGTTTGCGAAAACAAATCCTTGTCTACTCATACCACAACACGAAGTAATATAACGTTTGTTTTGCATTTGTTCGTAATACGGGTTTACTTTTGTCGTCGTTACATGTACAAATCCTTCTTTTTCCTGTATCCATATGTCATCAATCTCTTCATACTTCCGAATGATCCCTTCAGATGCTAAGAAGCCTATTACCATGTCTTCTATATATTCTGGAGTACTAACCATTGTAACAAACTCCTGTCCGTTCATTTTAATCGTGACTGGAAACTCTGTTACAATGCTGTCCTCTATATGCTTAAATGCCCCTTGTTCATAACGGAAAACTTCTCTTTCTACCTGTACCGGTTTCACGATCAGTACCCTTCTCTCACGTTATATTTTTATCAAAAACAAACACAGAAACTGCGATATCTTCTTCCACTTTCATATCTGAAAATAGATTCACTAATTTTGCTCCTACAAGTTCCTCCAAATGTTCACCTGAATTTGCAGCATAAACTTCTTGAATCATTTTCGTTCTAGCCATATGAACCATTTCCGCACCATCCATAGTACTTGAAATGAATTTTTCAGTAGGTGTTAAATTTCCATAAAGAGTTGCAATAGCCATATTTTCAGCAAATACAGTATGAATTCGTTCCGGTCCTTTTCCGAAAAGTTCCTTTCGAAGTTTTCGTATCATATCATTAAATTCATGTACTTTTTTTGACATACAATCATACCCCCAAAAACACTCATTTTACTTTCATATATATTTTACCAAAATGACCCTTTCATCCAAACTATTTTGCATAAACATTTGGACGAAAAGGTTCACTTTTTGAAGCTTATTCGTCTTTTAATCCTTTACCCATACCTTTTAAGAAATGAAGACCAAACCCAATAGCACGATTAATATCTGGATCTTTCAATACTTTCATAAGATCGAATATCCCCACCTTTTTATTACTTTCTAGATGTTCACTACCTTCTTCCAGTCCTACTAATAAACTAGCTATAAGTTTTTTCGTAAGTTCTGGGTCAAGTTCTGTTAAAGCACCTGCAGCGCCCATCATATTATTAATTAAATTTGTAACGGGTTCACGAGTTACTTGACCGAGGACAATCTTTGCGATTGGTTCTTTCGCTTTCAGCATAGAATTCGCTGCTTCTAGCATGCCAATATCATTCATTTCCCCTACTATATTAAACATTTGATTTAGAGCTTCTTCATTTTTAGCTAGAAGCTCCTTTAAATCATCTAACTTTTGCTGCTTTATTTCTTCTTCAGTTCGTTCTTGTTTTTGAATCGTTTTAATAGGTGCAGCCATATTCTTTTCTCCTCCCTACTTATCCGTTAAATGCACATACCCTGGACGGGCCCACTTACGATTAACCTCAATACCAGCTTGAGGATGACGTTTTTTATTACGTGGGTTCGCTTTTGGCATCGGATTTTCGCCATCAACTTCTAACACTTCCATACGCACTTTCGTTTGTTTATAAGCAGGTGTATTCGTACGTATGTCAACTGCAGGACCTGTTAAGAAATTGATTGCCGATTCATTATCTGTAGAGTTCATTGGTAAATATAACTCGTTCGCTTTTACACGATCTGTTACAAGCGCACGTAATTTTAATGCTCCAAAAGGTGAAACAAGGCGCACTAATGATCCCGTTTTCACTCCACGTTCTTTTGCAAGTTCTGGAGAAACTTCAACGAAAACGCCAGGTACTTTCGTTTGAATACCTGTTGATTTATTTGTCATATTCCCTTCATGGAAATGCTCAAGCATACGACCATTGTTAATGTGAAGGTCGAACTCAGCTGGGAATTCAGCTGGACGTACCCAGTCAGCAATCGCAAAACGAGCTTTTTTATCTGGGAAGTTAAATCCATCTTGGAAAAGAAGTGGTGTATTCGTTCCATCAAAACTTCCCCAATGGAAACTATTCCAACCTTCCAGCACTTCATAATTTGCTTGTGAGAATAGTGGTGATAAACTTGCCATTTCAGCAAAGATTTCACTTGGATGGCTATAATTCCAATTTGCACCTAATTTATTCGCAACCTCCTGCACAATCCACCAGTCTGGCTTCGCATCTCCAAGTGTAGGAAGAACTTGATATAGTCTTTGCACACGGCGCTCTGTATTTGTGAAAGTACCTTCTTTCTCAAGAGATGGTGCTGCCGGTAATACAACATCGGCATATTGAGCAGTTTTAGAAAGGAAAACATCTTGCACAACAAAGAAATCAAGGCTTGATAACACTTCATGTACATGGTTCGCATTAGAGTCTACAAGTGCCATATCCTCTCCGACAAGATACATAGCTTTCATTTTCCCTTCGTCAATTGCGCGAAGCATTTCAATATTATTAAGACCTGGTTCACTACCAATTTTCACTCCGTAAGCCATTTCAAATTTCGTACGTTCCATCTCGTTCGTAACGTGCTGATATCCTGGAAGCCATCCTGGTAAGGTACCCATATCACAAGCACCTTGTACGTTATTATGGCCTCGAAGTGGATATGCACCAGCACCTGGACGACGATAATTCCCTGTTGCAAGAAGTAAGTTTGAAATCGCAGCGGAAGTATCAGATCCACCTGTATTTTGCGTTACCCCCATCCCCCAAAGAATACATGTACCATCTGCATCACGAATCATTTCAGCCATTTGAATAAGTGTTGCTTTTGAAATACCTGTCATTTCTTCTGCATATTCAAGTGTATATTCTGTAAGACTCTCATTAAAATCTTCAAAGAAGTTTACATTCTCATTAATAAATTGTTGATCATGCCAACCTTGCTCAATCATATATTTCGTAACAGCCATTAGCCATACTTGATCTGTTCCTTGTTTTGGGCTAATAAAGATATCGGAACGCTCTGCCATTTCTGTTTTACGAAGATCAGCTACAATGAGCTTTTGTCCGTGTAATTTATGCGCACGTTTAATACGCGTAGCTAAAACAGGATGACCTTCTGTCGGATTACATCCTACAATAATAACAAGACCAGATTGTGCAATATCTTTAATCGTTCCTGCATCACCGCCCATTCCAATTGTACGGAACAATCCATCTGTTGCTGGCGATTGACAATAACGCGAGCAGTTATCAATGTTATTCGTTTCAAACACTTGTCGAGCTAATTTTTGAATGACATAATTGTCTTCATTCGTAATTTTAGAAGAAGAAATAAAACCGATAGACCCTTTACCGTACTCTTCTTTTATAGAGCCTAATTTATTCGCCACTACATTTAATGCTTCTTCCCAAGTTGTTTCAACAAACGTTCCGTTTTTACGAATTAAAGGTTTCGTAATTCGTTCTTTAGAATTTACGAAATCCCAACCGAATTTTCCTTTTACACAAGTAGAAATTGCGTTAACTGGCGCATCTGAAGATGGCTGTACTTTAAGGATTTTACGCCCCTTCGTCCACACTTCAAATGAACAGCCAACACCGCAAAATGTACATACTGTTTTCGTCTTCTTCGTACGAGTCTCGCGCATGGACGCTTCTACTTCGGATATTGCGAAAATACCGCTATATCCTGGTTCTACTTCTTTAATAAGATCGACCATCGGTTCAAGAATATCTGGCTTTAATCCCGTCATAAATCCGGCTTCACCGAGCATCGATTTCTCCATTAAAGCATTACAAGGGCAAATTGTTACACATTGCCCGCAACTTACGCATGAAGAATCATTTATATCTACTCCGTCGTCCCAAATAACACGAGGACGTTCAGCTTCCCAATCGATAGATATTGTTTCATTTACTTGTAAGTTTTGACACACCTCTACACATTGACCACATGCGATACACTGATTAGGATCATAGCGATAAAACGGATGAGTCATATCAACCTCACTTACATCAACTTTTGGTTCGTAAGGATATTTTTGATGCTCAATCTCCATTAATTCTGCAGTATTATGCAGTTTACAGTTCCCATTATTGTTGTCACATACCGTACAGTATAATAAATGATTTTCTAATAATCGATCCATCGCCTCTGTTTGTGCTTCTTTCGCACGAACAGAAGTACGTTCAATGTTCATACCTTCCGTCACTACTGCCGAACAAGAACGCATTAACTTTCCGTCAACTTCTACAATACAAGTATCACATGTTTGAATAGGATCTACTTCTGGCACGTAACAAATTTGCGGATGTTCAATCCCGTTTTCATTAATAACACCCAATATCGTTGATCCGGGCTCCGCTGTATACTTTTTTCCGTCAATTGTAATATGAACCATGTTGTCATTCATGGTCTTTCCCCCTTTTTGAGAATAAAAAAACTCCACCACGAAAATATACGCACCACATTTCGGGTACGCTATCATCATGGTGGAGTAGTTTATTAGCACATCTTGCTAAAATACCAATCCATTTATTCATAAATAAAACGATAGATTCATAACAGGTCATATCACGATTCCATCTTTAACACTATAATTATAGCGTTAAACTTTAAAATATACAATATAAAATTTAAGCTACGCATATGTCTGCATGCAACTATCCATAATAGCCCATATAAAGTGAAACTATAATCAGTGGGGCTGCCCGCAAATAGCGGGATAAAAAATCACAAGGAGAAAGCAAACAAATGGGGTCTTTTAACAAATGGATACGTGGTGAAAAATCTTTTTCTGCAATTATCAATAACTGAGCGTCCTGACACAACAGCACATCATATTCTGGATGGACGAATCGCCTTTGTTGTACGGCAAGAAATGAGTATACCTGTAAAAATAAAATGGACCATATTATAGGAATAAAATCCAGTACATAATATGGTCCATTTTTGTATATATAAGCTAACTCTTCAAACGATTTTCTCACTCACTGAGTGGAACAGGCATTTTTATTTTTTAGGGTTGTATGCTTAAATCAGGTAAAGGCATCCCTTTTAACGAGTCATACTTATAAAAATAGACTTTTTTGTGTCACTTATAGCCTTTGTGTCCATGGCTGTCAAAATTATAGGTTCTTCCATCAATTTCAACCGTGGTATCTGTATAAATAGAACCATCCTCTTTAGCATAATAAGTAAAGTATCCGTAATAAGGGAAGTGGTATCCGCCACCAACTTCGAACCATCCTATTTTAGCTGCTCCAGACTCATCGAAGTAATACCATTTACCATCGATTTCTTGCCATCCTGTTTGCATTTCGCCTTTATCGTTATAATAGTATATTTTATTGTTAACTTTATCAAAACCAGTTAGCTTAGCTTCTCCGTCCTGATTAAAATAATATCTTTTTCCGTCAATAGGTTCATGACCATCGAAAGTATAGTGTTTGCCACCCTCGAAATGATATTTTTTACCATCAATTTCTTTCCAACCAGTATAGGCAGGCCCTTCTTCAAAGCTGTAATAAACCAGTACGGGTTGCTCCTTTTCATCAAATAATCCAGGTAAAAAGATTTTAGAGACCCCATTTTTTCTAATAGAACCATCTTTTTCAAACACCAACTCTTTCTCATTAAGAGCAACATAAGTTATTCTATTTAGCGCTTTTCCATTCAAATCAGTAGCTCTCTCAAGCGCACCTTTGTCAGAAAAGTGAAGAATGACCCCTTGATCTTCTAAACGCAGTTCATTTGTAGTAGCCTTGTAATCTTTAAAATAATAAATTTTATTATCAATTTCTTTCAAGCCTTCTTTAATAAACGCTCCTGAAGCATCGGTATATTCTAAACCATTCCATGCTGATTTCTGCAGAATACCGTCATCGTTGAAGTAATAGTACTTCCCATCAATGAATGCGTCATAGCTGCCAATTCCTTGGATTCTTTGATTAGAATCTGGATGAAAATAATACGTATTCCCCTCAATTTCTTGCCAGCCCTTTAAAAGAATTCCTGAAGAATCCGCATAATAGTGAGAGTCCTGTCTCTTTATCCAACTATTCGTTATCAATTTTCCAGAATCGTATGCGGTCCATAGGTGGATATCTTTTTCATCATGTTTGAACTCCAATCCGGCATATTCCATTCCTTCGTGTTTCTTTGTCTCATTTACCTTACTAGGATGCCAATCAACTAACCAATTATGAAGTTCATTGTTGGTTTTTCCAGTGAAACGAAGGTTAGATGGCAGTTCCTTATCAGTAGTGAATTCAGCACGGTTGTTAGTAACTGTCAAACGTGCTCCATTCTTGTTTATCAAATCAAATTGAAGTTCATTGCTACCAGAATTTTCGATTGGGACAAGTTCTAATATCTCGTCAGCCCCGATTGAACCTGAATATTGGAGCTCAGTTCCTTCTTTCCCTGAAAGATACTCTGGACCTTTTTTTACAACTACTTTATTGCTTCCTTTTTTAATCGGGATAATTTGGTAAGGTTTATCGTCTAATACAGAATTTCCTACGCCAATAAATGTTTCTAGAATCAGATTCGTATCTGCTAACAGATTCACTGAACGATCATGAAAATCTGCAAAATCTTCAGAATCGCTTGTGAGATAATTCCAAAGAACATCTTTACTTACCGGCTCTGAAGTAGCTGTTCCTAATTTTCGTTTATCTTCTGGTAGTTGGTTAAACAGATCCCTAAAATTATAACGGACATCAAGCACACCACCTTTAGTATAAGCACCTGGGAATGCTTGTCTTACAAATTTATCTGCTAAATTAGTGTAATGACCTTCATTGCTACTTTCTAGATAAAAGGTTTGCCAGTTTGTAAGAGCAACACCTGTCTTTCCTTCATCTAATTGTTTTTGTGTAATATACAAAAGATTATGTTTAGATAATTCTGGTTCATCAGGAGTTAAGTCTACTATTGTACCAGCTTGCTTAATACGAAGTTGTTGCCCATGCTTGATTGTTTTATATTCAACCTTCCCATCAGCATAAGCAATTTTAACCTTCTTGCTAAAATTTTGATCTTTATAATAATCAAACACAGTAATACCAAACTCTCCTTTTTGAAAAGTAGGAGCTATGTAAGCACTGTTTTCAAGACCACGGTTATAAAGGGATTTTGCACTAGTTTCGTCTAACCACTCCCCAAATGGCTCTGCAAGAAACGTATTATATATTTCTCCAAATGTTGTAATAATTGTTGCGGCCGTATCAACATCTGCTTTCACTTTATGTTCTGTTAATGGACCTGCTAATGGGCTAGCGCTGAATAAAATCCCCATTGCAATTCCTACAGGGAGGATTTTTGGTATCCTTTTTTTGTATTTTTCATTCATAACGTCATTCCTCACTTTTTATTTGTTTTTTATCTACTTATTAATCCGAATTTCATGTTCGGAATTCAATCTTAATTTAAATACCTTTCAAAAGACTTTCATAAATGTTACAAAAGTCTTTCAGTAGTTTTGTTATATTCATACAGGCTATAATGACAACCATTTTAAGTTCAACGTTGGAATGAATTTGAATGTGGCCATATCTGAGATTACATTCAATATGGATATAGATATAGATAAAAAGAAATTAACTTCACTTATTACAAAGCAACTAAACAAAGATTTAAACGAATTAATCCACAAAATTCAAAAACAGCAACTTGATCCATTCGGATTTGGTGATTATGCGAGAGCATTTCAATATAAAGAGTGGAAAAAGGTTGAAGATGATTGGCCTAATGCTTTTTCAAAAGCTAGTGTAAAAGTAATACCTACTATCAAAATTTTAGAAAGTGGCATTATTAAATAGGAAAAAACACGCTACTTGTTCTTATAAGAATAAAGAACGAATAGCGTGTTTTCATTTACATTACAAGTATTATTTCAACAGATTATACTCTATTTCCATTTCTAACATTACTATGTTTTTTTGCATATACAAAATATATAAAAACACCTATTATAATCCATGCCACAAAACTAATTAAAGTAAGCTTAGAAAGGTTCAAAGCTAAATATATACAACTTACTATTGAAACGATAGGTAAAAAAGGTACTAGAGGAGCACGGAATGGCCTTTTCAGATTAGGATGTGTCTTTCTTAATACAATAACAGCTATAGATACAAAAACAAACGCTGTTATCGTTCCTATATTCACTAAATTAGCCAATAAATTCAAATCCACTAATCCCGCTAATAAAGCTGCTATAATACCTGTAATCCACGTATTAAAAAATGGAGTTTGTAAACGTTTATGAACACTTGAAAGTCTTTTTGGTAACAACCCATCTCGGCTCATCGAGTAAGATACACGAACAAATGCAAACATAGCTACTAACAGAACTGTTGTTAGCCCTGCTATTGCTCCCACCGATAACAAGCCAGCAACTCTATCTTCTCCTACAACACGTAATGCATATGCAACCGGATCAGCTACGTTCAATTCCGTAAACGGAACCATTCCAGTTAACACGAATGAAACGCCTACATATAGAACGGTACAAATGAATAAGGAAACAAGTAACCCAATCGGCACGTTACGTTGTGGGCGCTTCACTTCCTCTGCGGCTGTTGCAACTGCATCAAATCCTAAAAAAGCAAAGAATACAGTGGCAGCGCCTCCTACTACACCGTGAAAACCAAACGGTAGAAATGGCTGCCAATTTTCCGGTTTTACATATTGTGTCCCTACAATAATAAACCCTACAATAACGGCCAGTTTAATAATAACCATTATATTATTTATACGCGCACTTTCTTTTGCACCACGGCTTAATAAAAATGTAACAACTAAAATAATAAGAACTGCTGGTAAATCAATAATTCCACCCTTCCCCATACCAGGTGCCGAAGCAAAAATTGTAGGGATGTGAATATTAAATCCTAGTAGCAATGACTGAAAATACGCTGACCAGCCCGCCGCTACCGCAGAAGTTGCTAATAAGTATTCCAGCATAACGCACCAACCAACTATAAATGCAAAAATCTCACCTAGTGTCATATATGTATATGCATATACACTTCCCGAAACTGGAACTGTAGATGCAAATTCGGCATAACAGAAAGCTACACATGCACATACAATCGCTGCTAATATAAAGGATAATACAATCGCTGGACCAGCATGTTTTGCCGCTACAATACCAGTTAATACGAAAATACCTGTACCAATAATTGCCCCAATTCCTAAAAGAGTTAGATCAATCGCTCCTAAAGTTTGATTCAATACTTTTTTCTTTTCTTCATCCATTGCTTTCTTTATTAAAAGACTCATTCATTGAAACCTCTTTTTCAAGTTTATCTCTTACTTATTACAATCTTTATTACTGTTCTGTTTAGAAAATAAAAATATACACAATTTACTCCTTTTCTCCTATAGACTTGCAATCCTTTAAAAAAACAGAAAAATCAATCTTTTTAAGCCGTAGTAAATTTTTAAAATAATTAATGCAGCAACACACCACTAAGAATGCTGATTGAATTTATCACACAATTAATTATATTGTCAACAATAAAACTAATTAAACAGTAGCGGTTAATTATGTATCAAATGTTATTTTTAAGCATAATTATTTTCTCGAAAACATTGTTCTTTTCTATCTTTATATTTATATTCATTTTTTTGTATTGATTTTTATACATTTCCCATTACATATAGTTTAAATAAACTCAGCATAAGCTCAAATAAATTATTATCTAGGAATAATAATTTATTTGAGCTTATGCCACCATTTTAAAACCAACAAAAAAGTGCAGATTTTCATCTGCACTTTTTTTATTCTTCTACTTCAGTTTCTGCAATGCTATTTTCAAGATGCTCCTTCTGAGCTTCTTCTTGTATCTCAGCTGAAATCATCCCATAATAAATTTCTGGATATAATCCAAATATTTGATATACACTTCCTAAAAACGGCATCGGAATCCCTCTTTTCTAAAGTTGTATTGCCACTCTTAAGGATTCCCTTTTCACTCATTATACATTCGTTTTTGGCGATTCTTCTTCATCGTGAACGTGTAATAAATTTTGCCACTTTTTATACGGTGCACTATTTGGATCCACATACCCTTTCGCATACGAACGATCCCACAATTGTTTAATAAACATTTCTTTTTCTTTCTTCGCAACCATATCAGCACCTGTACCGTAATAGTTTTGGAAGTATAACTCAATTTCATCAAGGAATAATCTTAATAATTCATCTGATGTTTCTTCTAACGTCGGGTCATATTTCGCTTCACGGTCATACATTAAAATCATATCTAAAAGATTATGAACGTGTTCTTTTCTGAGCCATCTTACATCTTGTGCTCCTAATACGAACGAATGTGTATATAAATGTCCACCTTGTATCATAGCTTTTTCTTGTTCTTCTTCAAACCTGGACAAGATGTTTTCATAAATGAACGGATTATGAAGCAATGCTCTGTGTAATTTATAACTTTCGCTTGAAATATTTTTCCCCATCGACTGAATTAAGAAGCTACGTCCAACGCCGTTATATTGATACACAAACTGCCCATCAACAGCAACTAAGCTAATCCAGCGATACATATATGCGTATAGTAACGCCCGATTACATTTATCATAATCTAATTTCGTTTGAGTCGCATTCAAGTCCGGCATAAAGGCTGGTAAGTGCCAATATTTATCTAAGTGCGGCGTTAAACTAGATTTTTTACTATTTAATTTGTTCACGCGGCGATAATACGATTGGAAGTAGTCACCTTTATCATTCATAAAGCCGTTTGCAATATGCCCAGATGAAAGCTTAGGAAAATCTTGTAGCGATAATCCGTAATGAGCGCGATAACAAATGACCTCAAATGGTGAAAACGCCTCGTTTACCGTATCTTTTTCTTTGAACATTTCTTGCAATAACTCTTCTTGCAATTCTTGTTTTAAAGATGGATGGACGCCCCAATATTGTAATTCTCTATGATGAGAAACTTTCGGAACGAACGGACTTGCTAAATGGAAGAGGTCTTCAATTTTTTCACGAACGTATTCATCACGGTCACGTTTCTTATAATCCGCTTCTTTTCGTAACGCCTCAACGATATTCAGCTCTAATTTGTCACGATAGCGTACTTGTAGTTCGTCATAACAATAGCTCAGTATATGTTCGCGGTAGAAATCTTCAACCTTTTTCGACTGAATCTCTTCCGTTTTCGCATCCCTGCAATATTCTCCGTACAAACTCATATAAATTTCCGCTGATATATCTTTCGGTAATACACCTAAATTTAAATGTTGCTGCATATCTTGCCATATCTTTTCTTGTAATTTCTCTTCAGCTAATACGTATACATTCGTTGGGTTTGTTTTCCCTTCAAATTCCTTGCTTCGTTTTTGAATTTCAAATAATAAATTTTCACGTGTTTCGTGTAAATTATCAAAAAACCTTTCCCAATATTGAATCATTTTATTAACTGCTTGGTATAGCGATTGATACACAAGTTCTAATAACATTTCTTTACGATACTCACTTAATTTGTGTACATACTGCGTTACGATATCTTCAAATTCTTTTTTGAACAACCGTTGCTGATTATTCACCATTTTTCCAAACCAGCCTTGTTGCTGAGCAATTTCAACGCGGCGAACAGCCGTTACCGTTCCATCAATATTACTCACATTAAATTTCTTATCGTAGTTTTGAATTAAATTACGCTTTTGTTCATTATTTTCATGTAACCGATTCATTTTTTCTACTAACTGCTTTCGAATTTCATATAACATAAAACGTGCTGCTACTGGATGAACGGGATCTGTTTTCTTTAAAAACCATGTATTTAATTGATATGACTGTCCCTCAGAACCACTTGGTGAAAAACGGTCTGATTCAATCATGTCATATAAAAGTGTCGTTACATGTTCATGCACACGGCTCGGGATCGCATACGCATATAAACGAACCGCATGATCAACTCTCGCTACTTCCCCTTTCATTTGTTCCATCATTTTCAGCTTCGCAGCCGATATTTTACACTCATGCTGCAGGCGATTTAACTCTTCATCTTTTTGCACTGTACGGTGTACATAGCTTTCAACTGCCTCTAAAAATAACTTAGACTTTGCAACACCAACCTTACCACCTTCTGCCCCTTCACGCGTTTCATTGTACATTTGTCTATAGAAAATATGAGCCTGCTCTGGCCGAGTAGCAAGATGTTCTAAGTCTTCTAAATAACTTTTACCGCGCTCTGGCTTTTCACGCTGCATACCGCGTTTTACATCTTGGTCGTATCTTTGCTTTTTCTCTTGAAAGAGTTGATCTAAATGAAGCCACGATTCATCTAAACCTTGCACTGCCCATTTTAAAGCACAATATTTTAACACATGCTCATACGGATAAATAAGCTTTGCCGTTCCTGCTCCGCAATATCTACCTTTCCCGCTCGATTCTGCCAATTGCTGAATTTGATTATCCTCTTGTGCAAAATGACTTGTAGACATTGGACTAAATAACTGTAAATAAATCGTATTTGTCATTTGCTCCATATAATCCGATAAATTGTGTAAATGATGCCCATGTAAATTTTCATAATCGTATAAAAAACAATAATTGTATGGTAAATGGTGCTGTTTAATCGTATGATTTGTTCTTCCATCCTCATCCACTTGATCAGGACGGTATTCTAATTCAATTGTTACGCCACCACGTTTTGATAATTCCCCAGTAGAACCGAGCGTAATAGCGTGCAACTCTTTCAAAGACGCATAGCCATTCGCTTGCACAGTTTCAAATTCTTTCGCACTAACCGTCCTCGTCTTCACTAATACATCCGGCATTAAAAACGCACCACGTATTAAAATGTTATGATGCTGTAATTTTTTTCGAAGCATTTCACGTAAATATAATGCGATTTGTAAAAACATTCCTGAACCCGTTCCGCCAGCCAGTGACGTTACAATAATGACACGTACACCATATTCCGTCTGATCACTCGTAACCGGAAAAATCTTCTCAATTTCTTGCCAAAACGACGTCAGTTTATCTTCTTTCATTGCTGCACGTAACGCTAACCGTGAAATGACACGTAACTGTCCTGCTCCTTCTGTTAACGGTTTATCAAGTATAGTCGGGTCCATCGGAAACCACTCAGGAATCGTTGGATCTCCTGCAATATACTCCCTCGGTGTTTTACTCGAGCTCGTTTGCGTTTTAAACTTCCGAATATGATCAAATTTACTCAATGTATTCACATCTGTATCAAATACGTGCATCGCTACCTTCTTACGGCGCTCTTCTGGTAATTTTTCATATATTTGATGTGTCACAGTACTACCGATTCCACCTAAACCAATTAATATCGTTGGAACTTGTAACGTCATGTGAACCACCTTCCTATTCTTGCTTGTTTAAAATGAAGGGGAAAGAGCGCAAAGAACCCACCGGCCCTTATCCTTATCCCTATCCACTATTCACATTCGTACCTGTAAATTTCCTTACCATACCCTCTATCAATTACTAAAAGTTCATTTGGATACAGCGTCTTATGTTCCATTCCTACCTCGTCCTCTGTTATAAACATTCCATCAATAATCATCCCAACTACTTGCGATTCTTTCGCTACAAATATAGATTTCGATCCTTTTTTCGCTATTAATGTTACAGATTGCACCGTCCTTCTTTCTGCTCGGAATGGAATGCCAAAATAGTGCTTCCACCATTTATTTTTAAGTAACTCTGGTTCAGATTGGTAAAGCCAATCTTTCGCTACTTCTTGATCCCATTCATAATATAATAATGCTTTTCGGTGAAATCTCGGACGAACAATCCATCCTAAAACAATTATTCCTACTACTAACAGTAATAAAGTGATAGGAATAACAAACTTAAAAATAAGCGCATATTTTTCATAAAACGGTGCATTTTGAATATGAAGTGATATTCTTTTCTTTACTTCTTGTAACTTTGGATCTTGTATAGTGATGGTAGCTTCTACGGTGCCGGTATCTGTAAAATTGAATGTGTCGGAGTAATGTGGACGAGGATAAACATAAATTTGATTACCATGTTGCTTTATTTCATAGTTGATTGATTGTTTAGATGTGACACCAGTAGATTTTAATAGTTTCTTTACAGCTTCTTCTGTCATCGACTTACCATCTAACTGTGGTTGTAAAACAAACGGTTTACTATTCTCTAAATTTGTTACTTTTTCTTCATAATTTTTCGTAACAGTTTGAAGTGATAATTTTGGCTTTTCAGTTGTTTCAATCTTAAACTCTTTCGTCTGTCTATAAAATCCCTTTATGTTCATATGAACTTTCCCGCGTACTAGCCCTTTACCAAGCTTCGTTTCATAATAAAACACATGCCTTTTATCGTCCCACTTCATCGGATATTGCTTCCCGTCTATTTCTACTTCTGCTTGGAAATAAGAAGATTGAACTGGCAATTCAGTAGGCTTCGCTTCAATAACAGCTGTCACACCTGCATACATTTTCTCAGCATTTGTTCTATCTTTATCATCTTTGTCATACGTAGAAACAGTATAATTAAGCGCCGGTTCAACAAGTACTTGTAATCCTTCTTTCTCAATGTCCTGATCTACTTCTATCGTATATGTTCCTGGCTTAATCACTTCCTGATTCGCTGTACTTACATGCACTATATTTCCGAATAACTTAGCTTCTCCTGGTGCATGTATAGAAAAAGAAGACTGCAATTGTAACGGTTTAGAAATTTGCATAACTTTATAATTAGACAAAGACGATGATTGTCGCACAAGCGTCATACGCTTTAACGGGAACGGTGTTGTAATCTCTATTTTCTTCCCTACTACTTTCGTTTTGACAATCGCTTCAACAGAGGAGAATGGATCACGATTAGCAACTAATGCTGCCACTTGATTTACACTTTTTACAATACCATCCTCCCCGCTTGACGGCATCGTAACACCATTTATCTCTTTCTTCCATATTTCTTTAAACGTATTTAGCTGTTCTTTTTCTTGCTGCCCTAAATCTTCTTCCATCGTAATTAAGACTGGATGTAACGATATCTTTTTTGCATCCATTTCTTTCTTAAACTGCGCTAACTTCTGTGTAATTTGTTCTTTTCCGCCAACCTTATCTTTCTCTAGATCATTAAATGCCCCGTCAGTTAATACAATAAGCCAAAATTCACGTTTTCCATCTATATCTGCTTCCTTTTTTATAGATTGCATCGCTGTTTCTACTGCGCTAAACGGAGTATTTAAATACGTTTTCCGTGCTCCAATTCCCTCAATTTCTGTTTGCCTTTTATCCTTCGTCAACGAAATGTTTAATGGATCATTCGGCTTACTCATTGGAACGTAAGAAAATATATCTTTTTCATCTAATAGCGCAACTAAACTTTGCAAAGCGTAATTGGCATATTTCCAGCGATCGTTATTTCTCATGCTGCCTGAATCATCATATACAAGTGAAACGACCCTTTCCTTTGCCTCCTCTCCTTTTGCAAAAGCTGAAAAAGGTAACCATATAAATAGAAACAACATGAATGTGGCACAATTTCGAATTTTCATGATGAGGCTTCGCCACCTTTGTAGACAAATTCCTATGTTTAAATTTATGAGAGGAAACAAGATATATGACTTGTATTTTAGGACAACTAACACACCATAACTTTGTTATGTAAACATAAAATAACTTAGTAATATTTTCCCTAGTATTTCCCATCCGATTATATAGGTAAAAAAGCCTGTTTAAGCTCCACGCTTAAAACAGACTTTTCCTACTTTTTATATTAAAAACACTTAACAAAAAGTTTGATTAGTGAGGTCTAATAATCAGTGGGGGATGGACACCCCCCACTGATTAAAGTTTCACATATACTTCAACAATTGGATTATCCTTATTATCCGCATGTAAGCGTATATTCTCTTCACTTGCACCATAAATACTAGCTAATAGCATTATCGTTAACACATTAGGAGTCTTCGCATCACTTCCATATTTTCTTTCAAGTGCTTCCTTATATTCAAAATCCAAATCCCCCTGCACATATGTATATACTTCAAAACCATCTTCCAAATTACAAACTACTGTATCAATAATATCCGCTCCTATTTGTTTCTTCATTTCACCTCGCAATGCTTCTATAAAGTCTTTCCAAGGAACTTCATACGTCTGAAATTGATCGGTAGATTTCATTCCCTTTCCTCCTCACTATATATCCTTTTCATATATTTCCCCTTTCCTATAACAATTATGATAGATAGGACATTCGTACAAGCCGCACTTGTCCCCCTTACATATCGTATTACTGTAATGAGGAAGGAGGAAAGAACATGCATAGACAAAAATGTTATGATACTTGTCAACGTTATTTCGGTAAGGTTGTTCGAATTGAAGATCGGGATGGTCGCATTCATTTAGGTAAAATAATTGATTTGACGAATAATTCTGTATGGATTGAACCGGTGCAACAGCGCTCGTCTTTTGATACAGGATTCGGATACTATGACGCGTATGCAAACGGTGGTTGTGATCTTTGCGGCGGCCTTAGCAGGTGTGATAACTGTGGATTTGGATGCGGTGGCGGCGGATTTGGTGGCTGTGGATGCGGTGGTCGTGGTTGCAATAGTTGTGGCTGGGGTGGCGGCGGTTGTGACTGGGGCGTTGAACTCGGATTTGGCTTTATCTTTGGAATTACTTTAGCTGCATTATTTTTCATTTAACATAATAAAGAGTTGGCTGTTTTTAGCCAACCCTTTTCTCTATTTTTCACATATAAAAATACGGTGCCCTAAAATATGTTGATACATACGTCGTATATTTTCATGCTGGACCCAAGCTTCATATAACTCATTCGGAATAAATGTTGATATATTCCACTCCGGCTCTTCTATGTAGCCAGAGATCGTTTCTGCAATTGTTCCACCGCCAGCAATTGTAATCTTTTCAAAATTTGCTTTCTGAAATAATAGTACCCACTCATTCTCAGTTAATAGTTCTTTCATCCCATATAATTGGGCAATTTTGTCCTCTTCATTCTTCTCAATGTGAGTATCAATAATCATTTCAATCACAACAAGTTTACCATTCTTCTGTAATACACGATAACACTCCGAAATAACCTTTTCTTTATTCGTGAAAGCGATTATTGATTCTCCAAGCACAAGTTCATACGAATCATTTAAACACGATAATTGTTCCACATCACCTGGTATCAATTTTATATTCAAACCATTAAACAACCATCTATCTTTCGCTTTTTGAATCATAATTTCATTCTTTTCAACCGCCGTTACTTTATAACCCAATTCTTTTGTCATGTAAGCGGCTGTTTTCCCTGTGCCGCAACCTATCTCAAGGACATTCGCTCCATGTCTAAGAGGCAGTTGTGCTAACAATTTTTTTGTTAACGTAAAACCACCTGGATGAGCACTTCCTATTCCGTAATAAGCTAGGAAATCGATGTAAGTATTTCGTTCCATAGGACTCTCCTTCAAGTTTTCTATAATACATATATTCATCCAGAAAAAAATAGTGCACAGAAAAAAAAGCATTTTCAAGTGTTATAATACCTCAACTTGAAAATGCTCTTTTCTTTTATCCCGTAAAAGCTGTATTGATGAAGGCCAAAAGTCAATGGGGATGGTGAAACAAATCCCCACTGATTAAAAGTTTCACTTTATTATTTCTCTTCTACATACGCCCATTTGAAACTATATTCCGGACTAATATTATGTTTCACAATTCCCTTTACATTTGATTTCATAACATATGATCTACCACTTTGATATAAAGGTACGAGCGCTACATCTTCTTCAAGTAACAATTTTTCTGCTTTCCCTAACTCTGTCCAACGTTTTTTTGCATCAGCCATCCATTCCGTCTTACTTTTATTAATAATGTCATCATATTTTGAATTTGAATAGCCCATCTGGTTCTGCGAATTTTTCGTTTCAAACATATCAAGATATGTCATTGGATCCGCATAATCTGGATTCCAGCCGCCATATGAGAAATCATAATCTTGTTCTGATTCTAATTTTAGTTTTTGCTTAAATGGCTGAAGTTTAATATTTACTGTTACACCTTTTAAATTCTTTTCAATTTGATCTTTTACATACTCCCCAACTTTTTTCGCATTACCAGTATCATAATTTAATAGCTCTATTGTCACTTGATCTTTTCCAAGTTCTTTTTTCGCTTCTTCCCAAGCTGCTGCTGCCTTTTTCGAGTCTTGGTTTAAACCATTCTTAAATGTTTCTGCAAAATCTTTACCGTCTGGACCACTTGCTAAACCTTTAGGTACTAAGTAATCCACTGGTTTTGAACCGTCATTTAGAATTACATTCGTTAAACCTTTCTTGTCAATTGATAATGCAATTGCTTCACGTAATTTTTTGCTCTTTAACGGTGTATCTTGCCCACCTCGTTTTTGATTTAAACGTAAGTAAAACGTACTTGTTTCTGAATATGCTCCAAACTCCTCTTTATTGTTTCTATACTTATCAACAAATTCACCTGATAAAAGTGCGAAATCAATTGCACCTGTATCATATAAATTTACTCTAGTAGCCCCTTCTTTTACTACACTATAATTAATTTCATCCAGCTTCACTGTCTTTTTATCCCAATACTGATCATTTTTCTTTAATTTCCATCCTTGCTCATGTTTCCAATCGGTAAGCACAAACGGTCCATTATAAACTGTCGTATCAGACTCTAAACCGTATTTATCTCCTTTTTCTTTTACGAATTTTTCATTTAATGGATAGTAAGACGCGAATGCCATTAAATTCAAGAAATACGGTACTGGTCTTTCTAGTTCAACTTCAAGTGTATAATCATCTACCGCTTTTACACCTAATGTAGAAACTTCTGCTTTCCCTTGATTTATTGCCTCTGCATTTTTAAGATAATATGCAATAAATGCATACTCAGCAGCTGTTTTTGGATCTACTAGACGTTGCCATGCAAATACGAAATCTTTCGCTGTTACAGGATCACCGTTTGACCATTTTGCATCTTTCCGTAATTTGAATGTATATTTTTTGCCATCCTCGCTTGTCGTACTAGATTCTGCCGCAGCTGGAATTGGCTTATTATCTTTATCTAGACGATATAACCCTTCCATCGTGTTTCCTAAAATTTGAGAACCTAACGTATCTGTATTTTTTGAAGTATCCATCGTCGGAATTTCATTCGTTTCTGTACGATTCATTACTTGCTTTGCAGCTAATTTTCCGCCTTCTTTTTCTCCACTTTTCGGCGTTGTGCTTGCCTTATCTTTATCCCCTGATCCAGAGCAAGCTGTTAATGCCATACTCATTACTAGAACTGGTGCTACAACCGCTGTTAATTTTTTCATCTTTTTTCTCTTCATTTTTTGTACCCTCCCCAATTATATGTACGATATTAACATTTAGAGATTCTCTATTAACTTTCGTTATCAGAAAATTCTTATTAATTAATATTCTACTATTTTTTTAAGTTTTGTAAAGTATTTTTACAAATTTTCTAAATATTTATTTTTTTATGATAATAACTTACTATTTTACTATTACTACTATATGAATTATCCCCCACCTACTATATGTAAACATACCCCTCCTTATTCTTCTCTATTGCTAATTTCTATTTTTTCCTTATCCATATGAAATCTTTTACTAGCATTTATCTTTCCACCGTTGCATTCTTTTCTAATATCCTACAGTGAAATTTTAAAAGTGCCCCTGGCGTTTCTCAAGAATTCAATAAGCTTTATTCTCCTTATACTAAAAAAAGCATTTCAAAAGCAGCTTAGCCACTTTTGAAATGCTTTCATGTTATTTCTTTCCACCATCCTCAGTTACATACGCCCACTTAAAGCTATATTCTGGACTGATGTTGTGTTTCACAATTCCTTTTACATTCGGTTTCATTACATATGATCTTCCTGTTTGATATAAAGGAACTAACCCAGCATCTTCTTCAAGGAATAATTTTTCTGCTTTTCCTAACGTTTCCCAACGTTTCTTCGGATCAGACAGTAATTCATTACCTGCTTTCTGTACCATCTCATCGTATTTCGGGTTTGAATAACTCATTTGGTTATATGGACTCTTCGATTCAAACATATCAATAAATGTCATTGGATCCGCATAGTCTGGACTCCAACCTGCATAAGAGATTTCATAATCTTGCGCTGACTCTAATTTTAATTTTTGTTTGAATGGTTGAATTTTCGTATTAATCGTTACACCTTTTAAATTTTTCTCAATTTGGTCTTTAACATAATCAGCAATCTTTTTCGCAGTTCCATCATCATAGCTTAGTAATTCAATTGTAACTTGATCTTTTCCAAGTTCCTTTTTCGCTTCTTCCCATGCTGCTGCTGCTTTTTTCGTATCTTGTTTCAGACCATTTTTAAACGTATCTTGGTAATCTTTACCGTCAGGTCCCGTCGCAAGCCCTTTTGGAACCAATTGATCTGTTGCTTTTGATCCATTATTTAAAATAACGTTTGCTAAACCTTTTTTATCAACTGATAACGCAATTGCTTCACGAAGCTTTTTGCTCTTTAACGGTGTATCTTGTCCGTTACGCTTTTGATTTAAACGTAAGAAGAATGTACTTGATTCTGCATACTCACCATACTCATCTTTATTCGATTTATATTTATCTACAAATTCTCCTGATAGTAATGTAAAGTCAATCGATCCTGTATCATATAAATTTACTTTTGTAGCCACTTCTTTTACAACGCTATAATTAATTTCTTCTAATTTCACAGTCTTATTATCCCAATACTTATCATTTTTCTTCAGCTGCCAGCCTTGTTCATGTTTCCATGAAGACATTACAAATGGCCCGTTATATAATGTTGTATCTGCTTCTAAACCGAATTTCTCCCCTTTTTCTTTTACGAACTTTTCATTTAAAGGATAATATGACGGGAATGCTAATAAATTTAAGAAGTACGGTACCGGTTTTTCTAATTCTACTTCTAGTGTATAATCATCTACAGCTTTTGCTCCTAATTCTGTTGCAGGTTTTTCACCTTTATTAATTGCCTCTGCATTTTTAATATAGTAGGCAATAAACGCATATTCTGCAGCTGTGTTTTTATCAAGTAAGCGCTGCCATCCATATACGAAATCTTTCGCTGTTACAGGATCTCCATTTGACCATTTCGCATCTTTACGCAGTTTAAACGTATATTTTTTACCATCTTCGCTTTTCGTACTTGATTCTGCAGCAGCTGGAATAGGTTTATTATCTTTATCAAGACGATATAAACCTTCCATTGTGTTCCCTAAAATTTGTGCCCCTAACGTATCAGTAGATTTAGAAGTGTCCATCGTTGGAATTTCTTGATTTTCTGTACGATTCAATACTTGCTTCGCTGCATATTTAATATCAGATTTTTTTTCTTCCCCACTATTAGATGTAGTAGTCGTTTTCTTTTCTCCATCTGATCCAGAGCATGCTGTCAATGCAACGCTCATCGCTAAAACTGGTACTACAACTGCTGTTAATTTTTTCATCTTTTTTCTCTTCATTTTTGTATCCTCCCCAATTATATGTACAATACCAACCCTTGAGAGACCCCTTGCTAATGATTAATTTTCTGAAAATTATAACTAATATTATTCTACTCTTTTTTTCACGTTTGTAAATAGTTTTATTTTAAATATTCTGATTTTCATCTTCATAATTTAGTATAATGTATCCCCCATCTACTTATATGTCCGTACTATACGCCTTATTCTTCTCTATTTAACTATACTAAAAAAAGCATTTCAAAGTAGCTCAGCCACTTTAAAATGCTTTTTCAACTCTATTATTTTTCAGTCACATATGCCCACTTAAAGCTAAATTCTGGACTGATATTATGTTTTACTACACCTTTTACATTTGGTTGTGAAACATAAGAATCTCCACGTTGATATAAAGGTACAATCGCTACATCTTCTTCAAGTAATGTTTTTTCAGCTTTTCCTAACTCTTCCCAACGTTTTTTCGCATCACCCATTAATTCAGTTCCAGCTTTTTTCACCATTTCATCATACTTTGGATCTGAGAAGCTCATTTGGTTATGAGAATGCTTAGACTCAAACATATCTAAGAATGTCATTGGATCTGCATAATCTGGATTCCAACCACCATATGAAATATCATATTGTTGCTCACTTTCTAATTTTAGTTTTTGCTTAAATGGTTGAAGTTTAATGTTAACTGTTACACCTTTTAAGTTTTTCTCAATCTGGTCTTTAATATATTCCCCAACTTTTTTCGCATTACCAGTATCGTAGTTTAAGAATTCAATTGTAACTTGATCTTTTCCAAGTTCTTTTTTCGCTTCTTCCCAAGCTGCAGCAGCTTTTTTCGGATCTGGTTTCAAACCATTTTTAAATGTTTCTTGGAAGTCTTTACCGTCCGGTCCAGTCGCTAAGCCTTTTGGTACTAAGAAATCAGCTTCTTTTGATCCATCATTTAAAATTACATTTGCTAAATTCTTTTTATCAATTGATAGCGCAATTGCTTCACGCATTTTTTTGCTCTTTAATGGCGTATCTTGTCCATCACGTTTTTGGTTCATACGAATGAAATACGTACTCACTTGTGAATATGTTCCGAATTCATCTTTCTTACTTCTGTATTTATCAACGAACTCTCCATTTAATAAAGCAAAGTCAACTTGACCGCTGTCATATAAATTGACTAAAGTTGCAGCCTCTTTAACAACACTAAAGTTAACTTCTTCAAGTTTTACAGTCTTTTTATCCCAATATTGATCATTTTTCTTTAATTGCCATCCTTGTTCATGCTTCCAATCTTTAAGAACGAATGGTCCATTATAAACTGTTGTATCAGACTCTAAACCGAATTTCTCGCCCTTTTCTTTTACGAACTTTTCGTTTAATGGATAGTATGATGGGAATGCTACTAAGTTTAAGAAGTACGGTACCGCTTGCTCTAACTCAACTTCAAGCGTAAGATCATCTACCGCCTTTACGCCTAATTCAGTTACAGGTTTTTCTCCTTTATTAACCACTTCTGCATTTTTAATCGGGAATGCGATAAATGCATACTCAGCAGCTGTTTTTGGATCTAATAGACGTTGCCAAGCATATACGAAATCTTTCGCAGTTACTGGATCACCATTTGACCATTTTGCATCTTTACGTAGTTTAAATGTATATTTTTTGCCATCTTCACTTTTCGTGCTAGATTCTGCAGCAGCTGGAATAGGCTTATTATCTTTATCTAGACGATATAACCCTTCCATCGTATTCCCTAGCATTTGTGAAGATACTGTATCTGTTGATTTTGAAGAATCCATCGTTGGAATCTCTTGTGTTACTGTTCGATTCAACACTTGTTTCGCTGCTAGTTTTTCTCCTGACTTACTATCTCCACTAGAGCTAGAATCCGTGCTTGCCTTCTTATCTCCACCTGATGTAGAACATGCTGTTAACGCCATGCTCATTGCTAAAACTGGTGCTACAACTGCTGTTAGTTTTTTCATTTGTTTCTTTTTCATTTTCTGTACCCTCCCTAATTCAAAACGATATCTATTAAAGAATTTTCTGATAATTCTGTTTTTCTTTATATATTTATCAGACGATTCTTACTACTTCCTATTCTACTAATTTTTCGAATTTTGTAAAGTGTTATTATTGAAAATTTTTAAAAAATTATTTTTTTACAGTAATATTCATAAAAATTCCATATAATATTCACATTCTATTTCCCATTCATAAAAATGTACTATTTTGATAGTATTTATTATATTTATAGATTAAATCTCTATGAGTTATTGTTAATAAATAATGTATATTTTTAGAAACTCCATTCATACAAAAATAAAAAAGTCAGCAATGCTGACTTTTTATCCGGCCATTTTCTCTCTTTTCATTTGTTCTACTACTCTCGTATATTTCTCATCGTTGAATTCATTTTCACTTTTTGCAACAACTACAGTTGCAACACCGTTACCAATTAAATTAACGATTGCTCTTGCTTCTGACATGAAACGATCAACACCAAGTAAAAGCGCTAACCCTTCTAACGGGATAACATTCAATGCAGATAAAGTAGACGCTAATACGATAAATCCTCCACCTGTTACTGCTGCTGCTCCTTTCGATGTAACTAACAAAATAGCTATTATAGTTAATTGTTGACCTAGTGAAAGATCAATATGAAAAACTTGCGCTAAAAATATAGTTGCCATCGATAAATAAATTGACGTTCCATCTAAGTTAAAAGAGTAACCCGTTGGAATAACTAAGCCCACTACTGGCTTTGAACACCCGAAGTCTTCCATCTTTGTCATCATACGTGGCAGTACAGATTCCGATGATGATGTCCCAAGAACGATGAGTAATTCTTCTTTAATATGCACTAAATATTTCCACAAGCTAAATTTATAAAGTTTACAAATAAAATTTAAGACGATAAAAACAAATAATGCCATTGTTGCATATACACAAATCATTAATTTACCTAGTGGTATTAAAGTACTTATACCATATTTCCCAATTGTAAAAGCCATTCCCCCAAAAGCTCCAACTGGTGCCAATTTCATAACAATTGATAATATGTTAAAGAATACTTTCGACAATCTATCAAAAAAATCGATAACAGGTTGTCCATTTTTTCCAAGCATCGTTAAACCTGCGCCAAATAAAATGGAGAAGAATAATACTTGTAATATATCACCTTTTGCAAATGCCTCGAACATGTTGGAAGGCACGATATGTAAAAAGAAGTCCATCCATTGCATTTCTTGCCCGCTTTGGACATATTGCGAAACATCTCCAACCTTTAATTTTGAAGGATCTAATCCATCTCCAGGACGTACGACATTCGCTACGATAATACCAATGATAAGAGCAAAAGTTGTAACAATCTCAAAATACAATAATGCTTTCCCACCAACACGTCCTACCTTTTTCATACTTCCCATACTTGCAATACCAAGCACAATTGTTAAAAAGATAATTGGTGCAATGACCATTTTAATCATATTAATAAACGTCTCACCAATTGGTTTCATTTGTTGTCCGACACTAGGCCAAATCGCTCCTACTGCAATACCACAAATAATTGCCACAATAACTTGAAATGTTAAATTCTTTGCAATCCTCATTTTTAAATACTCCCCTGTTTTTTCATTTCTCCCATACAATTTCAATCAATGTCAATCATATATTTTATGTAATAGCCTCCTTGCTATTTAACTTGAATCCCCCTCATTATGTTACACTATTATATATAATTTGAAAATAGTATATAACATTTAAAGTTATATGTCATACCGTTAAACAAAATAAAAAAGCAGACATTACGCCTGCTTCAATTCTCCTCAATCTGCTTCTCACTTAATCCAAGGTGTGTTCTAAGAGTATTACTCAAACTCTGTAAATCTTTTTTATTAGGATTATAATAATATACAGGTTGTCCCTTTGGTCCGTTAGGTAAATATAGATCATCACCGGCTAATTGAGTCTTTTCAATCGAACCATTTAAACCATATTTATAAAAAGATAATATATCATCCATTGCTAAATTTGTTTTAAAATCACCGTCAACCGCCTCAACCATCTTCTCTAGCTTTGTAATCGAACCTACACTTTTTAATTTACTTAAAATCGCTTCAATAACAAGCTGTTGACGCTGGCCTCTCATTGCATCACTATCAATATGACGCGTTCTTGCCAGTGCAAGTGCTTCTTCTCCTGTTAATTTTTGTAGTCCCTTTTTCAAATGAATCGCATCAGATTCATCTTTACTATTTTGTTCTGTAAATTCAACTGGGACATCTACTTCAATACCATCTAACCCATCAACAATTTTAATAAATGAGCTGAAATTGAACTTCACAAAATAATCAACAGGCACTTGCAATAATTTTTCTACTGCTTCAACAGATGCTTGCGGCCCCCCATCTTTACCATTTTTAACAAACCCTCTTCCATATGCATGCGTTATTTTATCCTTTTTCTTTTCGATTGGGACATATGTATATGTATCACGTGGTATGCTTGTTAATTTCACTGTCTTATCGTCTTTATTAAAAGTAGCCAACAATAACGCATCTGTATGAAATGCACCATTATACTCCTTTTGTCGTTCCTGATTTTCATCAATACCCATAATTAAAAGTGAAACATTGTTTGCGATTGGTTTTACCGCTTTCTCACGTAAATTTGATTTTTCACCACGTGCTAAATTCAAATTAGATTTTTGTACGAGATTAGAAGTTTTCGTATATACATAGGCACCATACCCAGCTCCGCCAAATAGTAATACTCCTAGTAAAAAACTTATTATCGTTGTCTTTTTATATTTCCGTTTATATTTCTTTTCTCTTGAAGAAGAGTGATTCTCCATATAGTTTCCCCCTTTTTTTACTCAACTAAAATGTTTTTCAATTTTTCATAAGATGAGCTTTCTTTTTGGAATACATTCTCTTTCAATCCTTTGTCTATTTGTATCCATTCGGTCGTAATCGAATATTGAATCATACCTTCTTGGAAACTAAGAAACTTCAACATAATTCCTGTATTTTTCTCTACAACCATTTCAAATTTCCCTCTTAAATCTTCAGATGTACTTACAGGCATTTCTATGTTTATTACCCCTTCTATTTTGTAGCAATCGAGTCCAAGATACTTCGTTTCTTTATAGTTCCAATCTTTATATCGAATTAGTAAATCAGCAAATTCTGATTGAATACTATACTTAGCGAATCCCACATATTCGCCATCATACCGTTTTCTCTCACCTGATTTTCTCAATAGCCTTTCCGTAGGGATTAATTTTAATAGTTCATCATTTCTTTCTTCCGGGTTCCATTTTGTCTCTTTATATGTATACTTCTCATCATCAAACTCTTTTTTCCTACCCTCGTTATATATAATCGTTCGTTTTTTCGATAGTTTATCTTCTTTAGAAGAGATACCTCTTTGTTTTTCCGTATCAATTGCATATCTATATGTTGTAGCAATTCTTGAAGAGCTAGAATACTCCTCGAATTGCCCTGAAATATTTTTAAAATGATCAATTGAATCCATCATCCTTTGATGAATCTTTTCCTTATCTGGATAATTTACATTTGATTTTATTTCTTCTTCATTTTCATAATCAGAAAAAGCCTTTTTCTTTACATATTCAAATACTCCGCCGTTTTGCGCAAAGCTTTGTATAGAAAACTCAGACATAGACACAATTGAAAGCACTAGAACAGCAGCACTAATAACCATCATATGAACTCTATAACCCTTCTTTTTCACAGGAAGATTATGCAGTGTATTATTAATTTTTTCATTTAACTCTGGTGGAAATATAACATTTTCATCTTTTATTCTCCTCTTTAATTTCTCATCAAATGATTTTTCACTGTCCATCCTATACACCCCCTATTCCATCTTTAATCGCTCTTCTAATTGTTCCCTCGCACGTGACAATCTTGACTTAACCGTCCCTTTTGGAATTTCTAAAAGCGTCGCAATACTTTCTTGATTCATATCTTCGTAATAATAAAGTACGGTTACAGCTCTTAGTTCTTCCGTTAAAGACTGAATAGCATTACAAAGATCAATATCTTCGTATCGATCGAATGCTACCATACTATTATCATGATCCTCAATTACAATTATTTTTTTATACGACCGAATTATATTGTTGCACTCATTTATTAAAATTCGAATTAGCCAAGTTTGAAAAAACTCTTCTTTTTTTAGTTTTTTTATATTTTCGTAAGCTTTTAAAATTGTTGTCTGTATGGCATCATCTATATTTGTCTCATCATGTAACATCGCCTTTGCAATGCGATACATCTTCACTTTTTCAGTATGTATAAGTGCCATAAAAGCTTCATGATCACCTTTTTTTGCTAAGGAAACATCCGTTTCTTCTTTTACAATTATTTTATATAAAGGGATTACTTTCACAATTGCTCCTCCTGTTTCATCCTCACTTCAAATTTAACTTTACACATATTAGACGGGGGAACCTAGGAGAAGGTTCACTTTTTTTAATATTTTTATAAAACAAAAGATAAGCATCCAATTTAGGATGCTACGCTGTAAACATATCGCTTCAAATTTACAAACAAAAAAGCCCACTTTTTTAGTGGACTTTCTACTTTACAACGGCAAATCCCTCTTCCTAAATACTACAATTGCTAATATGAAGATACAAATCGCTCCAGCAGTTAAACCTAAACTTACTGGCCATATATTATAGGTTCCTTCAGCAATTTCTTTCGGACGAAACAGCGTAAATAATGATAGACTTCTCATCCACTCTAACTTATCGCTTAATTTACCCACCATATCTAATACGAAAAATAAAATTGTTAAACTTGCTGAATAACTCAGTGCCTTTCTTTCATCATTACATATGCAAGAAAAGAAAAATGAATAAGCACTAACTACTAAAAATATTAGCCCACCGACTACGTTTATTTTTAAAAATAATTCTTTATTTAAGTTATTATCTTTTAAAAACCATTCTGCACCTAATATACCCGCTACATACGTAACAAAAACAATGATTAATAATCCCAATATAAGAACAGCCGCTTGCGTAATGGCAATTCTCACTCTAGATATAGGCGTCGCTAACAAGTATGCCATCGCTCCTTTATCTACATGACGAGCAATTAAATGTGTCGCAACTGTTACGCAAAAAATTGTTAAAATAATAATAAACAATAGACTATAATACTCACCAGCTAAAAAATCCATTACGTTTTGAATTGGACTTTCCATACCAACAATTTTTTTCACACTATCCGGCATAGCACTTATTAATTCATTTAAACCTTTCGCCGATACCATTGATGGGAATATCCAAATTATTAACAATAAATAAAGAGCTGCACCAGTCGCATAACTCAAAATACTTTTTTGCGTTTCTTTCAAACTAGCTAAAAACAATTGTTTATTCATGCTTTATCCCTTCTTTCTTGTCGTAATAATGCATAAATAAATGTTCTAAATCAGTCGCTCTCGTTTGAAGTGCAGTTACATTATAATTTGAAAGTATTTGTAAAACAGTTTGATAGTTTCCTTGCACAATAATTGATGCTGTTTTCCCTTTCACAGCCTCGAATTGTAAATTTGATTGTGTAAGTGACAGTATTTCCTCTTGAGATGATACCGTTACATCTATCACCTGTCTTCTCATTCCTTGTAAATCATGAATATTTTCAACTGTTACAAGGCGACCATCTTTAATAATCGCTACTCTGTCACACGTTCTCTCAATCTCAGTGAAAATATGTGAAGACATCAGAATCGTTTTCCCTCTTTGCTTTTCCTCTAATATTAAATCTATAAACACTTGTTGCATAAGTGGATCGAGTCCTGATGTCGGTTCATCTAAAATTAACACTTCTGGATCGTGCATAAATGCAGCAACAATCCCTACTTTTTGCTTCATTCCTTTAGACATTTTTCGAATCGGTGTTTTCACATCGAATTGCAAACGTTCTATGAGTTCATCTCGTCTTTTCGTATCCTTTAGCCCACGCATTCCTTGCATTAACTTTAAAAACTCTAATCCATTCATTCCTTCAATAAAAGAAATTTCTCCTGGTAAATAGCCAACTTCTCTTTGAATTTTTGCTGCTTCATTCCAACAATCTAATCCGAAAATTGCCGATTTACCTGATGTCGGTTTTATAAACCCCATTAAATTACGAATCGTTGTTGATTTCCCAGCACCATTCGGTCCTAAGTAACCGAATACTTCCCCTTCTTTCACATCAAATGTAATATGAAACAAACCTTTTCCATTTGAAAATTGTTTTGTGACATCTTGAACTGAAATCATAATTCCACCTCATTTTTTGAAATATTTCATTCATGATATTTCAAAATTATTGTACTCCTCATCTTTCATATTCGCAACAACTTTTTGAAATATTTATATGTCCATATTTCAAAAATATTGTTTTCACCTATATTTTCTTGTATATTTTAATTGAGGTGATTGCATTGAACGGTTTTGAAAAAGTGAAAGAAAAGAAAAAACGTGCCATTAAAGAAGCAGCCTTCGTTTTATTTTCAGAACGTGGATTTAATGAAGTGAAAATAGAAGATATTGCAAAAGAAGCAAACGTTTCTCAAGTTACAATTTATAATCATTTTGGAAGTAAAGATGCTTTATTTAGAGAGCTTATACAAGAATTTGTAGAGAACGAATTCCATTACTATAAAGAATTAGCAGCTGAAGATATACCTTTTCACGAAATGATGCAAAAAATGATTATTAGAAAAATGGAAACTGGTGGGTTATTTCAGCCCGATATGTTGTTACAAATGATGCAAAAAGACGAAGCGCTCCGAGAGTTTATTTATCGTTATCAAAACGAAAAAATCCTGCCCTGGTATTTAGAAATATTAGAACGAGCTCAGCGTAAAAATGAAATAAATCCTCACCTTTCAAAAGAAATGATGTTACTTTACATTCAAATGTTCACTAAATTAGGTGATGATTTCGGAGCAAAACTTCTTGAAAGAGATCGAGAAAAGCATATACAAGATATAGTTACAATGTTTTTTTATGGTCTTTCTGTTCCACAAAAATAAAAAAGACACGAAATTCGTGTCTTTTTTATTTTACAGAAATGACTCTATCTGTTTCACTACTTTCAATTGCTAATTGAATAAGTCTAATAACTTCCAAGCCTTCTTGTGCTGTTACAGGTGGTTTCTCACCATTTACAATACTATCTCTTACACCTTTATAATACATGTCATAACAGCCGACTTCTGTTGGAATACGCTCAAAGCTTTCTTCTGTTTCTAAAGTAGCAAAATTCTCTTCAGTATCTGTGCCATAATCATTGTCGCCCGGCTTCATTCCATTTTTCAACTGCTCTTCTTGTGAATCCATACCATATTTCACGATAGAACCTTTGTCTCCATGTAATGTAAAATGTGGTCCAGCTTGTTTCACGTAACTGCTACTATGTAAAATGACACGCTTAACTCCGTAGTGAAGTACAACATGGAAGTAGTCATCAATCTCTGCTCCTAGTCGTTGCTTTATTACATCTGCACTAATTGCATCTGGTTTCCCGAATAATGATAATGCTTGATCAATTAAATGTGATCCTAAATCATATAATATCCCTGAACCTGGCAAGTTCTTTTCTCTCCAGCGATCACGTACATGTGGACGGAAACGATCAAAATGCGCTTCATATGCGTATACATTTCCTACTCTATTTTCTTCTAACAATTTCTTAATTGTTAAGAAATCATTATCAAAACGACGATTATGATATACACTTAACATCACATTATGTTGCTCTGCTAATGAGATAAGTTCTTCCCCTTCTTCAATTGAAACAACAAATGGTTTTTCCACAACAACATGCTTACCATGTAAAATCGCTTCTTTTACATATGGAAAATGAGTTGTGTTTGGTGAAGTAATGACAACTAAATCAACATCATCTCGCTTCACTAATTCCTCAATTGTACTAACAACGTTAGCGTTTGGTAATGTTTCTTTTACCACCTCTTCTTTTGAGGATAATACTGCACGAATATCATATTCTTCTATCGTTTGTAATAATGGGATGTGAAATGTTGTACTAGAAAAACCAAATCCAACAATCCCTACACCTATTTTTTTCATGTTGCCCCTCCATTTATGAGAACGATTTCATTTCACTATTATAACAATGTTATTTTTATTTACATAATAATTTGCTTAGAAAAAAGCATCTTGCTACTTTTCATAGCAAGATGCTTCCTTTACTCCGGTCTTTTCTTCGTCCACGTTTCTACTACTTCACCAGTATCATTAACATCTAGCACTAAACTACCATTACTATACCGGTCTTTATTTCGATACGCTTTTGGATCAATTTCTTCTACAATGTGTTTCTCTGTTTTCATGTAAACTAGTTCATCGTCTCGCACAATTTCAATACCGACAATGCGGTAAGGATTGCGTTTTAACTCTTTGAAAATAACAAGACCTCGCTTCGCCCTCGTTGACTTTTCAATTTCTGATGCTTTCAAACGCTTTATAGCGCCGCGTTGCGTTACAAGAATAAGTTGATCTTTGTCACCATTTAATGGTTTACCAGAAGCGACATAGTCATCTTCTTTTAAATTAATTGCTTTTACACCAGCAGCTCTAACACCGACTGGGCTTACTTCATCTTCATGGAAAATAAGTGCATATGCACCATGTGTAGCAAGAACAATATCACTCGTTCCATCTGTCGCAAATATATCGACAACTTCATCATCTTTTTTCAAGTTTACAGCAACGAACGCTCTCGAATAACGCTGAACTTTATATTGATTCAATTCTGTTTTCTTTATCATACCATTTCGCGTTACAAATACAATAAATCGATTTTCTTCCTCAAAGTTCGGTACGACTGTCGCCCAGATAATCATTTCATCCCGCTCGAGTGATACAAGATTCGCAACGTGTTGACCTAAGTCTTTCCAACGAATTTCCGGCATTTCATATACAGGGAGATAAATATAATTTCCTTTGTTCGTAAATAAAAGTACGGTTTCTGTCGTGTTTGTATCGAAACGCTCAAGTAAGATGTCACCCTCTTTCATACCGAAGTCTTTCCCGTTCGATGCATTATGTGAACGCCAACCAGTTCGTTTCACATATCCTTCTTTCGTTACAGTAACGATGACATCTTCTTGTGGAATCATAACTTCCACATCGATTTTAATTTCTTCAATTTCCTCTTCAATTATCGCACGGCGATCATCACTATATGTTTTCTTTACTCTCTTCAAATCTGTTTTAATAACTTGAAGAAGTCTTTTTTCACTTTGTAAAATCGACTGTAACTCTATAATTTTCTTATTAAGTTCAGCTGCTTCTTGCTCTAGCGCTGTAATATCTGTATTCGTTAAACGATATAGTTGCAGTGAAACAATCGCTTCTGACTGCGCCTCTGTAAATCCAAATTTCGCGCTTAAATTATCTTTCGCATTACGCTTATCTTTAGACCCACGAATCGTTTCAATCACTTCATCTAAAATGGATAATGCTTTCTTTAAACCTTCTACAATATGTTGACGATTTTCTGCTTTTCTTAATTCATATTGTGAGCGTCTCGTAACAACTTCTTTCTGATGCCCAATATATGCATCCAAAATTTTAGGTAATGTCATAAGTGTTGGACGACGATTATTTATCGCTACCATATTAAAGTTGTATGGAATTTGTAAATCTGTATTTTTGTATAAATAATTTAAAATACCTTCAGCATTTGCTTCTTTTTTTAACTCTACAACGATGCGAAGACCTGTACGATCTGTCTCATCACGCACTTCAGCAATTCCATCTAGCTTTTTATCTAGACGTAATTCATCCATTTTCTTAACAAGGTTCGCTTTATTTACTTCGTACGGAATTTCTGTAATAACGATTTGCTGCTTGCCACCGCGAATCGTTTCAACTTCTGCTTTTCCGCGAATAATAATTTTACCTTTCCCTGTTTCGTAGGCTTTTTTAATACCATCTATCCCTTGAATAATACCACCTGTTGGGAAATCTGGTCCTTTAATAACTGTTAATAGATCATCAACAGTACTATCCGGCTTATCAATACGCATCATCGTAGCATCAATTACTTCTCCAAGATGATGCGGTGGAATTTCTGTTGCATAACCAGCAGAAATCCCTGTAGATCCGTTCACTAATAAGTTCGGGAACATTGCTGGTAATACAACAGGTTCTTCACTCGTATCATCAAAGTTTGACACGAATTCTACTGTTTCTTTATCGAGATCACGTAATAACTCAGATGCGATTGGTGATAAACGTGCTTCTGTATAACGCATTGCCGCTGCTGGATCCCCATCAACACTACCGTTATTTCCGTGCATTTCAACTAACACATTACGTACTTTCCAAGTTTGACTTAAACGGACCATCGCCTCATATACAGAGGAATCACCATGTGGATGGTAATTACCGATAACATTACCTACTGTTTTAGCTGATTTACGAAACGCTTTATCATGTACATTACCTTCTACATACATAGAATATAAAATACGTCTTTGTACCGGTTTTAAACCGTCACGCGCATCTGGAAGCGCGCGGTCTTGAATTATATATTTACTATAACGTGCAAAGCGGTCACCTAACACGTCTTCCAGCGGGAGGTCATGAAACTTCTCTGCCTGCATGTTATTCCACCTCCGTCTCCATAATCATTTCGTTTTCTAAGATATTTCCTTCTTCTTGCATACCAAATTGTACATTACGCTCAATCCATTTACGGCGTGGTTCTACTTTATCACCCATCAATGTCGTAACGCGGCGCTCAGCTCTTGCTGCATCATCAATTTTCACTCGGATTAATGTACGCGTTTCAGGGTTCATCGTCGTTTCCCATAACTGATCTGCGTTCATTTCACCAAGTCCTTTATAGCGTTGCAACATATAACCTTTACCGACCTTTTTCGTTACACCATCTAATTCATCATCAGACCATGCATATTCAATTACTTCACTTTTCCCTTTCCCTTTACTTACTTTATATAAAGGTGGAAGTGCGATAAATACTTTACCAGCTTCGATAAGTGGTTTCATATAACGGTAGAAGAACGTCAGTAATAACACTTGAATATGTGCTCCATCCGTATCTGCATCGGTCATAATAACAACTTTATCGTAGTTAATATCTTCAACAGCGAATTCATTTCCTACTCCGCCGCCAATTGCATAAATAATTGTATTAATCTCTTCATTCTTAAAAATGTCAGCAAGCTTTGCTTTTTCCGTGTTAATTACTTTACCACGTAATGGTAGCACCGCTTGAAAACGACGGTCTCGCCCTTGCTTTGCTGAACCACCAGCCGAGTCACCCTCTACTAAATACAATTCGTTTTTCTGAGGATTACGTGATTGTGCAGGTGTTAACTTCCCGCTTAAAGTACCTTCTGATTTTTTCTTCTTCTTACCACTACGTGCTTCTTCTCTCGCTTTACGAGCAGCCTCACGTGCTTGCGCTGCTTTAACTGCCTTTCTCACAAGAAGTGTAGCTACATCCGGGTTTTCTTCTAAAAAGTAAGCTAAATGCTCTGATACAATTGCATCAATTGAAGAACGAGCTTCACTTGTACCGAGTTTCCCTTTCGTTTGTCCTTCAAACTGCAGGACTTCTTCTGGTACACGTACAGAAACAATAGCTGCTACACCCTCACGAATATCTGTACCTTCTAAGTTTTTATCTTTTTCTTTTAACAGTGAAACTTTACGAGCATACTCATTAAACACACGTGTCATCGCTGTCTTAAATCCAGCTTCGTGTGTTCCACCATCTTTTGTACGTACGTTATTTACAAACGAAAGAATATTTTCTGAGTAACCATCGTTAAACTGGAATGCTAGTTCTGCTTCAATCCCGTTTTGTTCACCAGTGAAGTATACAACTGGATGAATTGAATCTTTTTCTTCGTTTAAATATGAAACGAAAGCTTCAATTCCTGTTTCGTAATGAAATACATCTTCTAAATCATTACGTTCATCTTTTATTGAAATTTTCATTCCCTTTAATAAGAATGCAGATTCGCGTAATCTCTCACATAATGTTTCATAATTGTAATTTGTTGTACTGAAAATAGTTGTATCTGGTTTAAAGTGCATCTTTGTACCAGATTCTTTTGTTTTCCCGATTTTCTCTAACGTCGTTGCAGGGATACCACCATTTTCAAAGCGTTGTTCATAAATGTTACCATCACGCTTAATCGTTACTACTAACCATTCTGACAAGGCGTTTACAACTGATGCCCCAACACCGTGTAAACCACCACTCGTTTTATAGCCACCTTGACCAAACTTACCACCAGCATGAAGTACAGTTAAAATAACTTCAGGTGTCGGTTTCCCAAGTTTATGCATTCCCGTAGGCATTCCTCGCCCTTTATCAATAACGCTAATACTATTATCTTTATGTATTACGACAGAAATTTCGTCACCAAATCCCGCTAACGCTTCGTCAACGGAGTTATCTACTATTTCATATACTAAATGATGCAATCCACGGCTATCCGTACTCCCGATATACATACCCGGGCGTTTTCGAACGGCTTCAAGTCCTTCTAACACTTGAATTGCATCTTCATTATATTGGAACTGATGCTTCGCCAAACTCCTTGCCCCTTTCCTAATTAAATCAGAACATATGTTTCTATTATAGAATAACGCCTCGACTATAGTTTTGGCAAGTTATCTTATCTCTTTTATATACCATTTCCAATAGAAAAATCCTTGTTTTTTTCACAAGGATTCCTCTAGGCTACTATTTCAGAAAAATAATCGTTTGTCAACGAGAATTGGATATGTATTCCAAGATTATACATTCCAAACCTTTATTATGATCCAAATGATCAATATCCAAAATGGGATAACAATTAACAATCCCCAAAAACAGCCTTTAAAAAATCTCATGATGAACACCTCGTTCATCGGCCCTACTTATGTCTGTAAAGAGGGCTGAATCAATCTTTCTATCTTTAAAATCTACACTATTTTGTCATCGCATGTTCTACTTTAATACAACGATCCATTATTACAGTATAGCCCTTTTCGTGTAAAATTTTATATGTATCTTCATCTTGTACTCCTAATTGTGCCCAGAAAACATCTGCATCAATCTCTACAAACTCTTTTGCAACATCCATTAAAAATTCTGAACGACGAAATACATTTACGATATCAACATGTTCTTTAATATCAGTCAGTGAAGAAACGGCCTTTTCACCAAGCACTTCATCTACTGTTGGATTTACTGGAATAATGCGGTACCCCGCATCTTGCATTGCTTTTGAAACCATATACGATGTACGTTCTGGCTTATCTGATAATCCAACAACTGCAATCGTTTTGCTTTTCTTCAATACTTCACCAATTTCCGTACGGGTTGGGTTTTCAATTATCATAATCAATCCCTCCTATTCCTTTAGTATATCCGATAAAGAAAGTCTCTTTCAACATGAAAGAGACTTTCTTTTATCCATTGTTTGCGGATACCCTTACTAATTAATGCTTCGCCTTATTGATTCTTAGTAGCTGAATTATCTGCTAATGTAGCTGTTTTCGTCATTTTTTGACCGTTGCGATAGAATGTAACTTCTACTTTTTCGCCTACTTTTTTCTTTTCATATAAATATTTACGGAATTGAAGTGAATTTTCTACTTTTTGATCATCTAATGCTACTACAATATCATATTGTTCTAAACCAGCTTTTTCTGCCGGTGATACTGGATAAACTTTACCTAATACAACGCCATTTGTTACTTCTTTTGGTACTTTTAATTGATTTAACGCATAAGCTTGCACATCTTCTAATGAAACAACACCTACACCAAGAGCTGGGCGTTTCACTACTCCATCTTTTTCAAGCGATTCAATAACTGGTTTTGCAACGTTAATTGGAATTGCAAATCCAATCCCCTCAACTTCTTGTTGCGCAATTTTACTTGAGTTAATTCCAATTAATTCACCGTTTTGGTTAAATAATGCACCACCACTATTACCAGGGTTAATTGCTGCATCTGTTTGAATAACTTGTGCTTGCCAGTCTGGACGTTGGTCTCCATCAATGTCTACTGGAATTTCACGTTCTTTACTACTGATGATACCTTCCGTTACACTACCATCAAATCCTAACGGGTTACCAATTGCAATTGCTTTTTCACCAGCACGAAGTTTACTGGAATCACCTAAAGTTGCAACTTTATTAACAGCAGATCCATCAATCTCTACAACTGCTAAGTCTAACCAAGGATCCTTACCAACTAATTTTGCATCAACTTGCTTGCCGTCGCTCATTTTTACCGCAAGTTTATTCGCCCCGTCCACTACGTGGTTATTCGTTACAATATATGCTTTATTTCCTTCTTTTTTATAAATAACACCTGATCCTGTACCAGCTGTTTGCTCTTGTTCTGTCGGTTGCATTGCAAATGGATCAACAACCTTTTGCATATTAATTACACCAACTACAACATCCTTTGCACCTTCAACCATACCTGGTAAATCAGTTTCACCCTTAACTTTATTAACAACAGGAGCTACAGTACCCTCCACTTGTTGATTAGAATTGAATGACGAAACTGCCGCTCCATTATTTTGCATCCATGGCATGTAAGGTGCTGCAAAACTAATCGATACCGCCCCTACTACTGCTCCCACTAAACCTGTGAAAAAATATCCTTTTTTACTACCTGATTTTTTCACTTCTCTCGTTTCACTATGTTCTTCATTTAAATTCGGTCCGTCGTAATATCCCATGTTTTATTTCCCCTCTCTGGTGAATTCGTACTTTCAGTATAGTCACAGCTTGTGTCCTTCTTGTGAACTCATCGTGAAATCCAATTAAAAAAATACTCCTATCTATCGTTGTAGACAAGAAAAGTATTTTTTGTACATTCCACCTACAAAGAAGAGTGTAAATTTGCTATATTCCAAAGCTAAAGCGCATAGTAATTTAAAGGTTATTCTTCAAATTTATAACCAACACGAATAACAGTACCAATATGCTTCGCTTTATCTCCTAGCTTATTTCGTAGTTTTTTAATATGCGTATCAACCGTTCTGTCATCGCCATAGTAGTCATATCCCCATAACTGATCTAATAAATGTTGACGTGACAACACAATTCCTCTGTTCTCCATTAAATAAACAAGAAGTTCAAATTCTTTATGTGTCAATATTATTTCTTCTCCATCTACTAAAACAGTTCTAGATAACCGATTCACTTCTATTCCAGCTAAAGACATAGCATTTTCTTCAGCTACTCCTACTGCACCATCCGCTCGTTTCAATAATGTCTTTGCGCGAGCTACTAACACTTTCGGGCTAAAGGGTTTCGTTACATACTCATCGGCACCTAATTCGAAACCTAGCAATGTATCATCCTCATCCGAACGTGCTGTCAACATAATAATTGGTACTTCTGACTCTTTTCTAATTCGTCTACAAACAGACCATCCATCTATTTCTGGTAACATAATATCTAACATAATTAAATCAATTTCATGCTCTGCAAATAATTCTAACGCTTTTTTTCCATCTTCTGCTTCGATCACTTCAAAGCCTTCATTACGAAAATAATCACTAACAATTTCACGTAATCTTCTTTCATCTTCAACAAGCAATACTGTTTTATTCATATAATCTATCCCGCCTTTTTACTCTTTCAATCGAATAATACGTTGATTGGAGCTTCCGCGAAATGGAAGTGTTAAATCTTTTTTCTCGATTTCAAATCTTCCATCGACTAAAACATCCCCATAATGTAACAACTCTATCATATCATTATTTTGAGAACTCTGTATCTCTTCTAACGTATAACCTGTATACATCCATAAATTTTTCTTCAAATCTTTCACGGCTTGTGCTACTTTTTTCACTTCAGCAGCTTGAAAAAATGGATCTCCACCTGAAAATGTTACATCAGTTAATGGGTTACTTTCAATCTCTTTCACAATTTCTTCTACTGTCATTTCAGTTCCATTGCAAATATTCCACGATTTCGGATTATGGCAACCGAAACAACGATGCGGACAGCCCGCAAAAAACACGACTGTCCGCAATCCTTCTCCATCTACTACACTATCATGAATGATGTTCATAACTTTCATTTATGCTTCACCCGATCCATCTCTTCACTACGTTTCGCACTATTCCACTTCGACATATCTCCTACAAGATAACCTGTTATTCGGCGAATTCTTTCTATATTGGCCTCATCTTCATTTCCGCAGCTTGGACATTCATTTCCAATGACTCCGTGATACTTGCAGCACTTACAACGATCAACCGGATGATTAATTGAACCGTATCCAACGCCATTCTCTGCCATCGCTTGTATAATTTGCTTTAACGCCTTTTTGTTATGCATCGCCGCCCCGTCTAGTTCAATATACGTAATATGTCCCCCGTTACATAGAGCGTGGAACGGGCCTTCTAAGCGAATTTTATTTATGGCTTGAATATTATAATAAACTGGAACATGGAATGAATTCGTATAGTAATTATGGTTCGTTATGCCTCTAATCACACCAAATTCCTCTCTATCTTTTTTCACAAATTTCCCTGATAACCCTTCTGCAGGAGTTGCAATTACTGAGAAGTTCAGTTGATGTTCTTCCGTCGCCTTATCCATTCTTTCTCTCATAAAGGAAATGATTTCATATCCAAGCTTCCATGATTCTTCATCTTCTCCGTGATGTTTCCCTGTTAAAGCTACTAAACATTCCGCAAGACCGATAAAACCAATACTTAACGTACCTTGTTTTAATATCGGCGCCACAGTATCTTCAGGCTGTAACGTTTCTCCACCACGCCATACACCTTGTGAATATAAAAATCGAAAATCTCTCGCTCGCTTCGTACATTGATACGCGAATCTCTCTAATAGTTGCTTTATCCCTAAATCTAAGTAATAATTTAGCGCTTCAAAAAACGCTTCTTTTGAACCACTAATTAACGCTAATTTCACTAAATTAATAGACGTAAACGATAAATTCCCTCTTCCAATCGCTGTCTCTTCTCCATGTATATTAGACATAACACGAGTACGACATCCCATGTAACATACTTCACTTTCAGGGCGCCCGTCATAATGCACTGCATTAAACGGAGCATCTAAAAATGAAAAGTTAGGGAATAATCGCTCAGCTGTTGTCTCTAACGCTAATTCAAACAAATCATAGTTCGGATCACACTCTTCAAAGTTCACACCTTTTTTCATTTTGAAAATTTGAATAGGAAAAATCGGTGTTTCCCCTTTACCAAGACCAGCCTGCGTTGCTTTTAACAGCTGCTTAATTAACAGTCTCCCTTCTTTCGATGTGTCTGTTCCATAGTTAATAGAAATAAACGGTACTTGTCCTCCGCCCCTACTATGCATGCTATTTGAATTATGAACGAACGCTTCACACGCCTGATACGTATCATTTTCTGTTTCTTTCCATGCAAATTCCTCTATTTGTTCTTTCGTAAGTGGGTATGACTGTAATCGTAACTTATGTCTCTCTACTGTTTTTCTTACATAGGGAGCTAAATCAATATCAAAGAGGGCAAACGATTGACCACCGTGCTGCATATTTTGATTCGCTTGAAAAATAATTGAAGAAAGAGCCAATGCACTTTTAATATCTTGCGGTTGTCTCATATGTCCATGTCCAGTATGAAAACCGTTAGCAAGCATTTGTGCTAACGGAATTTGCGAACAAGTCGTCGTTCCTGTCGCATAAAAATCTAAATCATGTGGATATAATATATTTTGATTTATCGCTTTTTTCACTTGATCTGATAATAAATTTTCTACTGCATAATATTTCGCACTCTCAGATGCGAACGTTCCCATTACTCCCATTGGAGAGCGGCCATCTACATTTGCATTTTCTTGCATTAAATCTTGTTCATTGCCGTGGACAATTGTCTCAAACACTTTCATTAATTCTTCTCCACGTGTATTTTTTCGTAACATTTATAACCCTCCACCAATATGTTGTTGTCTTTTGATTAAAATGTTACTACATATAGTCTTACTGTTTCTGTGAGAAATGTAACATTCCTGTGAAATTTTTTTCACGAAATAATGAATTTTTCATTTGTAAAAAAGAAATGTGCTCTTTACAAATGTATGGTACAATATACGGGAAAAACTCTTTTTACCCTTTATCAACACATTTGTATAAAGGAGACTGAACTCATGGTTATTACATATCTTTTATTTATCGTTGCCTACTTACTTGGCTCGATTCCGTTTGCACTTGTTGTTGGAAAAATCGGCTATGGAATCGACATTCGTGAGCATGGAAGTGGTAATTTAGGCGGAACAAATACATTCCGCACACTAGGGAAAAAAGCAGGTTTTATCGTTACAATTGCTGACATTTTAAAAGGTACATTAGCAACAAGTCTACCGATTATTTTCGGGTTAGATGTTCACCCACTATGGTTTGGATTAGCAGCTGTTCTTGGACATGTATATCCAATCTTCGCAAAATTCCGTGGGGGGAAAGCAGTTGCAACTTCTGCTGGGGTGCTATTATGCTATTCACCAGTTGTTTTTGCAATATTAGCTGTTGTCTTTTTCAGCCTTTTATTTACAACACGATACGTATCACTTTCTTCTATGGTAACAGCTGTTGTTGCTGTTATTGCATCAATTGTTAGCGGGGATAAAATCTTCATTATTGCGATGTGTTTATTAGCAGGTATGGTTATTTATAAACACCGTGCAAATATCGGACGAATTATAAATAAAACTGAGCCAAAAGCAAACTTTTCAAAAAAGCAAAAATAAGATCGTAACCCACATAACGCAAAAAGAAAACGTGAAGCATATTAATAGCGTCTTTTTGCGTTATTTTTTATACTAAAGAAAAAGCAATATAATTTGGAGGAACTATACATGAATCTTTCCGTAACAAAAGAAGCAGCACAATGGTATAAAAACGAATTACACTTACAATCAGGTGAAACACTACGCTTTTTCGTACAATACGGTGGTTGCAGTACTGTGCAAAAAGGACTTTCTTTAGGTATCCGTAAGGATGACCCTGCACATCCTGCTGTTCAAATTCAAGAAGAAGATATTAACTTCTTTATTGAAGGTGATGATGAATGGTTCTTCGATGGACATAATTTATCTGTTACACTTAACGAAGGTGACGATTTCCCGCAATTTAATTATGAAAAATAAAAAAAGCGTGGCAGCAGCCACGCTTTTTTTATTTCTTTTTTATTTCCTCATATTTCGCATACCACTCAGGATATAACTTTTTAAATGATACAGGGCGGAACCCTTCTTTTTTCGCACAAATATTCGTCGTACTTGCAGTAATACAAAGGTCACCTTCGCCGTTATAAATTTCATATCCATATACAACGCGAAGCGGGCTCACAGTATCAATCCACGTTTTTACGATTGCTTTTTCTCCGTAACGCATCGCTTTACGGTAGGAAATTTGCAGGTCTAACACAGGAGAAATAATTCCCTCTTTCTCCATTTCAACATATGAAAATCCTAAATCTTGTATAAGTTTCGTGCGACCTAGTTCAAGCCACACTAAATAATTTGAATGGTAAACAACACCCATTTGATCTGTTTCCGCATAACGGATTTCAACTTCATATTCTGCTACAAACATATGTATTCGCCTTCTTTCACTTCTGCTGCCTTGCATACATTTAATCATAATACACCGGAATCAAAAATAAAATAAAAACAGTGAATCTTTTCCTGAAAGGAGCAAGCATATGATTCAAATTGTAACTGTTCGTAGCGGTGATAGCGTATATAGCTTGGCATCAAAATATGGATCAACACCTGACGAAATAGTAAAAGACAACGGATTAAATCCAGCTGAAACGCTCGTTGTTGGTCAGGCACTTATCGTTAATACGAAAGGGAATAATTATTATGTGCAGCCTGGTGACAGCTTATATCGAATTTCTCAAACGTATAACGTTCCTCTCGCTAGTTTGGCTAAAGTTAATAATCTATCTTTAAAATCTATACTCCATGTCGGACAGCAATTATATATACCGAAAGGGACAAAACGAGCAGTAGAATCCATCGCTTATTTACAACCTTCAACAATACCGATAAAAGAAAGTTTAGTAAATGCTACACGTGCTATTAATCCATTTTTAACATACTTAGCGTACTTCAGCTTTGAAGCAAAAAGAGATGGTACATTAAAAGAACCTACTGAAACAGCTAAAATCGCTAATATTGCAACACAAGGCCAAACTATCCCTATGCTCGTTATTACAAATATCGAAAACGGGAACTTTAGTCCTGAACTAACATCTGTCTTGTTGCGTAACCCAACCATTCAAAACAAATTTATTACGAACATTTTGCAAACGGCTGAAAAATACGGTATGCGAGACATTCATTTCGATTTCGAAAATGTGGCGCCTGAAGATCGCGAGGCATATAATCGCTTTTTACGAAATGTGAAAACACGCTTACCTAGCGGATATACATTAAGTACAACGCTTGTACCGAAAACAAGCTCCACTCAAAAAGGAAAATTCTTTGAAGCGCATGATTATAAAGCACAAGGGCAAATTGTTGATTTCGTCGTCATTATGACATACGACTGGGGTTGGCAAGGCGGGCCACCGATGGCGATTTCTCCTATCGGTCCTGTGAAAGAAGTACTTCAATATGCAAAATCTCAAATGCCACCACAAAAAATTATGATGGGGCAAAATTTATACGGGTTCGATTGGAAACTTCCATTTAAACAAGGTAATCCGCCCGCAAAAGCTGTTAGTTCTGTCGCAGCCGTCGCATTAGCACGTAAGTACAATGTTCCTATCCGTTATGATTTCACAGCTCAAGCTCCCCATTTTAATTACTTTGACGAAAACGGCGTACAACACGAAGTTTGGTTTGAAGATTCACGGTCCGTGCAAAGTAAATTTAATTTAATGAAAGAACAAGGTATTGGCGGTATTAGCTATTGGAAGATTGGTCTACCATTTCCACAAAATTGGCGTTTACTCGTCGAAAACTTTACGATTACAAAAAAGGGCTGACTTCCGTCAGCCTTTTTTGTACATTCTGTTAAGATTCATCTTTTATTTCACTTTTTAATGAATCAATACTTTCTAAACGTCTTTGATTTTTCGCTTCAATGGCAGCACGATCTTTTTCATTAGAAAGTTCCGCTGTTTCTTTTGCTTCATTAAAATTATCAATCGTATTTTGTACCATTTCTTGTAATTTTTCAGCGTTGTCATTTCGATTATCTGGATTCGGCATGTACTTCCCTCCTAATTCTTTATACATACCATCTTAAATTGCCTATGTTCCTTCAAATTTATACAAAAAAAGGAGAATGCAATATTCTCCTTTTCTTTAACCGTTATCAACAATCGGTTGTTTACCAGTTTGGTCTTGCATTTGCTTCCCTTTATTGCCACCAGCTTTTTTCGATTGTGTTCCAATTTGATTTGGTGCAAAGTCTTTTGAATTCTTTTTCGGATTACCCATTACTATCGCCTCCTTAACACTAGTATCGTACTAGTGTTAAGAATTATTCAGCTTGCTTAAAAAGTTTCATTTCATAACGTTTTTCAATACGTTCTTCAATTCGATCGATTGCATCGCGATCACTTAATAATTGTTGTTTATTTTCATTTACAAGTTCTTCAAACGATTTACGGCGACTTCTTCTCATGCTGCTCACCCTTTCTCCTTCGCTTTCTTACTACATAGTATGAGCAAATGAAAAACTCTTTAATCAGATTTGTAAGAAAATTTTATGTTTTAGTACTCCTAAAAAAACTCCGTGTACAATTTACTGTACACGGAGTTTTTTATACCCTAACATTTAAATACTCTTTTAATTTTTCATCTGCATTTGTTTCATTTTCTTTATACTCTTCAAGCGCTTGTAATACAAAATCATACTGTTCTACAATATAATGTTCCAATTTTAAGACATCCTCTAAGCTATTCAGCATAATTCTCGTATTACCAACTTCACTTTTTAACGCTGGTTCACAGTTTAAACTCATACATATTTCTTTCACATCATCTTCTAACATTTCTGTTAATACGTATTTCTTTCGTCCTTTTACCTTTAATCTCATAACTGGATAAAAAGCTTTTATATCTAAGTAACTTCCTACGTTCATACAACGCAGCCATTCTACATTACGTTTATTGCGTCCAAGTATTTCTTTCACTGCTTCGTATACCGCAGTTTCATCAAATACGACCTTATTTACTTTTCGCTGCCCTTCTTCTTCAACAGATGCACATTTTTGATAAACAGCCGCACACGTAATACAATCATCAAATGCATTATGAGAACTTAAGCGAATTCCAAGCATTCGCTTTAACGTTTCAAGTTTATGATTAGGTGCATGCTTCATATATTTCTTTGCTAAAAATACAGTATCAATTACTTTATTTTTAGGTTCAGGCAGGCCAAGCATATTTACATTACTTTTCAAAAAGCGCATATCAAAAGAAGCATTATGAGCCACAATAACATTTGTATGTAAAAATGCTAAAAATAAAGGTAACACTTCTTCAATCGTCGGTGCATCCGAAACACGATAATTTGTAATACCTGTTAAACTTGTTATTCGGTCCGGAATTGGACGCTCTGGATTCACATAGGAAACAAATTGATCTACCAGTTCATGATTACGATATTTCACTGCTGCGACTTGAATAATTTTATCATTATAAGGGTTAAATCCTGTTGTTTCAAAATCAATTACAACATAATCTAACGGTAAGGATACATTCCCCACTCCTTCATACACTCCTTTATCTCTAAACGTTTATATTTCCTTTATCATAACATGTAGCCATCACTACTTGAAAAAGAAAAGGCAGAAATGGCTACTTTCCACCTCTACCTTTTTCACCATTATTTTAATTTAGCAATCCGTTTCTCCATCTCTTTTTGAGTCATCGGCCCAATAAACTTATCTTGAATGACACCTTTTGTATCTATAAAATATGAAGTTGGGATTGTAATTACTTTATACGCCGTTGTCACATCAATGTTCTTGTCCAATAAAATAGGAAAAGTAATTCCCTTTTCTTTAGCAAAATTGCTTACCTTTTCTTCTCCTCCGCCTTTTTCTGAAGGCGTATAATTTATTGCTAAAATTTCTACGTTTTCTTTATGTTCTTTATAAAAGGCCTCCATATCAGGCATTTCTTGCTGACAAGGTCCACACCACGTTGCCCAAAAGTTTAAAATCAATTTCTTTCCTTTCAAATCCGATAACTTTACATTCGTTCCATCTAACTTAGTTAATTCAAAATCTGGTGCACTCTTTCCTATTTCAATACCGTTCCTTGCGATCATCTCTTTCATAGCAGCTTCACTTTTTTCCTGCTTTTCTTCTACTACTTGATCCTTTTTTCCAAATTGCTCATAGGCTGCATATCCCGCTAAACAAAGTAATACTACAATAATCGTAAGTTTCCGCCACATTTTATATCACCCTAACGTATTTATCTTCTTTTAACATATTCATAAAAATACTATATACCTTATTTTAGCTTATACGGACAAGCTTGGAAATATTCACAGTCGAAATAGTTAGAATATTTGTAAACGAAATGAAATATTTTCCTTTTTATCATATAATTAGAAATATATACAAAACCTGCGAGGTGATATATATTTTACAATTACTTATCAATCCTTTTACTTTCGTTTTCTTCACTTTACCATTACTATGTATTTTTTTTAGCGGCTTACTTTACAAATTCAAATGGGCTGCTATTATTATTTCTTTTACTATTCCACTTATATCTTTCATTATCATCTCTGAATTTGATATACACCTAGCTTTACAAAACTTAGACGCTTGGATTGTTTATAGTGCTGTTTATTCTGTACTTTCCTACATAACAACAGCGCTAATACGAAGAAAACTACACATGTAAAACCTTCAAAAAGGGGGGCTATTTTTATGAATTTATTCGAAAAAATACTATAATATATTCTTAGTTTTATATTTTCCCCAATCGGGATTATCACTTGGATCATCTCGCTCTTCAGTAAAAATCCTGAAAAAAAGCAAGTGGGACGTATTTGTCTCTATATCGCTTTAATCTCATTTATCCTATTAGCCAGCCTTGGTATTCTTAGTTTCTTCACGATGACTACCACCACTACTATACAATAGTTATAGAAAGGATGATTATTTTGGGAGAACATCCTCTAAGTAAAGAACTTCGCTATATACGAATATGTTTAGTTATTTTAGTAATCGTTCTTTTATTTTTCAACGGCGGAAGAGTCGTTGAAATTTCTACAAATCATGATTCCATAGAAAATGTTTCCACCAGTAATATGACACAGATTGCTGAAAATACGTTTGCTATTCAAGAATATAATCCATCACTAAGTAGCGAACATACGGTCAAAATTTTCAAATATAATCCGGATACAAATCAACTTACTCTAGTCAAAGAGTTTAGTACTAGCGATACTGAATCCTACACGTACCAACTTAATAATACTGAATAAAGATAAGAGCGCTACATAGCTCTTATCTTTTTATTAGTATTTCTTTAAGCAATGAATTGCGATTTAATAACTCTCTAGGATTTCCACACTCAATAATACTTCCTTCTTTCATTACCACAACACGATCAGCTAGTATTATCCTCTCTACGTCATGCGTTGCCACGATTCTCGTTACATCTCTTCCTAGTCCTTCAATCATATTCCAAACAACTTCTTGATTGCTCGGATCTAATCCCGCAGTCGGTTCATCTAAAATAATAAGATTCGGATTTGATACAATCGCTCGCAGTAATGCAAGGCGTTTCCTTTCCCCTCCTGAAAACTCTTCACCGCTTTTATGTAGTTCAGTTTGAATCCCTTCAGATAACCCACTAATAATTAGCTTCACATTTACAAGTTCAATATTTGTTTCTAACTGGTTTTCTAAGTCTTTTTCTTGAAAATACATATTCTCTTTTACTGTCGCCCGAAAAAAACGAGGTTCTTGCCACACTATAGTCATACGCGCTTCATTACCATAATAAGCAATGCTACCTTTAGATGTTTTATACAAACCCGTTATTAACTTTAACAGCGTCGTTTTTCCTGCACCACTTTCTCCCACAACGATAACAAGTTCCCCAGGATTAATTTGCAAATTAATATTATTAATTCTACATTTCTCTTCATCATTTTCCTGAAATGAAACATTTGTTATCTTCATTCCCATCGCTCTTTCTACATTACTGTCCGCCGCTCGTTTATCTAAAAAGAAAAATACTCGATTTGCTGAGGCGATTGCAACTTGTGTCATCACTAATAAATCACTCGCATAACGTACAGGGAAAAATAACATCTCAATTGTAGCTAATACCGCCACAAGCGAACCGACCGCCATTTCCCCTCTCATTATTTTTTGTGCGCCTATAATAAGAACGACTACATATGCTCCTGTTTCTAAAACTGTTCCTACTATCCCAATACAATGTTGTATCATCGTCTTCTTTACTTCTGTTTTATAAGATTGTGCTGTTGCTCCTGTAAATAAACGAATTGCCCATTTTTCTTTTTGTAAACTACGTAAATCTTGTATACCCTTTACAAACTGTGACATCATCTCTACAACAGTTGAATGATTCTTTTGAGCAATACTCGCAATATTTTTTACCTTTTCCCCCATAAATATTGGAACAATTGCACTTAAAAATAAAAATGGGGTTACCCACCATATGAACTGCATATCTATATGTCGTAGTGCTATGATCGCACCGATAAATTGCGCGATAGCATGTATATATTCTATTAATATAGATCCATATAACCTAATCCAATTCGGGATATCAGATACGACTAAAGTTTCTAGCTCTCCCTGTTTGATTTTCTCACTCTCTTCCAATGGTAATGAGAAAAAATGTCGTAATACATCTATGCGCTTCTTTCGTAATATTCGTTGGCTCGCTTTTGAGCCTATATAATCAAATAAAAGATTGTTCACCCACATCATAAAGCGGCTAGCTGCAAACAAAGCAATGTACAGATACGCACCTTTTAACTCCTGCTGAATAAGATTACCTACAATTAGCCCCATGAAAATTGGACGGGATAAGTTTAAAATAGCAGCTATGATTCCACTACATATAGCGGCTATTACTAATATTTTTTCTTGTCGTAACGGTAACAATATTCTTTTATATTCTTTCATGATATTACCTCCATTTTTTTAGTAAAAAGAAAGGGATGAAACCAAATGGTTTCATCCCTTTTCATAAAATAAGGAAGCTAACATGCGTTAGCTTCCTTATCATTCATTTTAATTATTTAGTTCGACACTTTAGACTCTTCGATTTTCTCACGAAGAACCATTTGTAAGATACCACCATGACGGTAGTAGTCAATTTCAACTTCACTATCGAAACGAGCTACTACTTCAAATTGTTTTTCATTGCCTTCTGTATCGATTGCAACAACTTTTACAAGATCGCGTGGTCTAACTGTTTTGTCAATTTGAATTTCAAATGACTCGTTACCAACAAGACCTAACGTTTCAGCGCTTTCGCCATCTTTAAATTGTAATGGTAATACACCCATTAACACTAAGTTACTGCGGTGAATACGTTCGAAGCTTTCCGCGATTACTGCTTTAATACCTAATAAGTTTGTACCTTTCGCAGCCCAGTCACGAGAACTTCCCATACCGTAATCTTTACCAGCAACAACTAGAAGACCTGTTCCATCTTCTTTATACTTCATAGCAGCATCATAGATAGATGTTACTTCACCAGTTGGCCAATATGTTGTATATCCGCCCTCTGTACCTGGTGCAATTTGGTTTTTAATACGGATGTTTGCGAATGTACCACGCATCATAACTTCATGGTTACCACGACGAGAACCGTAAGAGTTAAAGTCAACTGGTTGTACACCGTTTTCTAGTAAGTAACGTCCAGCTGGTGTATGCTTACCAATTGAACCTGCTGGTGAAATGTGGTCTGTCGTTACAGAGTCACCAAATTTACCAACTATGCGTAAACCTGATAATGTTTCAACTTCACCTGGCTCTTTAGATAGTCCTTCAAAGAACGGTGGGTTTTGAATGTATGTTGAATCATTATCCCAAGTATATAAAGCTTCATTTGAAGTTTGGATTTCATTCCAACGCTCGTTGCTGTTAAATACTTGTGCATATTCTTTTTTGAACAATTCAGATGTAACAACACTTTGAACTACATCTTCAATTTCTTTAGCTGATGGCCAAATATCGTTAAAGTAAACAGCATTACCATTTACATCTTTACCGATTTCATCATTTTTCAGATCAATATCAACAGTACCTGCAAGCGCATATGCCACAACAAGTGGTGGTGACGCTAAGTAGTTTGCTTTTACAAGTGGGTGAATACGACCTTCGAAGTTACGGTTACCAGATAAAACAGATGTTACTAATAAATCATTTGCTGCGATTGCTTCTTCTAATTCGTCTGCTAATGGACCAGAGTTACCGATACAAGTCGTACAGCCGTAACCAACTGTTTGGAAACCTAATTGGTCTAAATATGTTGTTAAACCAGATTTATCTAGGTACTCTGTAACAACTTTAGATCCTGGTGCTAATGATGTTTTTACGTAACTAGGTACTTCAAGTCCTTTTTCAATTGCTTTTTTCGCAACTAGACCTGCCCCAATTAATACGTATGGGTTTGATGTATTTGTACAGCTTGTAATTGCAGCGATTGCAATTGCACCTGTTTTCATCGTTACTTCTTTATCTTCTAATGTAACCTTCACTTCTTTATCGAACTCTTGCTCATTAAATCCAAGTCCTTGTGTTCCAACTGGTGCTACAACAGCTTTGTGGAACGCATCTTTCATATCTGAAAGTGGAATTAAATCTTGTGGACGTTTCGGTCCAGAAAGGTTAGATTCAATTGTATTTAAATCAATTTCAACAAGATCAGTGTAGATTGGATCTTTACTGTCTGCTGTATAGAATAAACCGTTTGCTTTACAGTATTCTTCAACAACGCGAATTTGCTCTTCATCTCTACCTGTTAAACGTAAGTATTCTAATGAGATATCGTCGATTGGGAAGAATCCACAAGTTGCGCCGTATTCTGGTGCCATATTTGAAATTGTTGCACGGTCAGCTAAAGGCATGCTCTTTAGACCATTACCAAAGAACTCAACAAATTTACCAACTACACCTTTTTGACGTAATACTTGTGTTACTTTTAATGCAACATCAGTTGCTGTAGTACCACTTGGAAGTGTACCAGTTAATTTTACACCGATTACTTCAGGTACTGGGAAGTATGAAGGCTGTCCAAGCATTCCTGCTTCTGCTTCAATACCACCAACACCCCATCCAAGAACACCGATACCGTTAATCATCGTTGTATGAGAGTCTGTTCCAACTAATGAATCAGGATATGCTACTAAGTCACCTTCAGCATTTTTCACCGCGTGAACAACTGGTGCTAAATATTCAAGGTTTACTTGGTGTACAATACCTGTTGCTGGTGGAACTGCACGGTAGTTATCAAATGATTTTTGTGCCCAGCTTAAAAATTTATAACGTTCTTCATTACGTTTAAACTCTAAGTCCATGTTGAATTCAAGCGCGTCTGCTGTACCCGCTCTATCAACCTGTACAGAGTGGTCAATTACAAGGTCTACAGTAATTTCAGGGTTAATTTTATCAGGATCCCCACCCATGTCTGCCATTGCTTTACGAAGCGAAGCCAAATCAACAACAGCTGGAACACCAGTGAAATCTTGTAAAATTACACGAGATGGTTTAAATGGAACATCGATATCTTGAACATCTTTCGTTCCCCATTTCGCTAAATTTGTAACATGTTCTTCTGTAATTACGCGTCCATCTACTTGACGAAGTACAGATTCAAGTAAAACTTTCACGGAATATGGTAATTGAGATACGTTGCCAACCCCTGCATTTTCAAGCGCTTTCAATTGATAATAATGATACGTTTTTCCATCTACTTCAAAAGTTGCACGTGATTGAAATGGATTATGTTTGACCATTATGTTTCCCCCCTGTTAAACGTGACTAAGTTGTCTGAATATAAAATGTAGACAAACTTTTCAATACCTTACGATAATATCTTATTACAACTTTCTAAATAAGTAAATAATAAGAAACTTATAGATTATCATAAGTTTTCTTTATCTTTCTAAATTTGAATAGTGTTCATGCTCCTTATGAATACTATTACCATAAAGTAAAGTACTCTTTCAGCGCTTTACTTTTAGTTCATATATACTATGAACTGCTCATCATTCAACCTACAAAAAATATTATAGAGGTGAAATCAAATGGGTAAACGAAAAGCTAATCATGTCATTCCAGGAATGAATGCTGCTTCTGCACAAGGGCAAGGTGCAGGTTTTAATGAAGAATTTGCAAATGAGCCTTTAACTCCAGCAGAGCGACAAAATAATAAGAAACGCAAAAAGAACCAATAACGAAAAATCCCAAAAGGTACACTTGCCTTTTGGGATTTTTTCTAATGTTTATACTGCAGTAATTCTGACACCTTTACAAATCGATAGCCCTGCTTTTTAAGCTTTGGCAAAATTTCTGCTAACGCCTCAACTGTTTGACTACGATTGCTTCCTCCATCGTGCAACAATACAATATCTCCACTTTTAGCATTTTTCACAACATGATTTACAATGAATTCAACTCCTGGATTTGCCCAATCACGAGGGTCTTGGTGCCATGACCATAGAACAATTTGATACCCAGCTTCTTTAGCTGTTGTAAATACAGCATCATTAATGTATCCACCTGGAGGACGGAATAATAAAGGTTCTTTCACCCATTTTTTAAAATACTTCTTTCCATTTAAAATATCATTTTTTAATTTCTCATCTGATGAGTTACTTGCATACAAATGATCCATCGTATGATTTCCAATTTCATGTCCTTCTTTTAATACCCGTTTTACTAAATATGGATTACGCTGAACCCGAAATCCGATCATAAAAAAAGTAGCTTCTGCTTTGTATTGACGTAATAAATCTAATATTTGCGGTGTATAAGTTGCGTCTGGTCCATCATCAAACGTAATCGCAATAATCTTCTCATTATTAGGTACTTCCCACGTTACATAACCAGTTGGCTCTAACTCTTTTCTTAACAACATTTTAGCTTCCACTTTGTCCACTTGAAATATATGTACTGCACAAATTAAAGAAAAAATTAATAGAATAATTTTTCGTTTCAGCATAGTAGCACTAAAAGTAATGAGGTTGTTGAATACACAACAACCTCATTTACTTTTCTAATTGATCTACATTTCGCATAATATTTTGGAGATTATTTTCGTATTGCTCAAGTTGTGGACGTTGTGTTTCCGAAGCTACTTCAAGTGCATTTTGAATTTGTTCATACGCTTGTTGAACCTCTTGACGTAACTCTTTTAAATCATGACCGTAGTTTGGATCATTTTTCACAATATTGTTGAATGAATTTTCTGCTTGTGTAACCCCTTGCTGCGCTGCTTGAAAAGCTTGTTGCTTATCTTTATGATATGGCATTATACTTTCCCCTTTCTGTAATAGTTAGTCCCATTTATCTTTACCCTTTTTTCAAAAAACATTCTCGTATAAATTCGCAAACTTCTCTCATTCTAAAGAGAAAGAGGAGGTGTCACATACAATGGGAAAAAACAATCGCGAATCTAAAGAAAAAAAAGGACAACCTGAACCATTAAGCGGATCTCATAAAGTAAAAAACCGGAACCATTCACGCCAAAAAAATCATGCGCATCATGATATGTAAAACAAAGCATTCACACTAGCTACCTTTACCACATACAATGTTTATATTTTTCCATTTATTCTTCACCCCTACCTCGTTCATGCATAACATAGTATGAATTGAGATTTTACGGAGGGTGTCTTACATGGGCAAGAAAAAGAAGGATTGTCTTTTTCATGTTGATGGTTTCGAAGAATGGATGGATCAATTTTGTTCCGATTCTTGTAGTAATTTTAGTTTTCCAAATCAAATTCATATTGACCTTTGTGAAACTGAACAAGAATACATTTTGGAAACAGATGTACCAAATGTGACTGAACAAAATGTACTCATTAAAAAGATGGAGACAGGCCTAAACATTTGCATACTTCATAAAAATACTTCTTTACAGCGGATCATTCCTTTACCCGCTAATATTATTTATAAGAAGATGCTAGCCTGCTCAGAGAATGGATTTTTAGCCATTCATATTTCAAAAAATGAAGTTGCTGATAAGCATGAAAAGAAAGTTCTTTTTTCAAATTAAGAGTTAAAATAAATACAAACATAAGCCCCAGTTGATTACTGGGGCTTATGTTATTTCGCATGCATTTCTATATTAGAATTTCTATCATATCTTTTTTTCAATAACCCTTTTGTAACTAAAAGAACCGGAAATGCTACAATTGAAAATATAGATAGTGCTGAAAATACTACAAACCCATTTTGATACCCGTAATAATCAAGAAGTACGCCCCCAAACCAAGGACCAATTACTCCTCCAATTCCGGAAAAGCCCATCGCTCCAAAATAAGTCCCCTTTAGATTTGAGACAGCTATATCATCAATAAATACATCCGTCATTGAAAACATTAAAACTTCTCCCACTGTAAAAATAAATGTACATACAGCGGCCCCTAACGTAGATTCTACTATTCCAAATCCAAATAACCCTGCGCTCACAAATAAAGTGCCAACCATAATGGATGCTAATGGTGTATACTTTTTACACGTTTGAATAACAGGGTATTGAATAATCACTACAACAATTGCATTTAAAGCTAGCATATATGAAAATAACTTCACTCCATCCTGAAATATATGTGCATTTGCAAAATATTGAGATACTGTCGTCGTTAGATGAGAAAAGCCACAATTACTCAAAATAATACCGACTAATGCAACTAAAAATACGACATCCTTTCGCAATATACGAATTGCATTTAACATTGTAACAGGCTTTTCTGTATTTATTTTCTTTCGTTCCAGTGGATACTTCTTAAATTGGAACGCTAATATAGCTGTATATAAAATGTATACCCCAGCTGCTACTAAAAAAGGAATTGTTGATTTTGCGCTACCAATTTGTAGTCCAACAATTGGTCCGATTGCAACCCCAACATTTATTGCACCGTATCGTAAATTATAGACGAGTAACCGATACTCTGGTTTCGTTAAATCTGATAATAACGCTCTTGATGTCGGTTCAAAAAATGACTTACATAATCCATTTAAAGCATTTAATAAAAAGAAGCTTAAAACATGATTCGCAAGTGAAAAACCTATAAACACAAAAATCCAAACGATCATGGACCAGATCATAATCGTTTTCCGGCCAAATCGATCTGATAAATTCCCTCCAATAAAACTAGCAAACACGCCAACAAGTGCACTCGTTCCAATAATAGCCCCCGTCATCCCAGCGGAAACATCTTTTACAGTTGTTAAATAAATCGCTAAAAAAGGGATACTCATTGAAGTAGCAAACCTAGCAAACAATGTCCCTAAAATAATACTCATTCCAAGTGGATGAATATGCTGTAACTTCCCCTTCATCATTAAACCTACTCTCCCTATTTTCACATAAAAAAAGAAAGCAAAGGATCTGCTTTCTTTTCCTTTTTCTATACTTGAGCTGTTGATACCCGAGCCGTTCTCGTTATGTCCATATCAATTCCATATGTAAACTGTAATTCTTTACAAACATCTTTAATTAAAATTGCAACATTATACTTTTCATTAAATTGTAAAACGATGTTTTCTACTTCTTCGTATGTATACCTATATTCTCCTGTAATGACACTTTTTAAATCAAAGCATTCATTGATGCAAAGTTGTACAAGTAGCTGGTCATATTTCTCTATTACATCTTCTTTCTTCCAAAGTAACTCTTTTACATATAACCGATCATACTTCACACTTTCACGGTTACAATCCGTTAAAATCCGGGTCATTTCATTTAATTCTCGATATAATTCGGAAATATTTCTGCTTAAACTAAGCAATTTATCTACGCCATTTTCATATAACATGTTCATTCCACCCCCGCATTTTCTTTTTCTTATTATAGCAAGAAAATTCTAAAAATAGTTTCTTTCTTCTGAAATATTAGGAAACTAATTTCGATTGCTTTACAATGAAACTAGCGAACACGAAAGGGGAAAGAAAATTGGAGCACAAATTATATTACACTGACGCTTATAAGCAAGACTTTACTACTAAAATTATAAAACAAGATTATGATGAAGAAGGTAACTTATATGTTGTTTTAAATGAAACTGCCTTTTATCCGACGGGTGGTGGGCAGCCGCATGATACTGGAACTTTAAATGGTATTGCTGTACTCAACGTTGAAGAAGTTGATGGAGAAATTCGCCACTTCATTGCGGAACAATTACATACAGAAGAAGTAGAAGGTAAAATTAATTGGGAACGCCGTTTTGATCATATGCAGCAACATGCAGCTCAGCACATTTTATCTGCTGCTTTTTGGGATCATTTTAACATACCCACTATCGGATTCCATCTTGGAAAAGAAACGGTAACAATTGATTTAGAAACAGAAAATCTCCATGCGGAAACAGTTGAAAAAGCTGTGCAAATTGCGAACAACATTGTTTTTGAAAACCATCCAATCCGTATAGAGTGGATGAACTTAGAAGAAGCGAAAACATTACCTCTTCGTAAAGAACCCACTATGACAGAAAATATACGCGTTGTTATTATCGAAAATTTCGACTACAACGGTTGTGGTGGAACGCATCCGAAACGTACAGGTGAAGTAGGTCCTATTCAAGTACTGAACTGGGAGCGCAATAAAGGTGGCATCCGCTTAACATTTATCGCTGGTTGGCGCACACTTAAACTGATGGGGCAACAGCAACAAATTATGAAAGATGTTTCTAAACAATTAAACAGTAGCGAAACTGATATTCCAACAAAAGTAGCACAGATTCTTACTTCTCAAAAAGAAAACGAAAAAGCAATACAAACAATGAATGAAAAACTACTATTTGCAGAAGCGAATGAACTATTGCAACAGTCAGAAGAAATACACGCTGGAACACTTATTTCTAAAGTATTTATAAATCGTTCCATGCAAGAAATCGCAAAACTTTCTGCTATTATTACAGAACAACAAGAGCATGCAATTACGTATTTCGTCATTGAAAATGATGACAAACTACAATGCATTCTCGCTTGCGGAAAAACAGTAACGCTCGATATGAATACACTTTTAAAAGATGCCCTTCCTACAATTGAAGGAAAAGGTGGCGGAAATAAAAAAAGTTCTCGCGGTGGCGGGAAAGCGATTATGAGCGGGGATGAGTTTTTAAATCAACTTGTTTCTTCTTTACAATCTGCAGTGTAAAACATTTTTAGGAAGGATAGCTAACAGCCCTCCTTCCTCTATATTTACAAACCAATATTTTGTTTCAATCCTTGATAACTCCCTGCATTTGCAAATCCTTCATTTACCAGTTTTATAAAAGTTTCCGAAAAATCATACTGACTTAATTCTACAATTGGTACCATTTGCACATCATGAATCGGATTATGATCAAATTCATTAGAAGGAAGTATAATTTCACCTTCTACCTTTTCAAGTAAAAATGTAATATGTAATAAAGCTGGCAGAGCATCCGGTTTATCACAAACATAGAGTAGCTTCTTAATTTTAACTTCTAACCCTGTTTCTTCTCTCATTTCTCGAATCATTGCTTCTTCTAACGTTTCACCGCTTTCTACTCTTCCTCCAGGTAAAGACCAATTCCGATTAGCAACTTTTTGCTTTACTAGCAATACTTTTTCATCTTCAATTAAAATTCCAGTAACACGAACTTGCATTACATTTTCCATACCCAATCTCCTCTTCCCATTAAATTTACAAGTTAACCCTTCCATAAAAAGAACGTACGTTTTATAATAAAAGAAGATTATGGAAGAAAGAAGTTGTTACATTTATGCGTCCACCTTTAACAAAGTCTATATCACTCGAAGATTTCCAAAATTACTATTGGCTAAAAGCTGAACTACAAACATTTTGTCGTGAACATGATTTGCCAGCTAGTGGTTCTAAAATTGAAATAACAGAGCGTATCTCACATTATTTAACTACGGGTAAAATATTAAAAAACAGTTCTCACCAAAAAGTGAGTAAAACTTCTCTCTCTTATAAAAACCTTTCTCTTCAAACAATTATTACTGAAAATCACCGCTGTAGCGAAGATGTGCGTGCTTTTTTCAAAGAAAAAATTGGAGAAAACTTCCGTTTTACAGTGACTCTTCAAAAGTTTTTCAAAGAAAATGTTGGAAAAACATATGAAGATGCGATAACGTTTTGGCATGAAGAAAACGAACGTAAAAAAGACCCCACATATAAAACAACTATCGGTACACAATTTGAATACAATCGTTTTACTCGCGACTTTTTCGAAGATCCAAATAACAAAGGAAAATCAAAAGCTGATGCTATTGCTGCTTGGAAAGAAATAAAAACAAAACCTGGTAGCAATGCCTATATTCCTCAAAAAGTAGAAAACTAGTTACCTTGCTAGTCTTCTACTTTCTCAAATAATAACGCAAGCCCTATCCCACCACCAATTCCTAACGTCGCAATTCCATATTTCATATGCTCTCTTTTCGCCTGATAAAACAAGCGCGTTACAAGCATAGATCCAGACGCACCGTACGGATGACCGAGTGCTATTGCACCACCATTTACATTTAACTTTTCATACGGAATGTGTAACTCCTTTGCACAAGCCACAATTTTTGAAGCAAATGCTTCATTTATTTCAAAATAATCAATGTCCTCTACTTTTAAGTTCATTTCACTTAACAATTTATTCACTGCAAATATCGGACCCGCCCCTGGAAGATTCGGATTCACTCCAACTACAGCACTGCGAACGAAACGAAGAACAGGCTTATATCCTAATTTCCGAGCTTGTTGTTCTTCCATTATAAGAACAGCACATGCACCGTCATTTACACCACACGAATTTCCTGCTGTCACCGTTCCGTTTTGCCAAAATGCAGGTTTCGTTCTCTTAATAATTCTTTCATACTTCATTTCTCGCTTTATAGCTTCATCTAATAATCCATTAAGTGACAATATTTCATCTTGTATATATCCATTTTCTAACGCTTGTAATGTCCGGTTATAACTAAGACAAGCGTACTCGTCTTGCATTTCTCTCGTTATGTTATAACGCTCCGCAACATATTCAGCCGCTACTCCCATATCAGGATCACCAATTATTTCAGGTGAAAACCGCGCTCTCTTTTGAAAAGGTGACGTACTTGTACTCTCTACTCCCCCGGCGATATAACAATTACCTGCTCCCCCTTGAATGAGATGACACGCCATACGTACTGCTTCCAATCCAGCACCACATTGCCGGTCAATCGTTACACCAGGAATATGATAACCGAGCCCCGCCTCTAAAGTAGACAGCCTTGCAATATTTCCTCCCGGCCCAACAACATTCCCTAATATAACATCGTCTATTTCTCTCTCAATTCCTTTACTTAAAAACGTAAGAAGTGGTGCTGCTAATTGCTGAACTTCATAATCTTTTAACATCCCATTCTTCTTGCCAATAGGTGTTCTTTTCGCCTCTACAATAACTGCCTTATTCATATATTTTCTCCCGATTTTCAATCATACTTTTTGCTGCAACACGAGCAATCTTCCCGCTATTTGTATACGGTATTTCATCTACAAAATGCCATTCTTTCGGTATTTTAAAAGAGGATAATTGGTGTAAACAAAAACTCTTTAATTGTTGCTTCGTAGCGCTTCCTTTTACAATAGCGACAGGCTTTTCACCCCAATAACTATCTTCTACACCAACTACAACTATTTCATCAACAGCTGGATGTGTCTGTACTACACTTTCTATTTCTTCTGGGAAAATATTGATTCCTCCAAATAAAATCATATTCTTCTCTCTACCAACAATGTATATAAAGCCTTCTTCATCTTGATAGCCTACATCTCGCACTGTCATCCAGCCATCTACAGTCAACTCTGGGACTAAAACCCCATCCATTATGTATCCTATGAAAAATTGATCACTTTTCACATAAACAGTTCCTATCTCACCTGTCTGTACTTCTTCTCCTGCTTCACTACATATTCGAACTTTCACATTGTGACAAGGTTTTCCTACTGAATTTGGCTTTCTATCGCCCTCTTCATCGACTAATGCTGTTACAAAGCTAAGTTCTGATGCACCGTAAAATTCATATTTTTTCGCACAAGGAAATATACTCTTTATTTTTTCTTTTGCTTCAGCTTCCCATTTCGCTCCTGACGAAATAATTTTCATTTTATTTTCTATTACTCTATTTTCTTTATATAAAGACTCAAGCATCGTCGGGACTGTATACATGACCGAAATATTTTCAGTTTCCAACTTGTCCAACACTTGATTTGGAATAAACTTTCTCATAATGTGCACCGTTTGTCCTACATACAATGCACTTATTGCGCCGTATAAGAAAAGAGAATGAACAAGCGTCCCAGCTATAATAATAGAATCTTCCTTTTTCATATGAAAGTCTTGTACATTACAATCAAAACTATGAACCCACGATTGTTGTGCACGTAAAAATGCTTTTGCTTTTCCAGTTGATCCTGATGTGAATCCCATATAAAAAGGAGTATTTTGTACATTTTCTGCAGTGGCATCTGTAGGTAGATAGTTCTCTATCATTCTTTTCCATTCATCAATTACAATTACTCTTCCTTCTTCACCCGAAATATCATTTAACTTATACCGTTCTGTCACAACCATATCCGGATTACTAATTACAATTCTTTCTTTGAGCTCATCCTTTTTCCATTTTATATCTAATGGCACACAAACCCATCCAGCCATGGCAGCACCAGCAAATAGTTCTAAAAACTCCATACGATTTTCTAACACGATTGCTATAGTTTTATTCTTCGATTCTTTTTCATTTAACCAGTTTGCTACTTTACAAACTGACTCGAACCACTCTTTATATGTTAAAACTCTATCATTTTCCTTAATCGCTATTTTATTTGATTGTAAAGAGGCATGCTTTTTATATTCTTTTGTAATCCCCATATGAGACGTCCTTTCTTTACAAAATAATAAAAAGAAACACGCAATTAGCGTGTTTCTTCTCTCTTATCCCGCTTTTGTATATTTTTTATTCTTCAAAGCAGGCGTAATAATATGTTTCAATGAACGATGTAATTTTGTCACGAGAATTGCTGCTATAATCGCTTTTATACAATCACCTGGTAAAAATACTACACTTACTTTCATCGTTTCCCATACGGAAATATCCATTACGAAAGCTTGTACAATGATACCAAATACATAAACTACGAAAATACCACCAATTATATTAATGCATAATACTTTTATAATAGAAACTTCACGTAAACGCTCAATTAAATAACCAATTACAAATGCTCCTACAATATAACCTAGTAAATATCCTGCACTTGGCCCAACAAATACACTTGGACCACCACGTCCACCCGCAAGTAATGGTGCACCAACTCCTACAATAAGTAAGAAAACGAGCTGACTTAGTGCTCCAAGACGTGATCCTAACAGTCCACCCGCAAGCATAACACCGAGTGATTGTAAAGTAATCGGAACTGGTGTAATAGAAAGAGCAATCGGAGGAATTAATCCTAGCACTCCCATAATAGAACTAAATAAAGCGACGAAAACTAAATTTTTTGTATTCATGTTTGCTTCTCCTATTTGTAAACTTGAAGTTGATTTTAGATAACATATTACAAGAATTATATTATCTTTCAACTCACTGTTTGTCAACTTGATTTTAACGTAAGTTTACAAATAAGAATTCAATTATTTCTCTTTATGCAAATGCTCAAGTTCTTTCCTAAGCGCCTGTTTTAAAAACTTCCCAACAGATGTTTTCGGTATTTCTTCCATAAATACAATATCGTCTGGTAACCACCACTTAGCAAACTGTGGTTTTAAAAACTCATATAATTCTTCTTTTGTCACAGCGCTATTTTTCTTTTGAACAACGCAGGCAACTGGGCGCTCTTGCCACTGCGGATGTGGAACTGCGACAACAGCCGCTTCAAATATAGCGTCATGTGCCATTAACGCATTTTCAAGATCCACGGAAGAAATCCATTCTCCTCCGCTTTTAATAACATCTTTCGTACGGTCAACAATTTTTACGCAGCCTTCCTCATCAACTGTAACGACATCGCCAGTATATAACCAACCGTCACGGAATCCTTCGACAGTACGATCATCGTTATAATAGCTTTCAGCGATCCACGGCGCTCGTAAACATAATTCTCCCATCTCCGTACCATCCCACTTCACTTCACCATTTGTACCAACTACTTTCATTTCAACACCTGGCACAAGATATCCTTGTTTTGAGCGGATTTCTAATTGCTCTTCATATGACAAGTCTGTTTCATAGCTTTTCAAACGCGCAAGTGTTACGAGCGGGCTTGTTTCAGTCATGCCGTATGCATGTATAAAAGGAACATTATATTTTTGTTCAAACGCTTTAATAACGCTTTTCGGTGCAGCTGCGCCTCCGCATAATATTCTCGTTATACTAGATAAATCGTAACTATTATTTTCTAACTCTTGTAAAACACCGAGCCAAATTGTCGGCACACCCGCAGCTATCGTTACTTTTTCAGTTTGAATCATTTCTAATAAAATTTTCGGCGTAAACATCGGTCCCGGAAGAACTTGTTTTGTCCCAAACCAAGTAGCCGCAAAAGGGAGTCCCCAAGCGTTCACATGAAACATTGGCACAATAGCCATTGCTGCATCACTTTCCGATAAAGCTGTCGTATCCGCTAACCCGAGTGCCATACAGTGTAACACTGTACTACGATGTGTATAAACAACACCTTTTGGATTTCCTGTAGTCGCTGACGTATAACACATACCAGCAGGTGTGTTTTCATCAATATCTTTTACAAATTGGAAATTTGGATCGCCTTCTGCTAATAGCTTTTCATAATGATATACAGGCTCTAGTGTAGTATTTGGAAGTTCATCTTTATCAGTCATAATAATGTAGGCTTGTACAGTTGTTAATTCAGACTGAATCTTTTCAACGAGTGGTACAAGATCTTCATCAATAAGTAGAATTCGATCTTCAGCGTGCTGAATAATGTATGAAATATGTTGAGGAGATAAACGAATATTAATTGTGTGCAAAACGGAAGCAATACCTGGAATAGCAAAATATGCTTCCACATGTCGATGATGATTCCATGCTAACGTTCCTACACGTTCGCCTTCTTTAATCCCAATCTTTTTTAACGCACTAGAAAGTCTTCTCGTCCTTTCTCCTAGCTGCTTATACGTTAATGTTGTAACTGTATCATGTGTCCTTGAAACAATTTCTTTCTTCGGGAATAACTTTTCTGCTCTTTCCATCATAGAACTAATTGTTAGCGGTACATTCATCATCATATTAGTGACAGCCTCCCTTTAAAGCGTTTTCATTTTCATATATTATAACAGACTTCTACAAATATTTACGATATTTTTCAGTATTTTCTGAATTATTTCTTTGGAAATAATTCAAATCAATAAAAAACATGTTTTGAATACATTTATCCAAAACATGTTTTCTCTTATTTATAAACTGTCTACCTTTTTTCTCACTTTCTTTTTCAGTTTAAAAATGAAACGATTGATGAGCATCCCATACAGTATAAGTTGTCATCTCTTTATCTGAAGCATACTCATATATATGTAAAACATCACTCATATTAATTTTTCTTAATATAAGACGTTTCGTATACAACATTGGATATGACCATTTCTCAATAATCATAACGGCTTCTGTTTAAACTTTTCATAATTCCGCACCTTTAACAAAAGGATATTCCCGCAATCTGTACAAATATAAGCATCCACTGGTGAAGATGTGAACATTGTCTCCTTTTTCCTTATTTGTGCATAGCCGACAAACTCACCCTCTCCTATGTTATGAGAACCACAATTAGAGCATGTCTGCACGTCTTTCTGTTTCATGAGAGCACCACCTTTAATCTATTTCTACTCCCTTCGACAGCCCACTTCCATTTCCCTTCCAAAAAACTTCTTATTCTCTTACATTGCAACAGGAATCTCAGAACAAAAATCGTATATGTACTATGAAATATATTTATTGACGGAGGAATCTTATGAGTACTATTATGACATTCAATGCAGCACAAGAAATTGAAAATGCGGAAATACATATGCTTTCTTCTAGATTAGAAGCACTACAAGCAATAAGCGGAAACCCAATGCAAGTACAAATGAAAAAATTCGGGAGTACCACTGCCTTTTCATCAAAAGCAATCGCTGGTCCTACTTTTAATACAGTAAAAGGCATTACATTTACAAATACAGATCAGATAGATGAAATCATCTCTTATTATCAATCACTACAAATTCCTTGCCGTTTTGAAATTACGCCAGCGCAAGGTACAGCTGAACTATTTCAATACTTATCTCAAAAAGGGTTTTACCAATCTAGCTTCCATACCGCTTTATATAGTATACCGAGAGAAGATTCATCCCTTCTTCCTTCTAACATTTCAGTACGCAAACTAAAAGAAAATGAGTTTAATATTTTTGCAGACATATATGTAAGCGGATTTAATATGCCGTCCTTTACAAAAGATGGCGTCCATCAAAACAACGAAATTCTTTACAATAAACCAGGATGGCATTTTTTCATAGCTGAAGTTCAAAATATCCCTGCTGGTATTGGTGTCCTGTATATAAAAGGTGTCGCATCATTAGCTGCTTCTGCTACTTTGCCAGAATTTCAGCGTAAAGGGTGTCATACTGCATTAATTCAGAAACGAATAGAAACAGCAATAGCATCAAACTGCCAATTAATAGTTGGACAAGCTCGATTTGGTAGCGGCAGTCAACATAATATGGAACGTGCCCATATGAAAATCGCTTATACAAAATCAATATGGACCGCAAAAGACATGTAATTAACATTCTTTCTCTTCCTATTATAATCTTATACATTTTATGACAATTCCTTTTCTATCCTATTAATCATTTGAATATTCAAACTAGATTTGTTACGCTATCATTAGATACATCATTCAACTTGCAATATGAAAAGAAATTTCTGATCAAACTACAAGGAGGAGAAATGTATGAATAAATATGATCACGGTTTAAAAGAAAAAGTAGAAGGCACCATTGATAAAGTAAAAGGCGAAGTAAAGGAAGTTGTCGGGAAAGTAACAGACAATAAGAAATTACAAGCTGAAGGAAAATGGGATAAGATAAAAGGTAATGCCAAAATTACTGTCGGTAATGTAAAAGAAAAAGTACATGAATATAAAGAACATAAGGAAAACAAATAAAAAGAGCCATATGGCTCTTTTTATTTACCCTCACTCTTCTCTAACACATATAAATCTTCTTCGATATTTGATAATTTTTCAGTTACAAGTTTTCTTGCATCTCCAATTGCTTGATTGTATGCAAATGGTCCTACTAATTTAATCATTTCTTCTATTAAACGTTCTGCTTGGAAACGTCCAATCTCATCTAAATCTTCTTCAATGAAAAATTGCTGAATTTGTGCTACGAGCTCTTCTTTTTTATCAGTTGGTATTTTTATGTTCATCATCATTCGTTACTCCTCTATATTTAAGATAATACTTTCCTTAACTCTACCATAGAAAAGCGATTTCCTGGACAAGTTTTTGTAACCCCTTCTAACTCCCTATGGCCGAGTATATTTCCTTTCTCTATGGCAAACTGCTTCATAAATATTTTACATAAAGAATATAATGAATTCATTTGTGCAGTAGTTGGATCATATTTATCAAAATTTCCTGTCATACATATTCCAATTGTATCACTATTATTATCTTTCGCATGTGCTCCAATATGTAAACCTCGCCCTTCGACTACAGTTCCATCTTCTTCAATAAAATAATTGTAACCAATCCCGCTCCATCCCCTTACCTTTTGATGAAATTCGTGAGTTTTATAAACATCCCATCCATCTTCTGACGTATGATGAATTATTAACTTATTTACTTTTTCTAAAGGAACTAACTCATCTTGAAATGTTAAATTTACGCATTTAATTTCCATCTGAACTTCCTCCTTTTAAAAATCGATCATAATAAGTGTTTTATCATCTGGCCTTATTCTCTGCTCACCTTCTAGCTGTTCAATAATCACTACATATTCTTCTATACTATTCTTTTTTATATATGCAACAGTTTGTTCTAATGACCAATCCGGGTGGAATAATCCATCTGAACAAATAAAAATCCCACTTAATTCTTCTACTTGTAATTCACCATATTGTAAATAATCCATTGCTTCTTTCATCCCATTTGCAACTGAATACCCATTTGGCATATTTGCAAGGTAACGATTGTATTTTAACTGTTCTCGAACATCTTGAAAAATATGTTCTTCTGGCACAGATAACCCTTTTTTACGATCTTCTTCCCTCTTCTTTTTTGCTCGTTTACTAATTCCTTTAACTGTGTCTTTCGTTAATACTTGAATCGTTCCATTTTGAAGGATTGCGACGATCATACAGTCCCCTAGCTGCGCATATTCAATTTTCTCACCATCTATTTGAACTGCCGCAATACATGTACACCACAAATGCTCTTTTTTGCTCGTATCAACCTTATATTCTAGCATCTTGTTCTGCAATAAATCATTCGCTCTTGCAACTGCAACTTGTAAACTATGATTTTCACGTAATGAAGTAAAGTAACTGGCAAATAAATGCGAAGCGATGTACGCTCCATTATGTCCCTTTTCATCACGAAACGGGACGAGTGGTGTTGCACCATCACATACACCATAAATCATTTTATTTTCATTACCAAAAAATGAATCCTCACACTCATGTTTCAACGGGCTTTTTTGTTGATACGTTTTTATCCCCATATCTGTATCCCCTTTCAAGTTATGAAACAACCGAATTATTTTGATTAATCTAATTTTCCGAAATAAACTGTTTTTACCCAAAACTTTCAATATCATATATAATCTTGAAATAATATGAATTTTTTAGTGAAGGACGGGAAAGAGATGCTCAGATTTCTTGGTGTTATTATTGGTTCTTTTATTATTGCGATTGCCTTTAATCTTTTCCTTATCCCCCACAAAATTTTAAGTAGTGGAATTGGCGGAATTGCTATTATTTTAGGGATTGTAACCCCTGTAAACACAGGTATTATTAACTTCGTATTAAACTTACCTATCCTTATTTTAGGATACATGGGTCTTGGAAAAAAAGTAATTTTTAACACAGTTATCTCTGTAATTGTATTATCTGTTGCATTATACTACGTTCCAGTAAAAGTCGTAGCAACAGATCCACTTTTATCATCTATCTTCGGAGGTGTCATTGCCGGAGCTGGTATCGGTCTTGTTTTTAACTGTAATGGATCAACTGGTGGATTTGATATTATCGGTATGTTGTTATCCCGCAAACGAGACATTAAACTTGGTGGATTCCTTATTGCTTTAAATGCAGTCGTTATTGTTATTGCAGGATTTTTCTTCACTTGGGATGTTGCACTTACAAGCTTACTTTCAATTTATGTAACTGGTAAAGTAATCGATGCGGTTCATACAAAACATAGTAAAGTTACACTTATGATTGTAACAAACGAAGCAGAAAAAATGAAACAGCAGCTTCTTTCAACCGTTGTACGTGGGATTACATTACTTGATGGCGAAGGTGCTTATTCAAGCGAGAAAAAGCGTGTACTTATGACAGTCGTTTCTCGTGAAGAATTAGCAAGTATGAAACTAACAATTTCTGAAATCGACCCACATGCGTTCGTTAATATTACGGAAACTGTAGAAGTGTTAGGACTTTTCAGAAGAAGTTAAAGACTAGGCGGGAATCCACCTAGTCTTTATTTTGCATAAATTCAATTCGATTTCCAAATGGATCAGACACATAAAATCTAATTACATCTGGTCGTGCATGATCATCAGTCACTTCGACACCTTGCTCTATCAACGTTTGCTTAAATTCACTAATTTCATTCACATAAAAAGCTGGATGTGCCTTTTTAGCTGGTATAAAGTTTTGCTCCACACCAATATGGATTTCTTGATTCCCGCACTTAAACCAACACCCGCCACGCTTCTTTAATTCCTCTGGCTTCGGAATTTCTTCCATACCAATTTTATTACCATAAAACTCTCGTGCTTCATCTTCACATCCTACAGGTGCAGCAACTTGCACATGGTCAATCCCTTGAATGTAATTTTTCATTTTCTCTCCCCCTCTTCAATTCTAATGTTATAACGGAAACACGCCCTTGTAACTTACAAAAGATTTATAAAACAATATAAGTCCCTCTTATTACCACCTTATATTCCTTTTGCGAAAATAAAGAAAACAAAATTTATTCCGCAATTTCCATTTTTTATAGAAATACACATTACATCTATATTATAGTTATTAGTAGATTAATCTTTTAGATGCTAGTTGTACGGAGGAAATATTATGAGTCGTAAAAAATATTCATCTACTCAAAAAAAACGTCAGCTTAACGTATCTGGACGTTTGCGAAACCATATACAAAATCGTTCTTTAGCAGAAATGTACGCCTCTCTTTTTGAACATAACCCTGATAGTATTATTTCATTGAATTTAGAAGGAATTATTTTACATATCAATCCTTCTGCCGAAAGAATACTAGGTTACTCTTCTGAAGAATTAGAGCGAAAAAGCATTACCTCTATTTTGGAAGCCCATATTTCTGAACAAGTATTACAATATATAACAAATACTGAAGCAGACAATCAACAAGAGTATATCGTATCTGTTTATCATCAAGACGGATATTTGTTAGACGTCGTAACAAAAATAGTTCCCATATTTGTGAAGAACCGTCTAACAGGTGTATATGCGATTATGAAACCTCTTGAAAAATCAGCAAGAATTGAAAAGATGTTAAAAGAAAGTGAGAAGAGATTACGTACATTAATGAATTCAATGCCTGCGTTTGTTATATTTAAGGATCATGAAGGTCGCTGGCTTGAAGCAAATGACTACGCACTTTCCTGCTTTAATTTCCATCATGTACCCTATCACGGGAAAAGGGACAGTGAACTCATTCAATATAATGAATCGTACCGAGAAGCTTTTTTACACTGTGAAGAAGTCGATGAACTAGCATGGCAAAAAGGACAAATTCTTCACGGAGAAGAATTCATTATACAGAGAGAGGATTTCGACCTCATCTTAAGTATATCAAAAGTCCCTCTTTATCACCCTGATGGTTCGCGTAAAGGTCTTATTGTGATGGGAAGGGATGTTACTGAGCTAAAAGAAACTGAAAAGTTATTACGGAAATCAGAAAAACTCGCAGTAGTCGGACAATTGACAGCTGGAATTGCACATGAAATTCGAAACCCACTCACGTCTCTAAAAGGTTTTTTAACATTGTTACTCCCTGAAATAAATGAGGAGAATAAATGGTATGTCGATGTTATGTTAGGCGAAATTTCACAAATGGAATCCATCACGAGTCAATTTATGGCTATGTCTAAGCCGCAAGTATTATCCATCCAAACTTGCAACATACAAACTTTAATAGAAGAGGTCGTCACATTTATTTTACCGACTGCCATTATGCATAGCGTTCATATCATTATGGATCATTTCAACCATAAACATGACATTCAATGCGATGGTAATCAATTAAAACAAGTTTTTATTAACATATTAAAAAACGCAATAGAAGCGATGCCAAATGGCGGAAATATTTTCATTCAAATCAAATCGTTAGACAATAATTTCATCGTAATTCGTATTATTGACGAAGGCTGTGGTATTCCAGAAGATCGCCTCTCTCGTTTAGGCGAACCGTTTTATAGTTTAAAAGAAAAAGGCACTGGACTAGGATTAATGATGTGTTACAAAATAATTGAAGAACATCATGGTAAGTTACACATTTCAAGCGAATTAAATAAAGGTACTATCGTTGATATTCAATTGCCACTTTCTTCATCTCATCTTGCAATTCAGTCTTAAATCATAAAAAAGCATCTGCTACTCGTTAGCAGATGCTTTTTTATGATTTACAACTTATAGAAATATTTTGTCATACCACTCTTTCGCTTTTTCTACTTCACCGATCGTTAATTGATGCCCTCTATTTTCCCAGTGCATTGTTACATTTGCATTTGCATTTTCTAATAACATCTTCAATTCCTCTGACTCAGAAGGTGAACAAATTGGATCATTTGTCCCAGCGGCGATAAATACTGCTGTTTCAGCTACATTAGGTAATTGCATTCCTCTTCTAGGCACCATTGGATGATGAAGAATCGCACCTTTTAATACATTTTCATAATGGAATAATAAACTCGCGGCAATGTTTGCTCCATTTGAATAACCAATAGCTACAATGTTATTTCTATCAAATTCATATGTTTTTGCTGCTTCATTTAAAAACTCATTTAATTCCTTCGTACGGAAAACTAAATCTTCTTCATCAAAAACACCTTCTGCTAATCTACGGAAGAAACGCGGCATGCCATTTTCTAATACATTTCCGCGAGCACTTAATACGGAAGCTTCTGGATCAATTCTTTCTGCAAGTGGTAATAAATCTAATTCATTTCCTCCTGTACCATGAAGTAATAACAACACTGGTTTTGACGTATCTTTTCCTTTTTGAAAAATATGCTTCATCATTATCTCTTTTCCCCTTTCAATCACTTTAATCTAAATTTCTTACTTCAAATGGTAAGAGAGTTTGTTCAATCTGTTGTCTATGTGATTCATATTGTTCTGGTAACTTTAACTCCTCACCCATCGTCTCTAACGATTCGTCATGAGCAAAACCAGGAGGATCTGTTGCAATTTCAAATAAGATTTCCCCGTGTTCTCTAAAGTAAATCGCGTTAAAATAATTTCGATCTTGCACAGGAGTTACGCCATATCCAAAGCGAGACACATGCTCTTTCCAGTCTAGTTGATCAGCATCGTCACTCGCTCTCCAAGCAATATGATGAACGGTACCAACGCCCATCTGACCGCGTCCGATTGTTGATAATTTCAAATCGATAATATTTCCAATATCAGCAGAAGAACGGAATCGCACGAACTCACCTTCTTCTCCAACTTTCTCAAGACCCATAACATGTTCTAACAATTCAGCTGTTTTTTGAGGTTGTGCAGATAAAAGAACAGCGCCACCAAATCCTTTAATTGCTACTTCTGGCGTAACGTCTCCAAAACTCCACGTATTTAATTCGCCAGCTTCTCTTTCAACTAATTCTAAATGCAAACCATGGGGATCATCAAATTCTAAATACTCTTCTCCAAAACGATTCATCTTTGTATACGGAACATCGAATTTTTCTAATCTATTTTCCCAAAACTCAATTGCACCTTTTGGTACGACATAAGAAGTAATTCCTACTTGACCGTCACCAATAATTCCTTGACGAGCACCTGCCCATGGGAAAAACGTAATAATTGTTCCAGGTTTTCCTCCTTCATTACCAAAATAAAGATGGTACGTACCTGGATCATCAAAATTTACTGTTTGTTTTACTAAACGTAAACCTAATACACCAGCATAAAAATCTACATTTTCTTGCGGATGCCCTACAATTGCTGTAATGTGATGAATTCCCATTGTTTTCTTTTCCATTTTCTCCGCCCCTTTTTATTTCATTTTAAAACTGTTATACATTAAAATTTATTATTTATTTTGTCCATACTGAAATGTAAAATCCACCATTACGGTCGATATCTCGAACTCAAGGTATCAACGATAAAATTACACATCTTGTCTATTACACTAAAATTATCTCGAATTCGAGATAATATCTAAAAAAACATCTAATTCATCTACACTTATAATAAACTTCAAATTATCTTGAATTCGAGATTTATTATAAGTTAATTATTCTCCATTGTCAATAAGTCCCTTATTTCATTATTTTTCTCTTTAATTATCCTTATTCACAAATAAAAAAGCCATACAAACGTATGACCTTTAAAGTATATCTTTAACTTTTTATCCCGATTGATACAGATTAATAACAAGTATGATACCCTGAGCTGATTAAAAGTTCATTTTATTTACTTATAGGGAATAATTCCGAAAGAGGAACTACCCTCCCCATTTCATCTTTAAACACAATATGCTCTCTCGTTAAATGACGTGGACTCTTTACTCCCGCCGCTGCCGCTAATGCAAACAAGCTATATCTCATACTTATTATATAATTCATTACCCGCCATTTCTTTTCATAAGGATCTAACGCTTTTTGATAATGCGGATTCGTCGTCGCAATTCCAGATGGACATTGCCCTGAGTTACATTGAAGCGCCATAATACAACCACTTGCCATCATAAATCCGCGGGCTGAATTTACAGCATCTGCTCCAATCGCTAAAGCAATTGCCACCTTATCTGGTGTAATTAATTTTCCAGAGGCAAACACTTTGAATTTATCACGGACACCATACTGATTTGCTGTATCAATAAATGTAAGTAATGCTGGAATAAGCGGAATTCCCATACTATCTGCCATCGATTTATACGTTGCACCGGATCCACCTTCTGAACCATCAATTGTAATAAAATCTGGATAGATATTTAATTCTTTCATTGTTTTTAATAAATTTTCCAAAGGTTCCTGCTGCCCAATTACAATTTTCATCCCGACTGGTTTACCACCGTTTTCCTGCAACTGTTGAATAAAATAAAGTGTATCTGCTGCATTATTTAAAAATGAAAATCGATTCGGTGAATTAATTGTCTCTCCTTCTTGTACGTTTCGAACAGAAGCGATTTTCTCATTTACTTTTTGTCCCTCTAAATGACCACCACGTATTTTAGCACCTTGCCCAAATTTCAATTCGAATGCTTTAATATTGCTTTCTTTCGCCTTCTCCATAAATTTTGTCATTGAAAAATTACCATCCTCATCACGATATCCAAATAACCCTGGGCCAATTTGTGCAACGATATTTGCACCTGTATGTACATGTTCTGGAATTACGCCCCCTTCCCCAGTATTAATCCACGATCCTCCTGCCATTTTTGCCCCAAAACCACTTGCTAAAATATAATTTTCTCCAATCGCGCCGTAAGATGTCGCTGATGCTCCAAACATGCCATGTAGTTTCCATGGGTATTTACGACTTTCACCGACTATAATTGCATCGTCATCTTCATATAACCAAAGATTTGTTGTATCCGCTGTCAATTTTTCTCTTCTTGAAAACAACCCTTCTTTATGAATCACATACTTTTTACCTTCTTGCTCTTGCAATAGATTCACACTTAATTCCTCAGTTAATATCGGAAACAATGTATTAGCAATATAATAGCCAGAAGCTTCAAAGTCTCTTTTCGATCCAAAACCAAGTATTTCAGAGCGATATTTCGCTAAAAACATAACACTTTGAAAGTCATAACGCGAGAACGGCTTTCCATCCGTATCGTGATCAAACCAATATTGCCGAAATTCAGGCCCTATCTTTTCCAGTAAGTAGCGCATCCTCCCTAAGTATGGATGTAGTTTTAAAATAGAATGATGCGTCCGTTTTTTTATAAAAAATGTAATGATAAAAAAGACGATTAAAAGCAACATTAAAAATAGTAATATACTAATAATCACGAGTAGCGTTTCACTCATCCCGCTTCCCCCTATGAAATCCCATAATAAAAGGAGAACACTCAATGTGTTCTCCTTCTATCTTTATTCACACTAATGTTGCAAGATGCTCTTTCGCATCATATTCAACTAAACTTTCAGCATGTTTAATTCGATGAACAAAGTCTGGGTTCGCAATTAACGGTCTTCCGAATGCCGCTACATCAATTGTTCCTTCTTGCAATGCCTCTTCTGCCTCTTTCGGATTCAAATTACCTACTCCTACGATAGTACCATCCCAATACTTCCTTACTAATTGATGAAAATTCTTTCCGTCAGCAATAACTTGCGTATAATTCATCGTTGAAGGGTGGATCATCGTTAACCCAACTTCTTTAAACATATTTACGAACGTTTCAATCGCAAGTTCTGGGTTTTCCCACATATAAGTAGGGTTATCACCTTTAAAGGCAGAGAAACGAAGAAGTGTTTTATCAGCTCCAACAGCTTCTATTACAGCCTCAGTTACTTCTTTCATAAATGTTAACCTTTGCTTTAAATCACCGCCGTATTTATCTGTTCGCTTATTCGCAAACTCATAAGTAAATTGATCAATTAAATATCCATGTGCACCGTGAATTTCTACTCCGTCAAATCCAGCTTCTATTGCATTTTTTGCAGCTTGTGCATATTGACCGATAACTTCTTTTATTTCTTCCATTGTCATTGCTTCTGGTGTATCAAATGGTTTACGAAAACGCGGAACATTACCCTCCGCAGCAATAGCAGAAGGTGCTTGTGGCAATTGACCACCAATTATTTCATGATGACTCATACGCCCAACATGCCATATTTGAGCAATAATCGTCCCGCCTTCTTTATGTACCGCCTCTGTAACAGGTTTCCAAGAATCGATTTGTTCTTGTGTATAAATACCTGGTACTCCTGGGTTTCCTTTCGCTCTCGGACTAATAACAATTCCTTCTGTAATAATTAATCCAATACCATCTGCAGCACGCTTCCGATAATACTCTACTACATCAGCACCAACTACTCCAGTCTCAATATTTGCAAAACATCTTGTCATCGGCGCCATTGCTATGCGATTACGAAGAGACCAAGATCCAATTTGAATTGGATCAAACAACTTCGTTTCTTCAATATTTGCAAAAGACCCCCAAGCGTTTATATTTGTTCCTTCATAAATACTTGCCGCTTTATTATTTGCACTTGTCATTTTTCTTCCCCCTAAAAAATCTAACTATAATCGCATCATACTTACTTTTAGATAGTAACGTCAATTTATACGACTTCACCATAAAACATTCGAATATCAAAAAAATAGAATGCTATAAATAAAATTAAAAAGGTTCCCTAAGTAGGAAACCTTTTTTAGTTGATCATATATGGCTGTCAATTCGTTTATCTCATTTACATAAAGAATATATATAATTATTATATATTAACATATAAAAATCCCTTATCAATAGAAGTGAAAATGGTTCAGTATTCTTCTAAAAATAATAACTTATATACCTAAAACAATGAAAGCCCTACCTCTCTTTCATCCTTACGGCTCCTCGTCCGTGCCAGTGTGAATCAGGATTGCAAAAATTAAGTAACTATTTTATCGAAGTATTGAATTAAACTTCGAACATTCGTAAAAGAAATTAAAAAATAAAAATGGATTTGATTGTAGTAATAACAAAAGAGGTTAATGCTCTAAAAGTGGTTTGAAAGAGTTGAATGTCTTTGAAATGATTGATTCTCTATAATTATACTCCCAAAAAATTCAAGATCTTTTTTGGGATATAATACATTATTTGTAATGAATCTTAACAAAAGCTTTTTATTTGATTTTCTGTGATACCTTCAATTAATCCCAGTTCACTAATCAAAAATTCATGTGCGTTATCTAACATTTTCTTTTCGCTTGCATTAAGTGCTTTTTCTTTCTGCATACGTAATAAATCACGCACAACTTCAGCACCTTCTTGTATTTTACCCGTCTTTATTTTATCTGTATTCACTTTATATCTTTGTTTCCACGTAAGTAATCTATCTGATTCTCCATGCTGAAAAATATCTATTATGTGTGTTAATGCCTTTATATCCGTGACTGGTCGTATATTTGAATTCAATATTTTCCCTTCAGGAATCATTATTTCCATATTACTACCCGACATTTTTATAACATAATACTGTTGTTTTTTTCCTGCGATTTCTTTCTCTTCTATGGCTTTAATTATACCTGCTCCCTGCATTGGATAAACAATGTTATCGCCAATTTGAAACAAATAATCCACCTCCATATATGGTAACCTTCTCAATCTTAACACACATTCATTTTTTTAGCAAAATTTTTATAATATCATAAAAATATTTTCCATGTCAATTTATTTAAACAGAAAAATTCAATCTGTACAAAAACACTAAAAAACCCGTGATTTTGTTACCTTTTCACACCCACCCCCTCCGATTTTATATATCTTATTAAATAAAAAACACATCACTACATATAAGTAGTGATGTGTTTTTTATTTAATATGCAATATGAAAGACACACACGATTCTTCGCTTATATACTAACCTGTTTACTAATCGTTTCTCGTGCTAATAGAAAACTCATAATCACTTGCGCTGCTACTCTGCTCGTCATATCCCTAAAATCAAGAGTTGGATCAATTTCTACTATATCCATCCCTTGAACGAGCCGTTCTTTGCCAAGGAATTCGATCGCATCAAATAAAGTTGCGCTATCCATTCCTCCAGGACCAATTGCTGGACAACCTGGCGCAAACGCTTGGTCTAGTACGTCCATATCAAGAGAAATATAAATAGACGTCACACCTTGTTTTCTTAATACTTCAATACTTTCCGCGATAATATCTTTTATTTCTCTTTCTCTTACATCCTTCATTGTATACACTGTCACGCCATGCTCTTTTGCATATTCATGGTATGCTCGTGCATTTGAAAAGTTGCGAATTCCAATTTGAACGAGTTGTTTTCCCGTAATGACATCATTTTCTAGTAAACTACGGAACGGTGTACCATTTGATGGACCACCATCATCTAAATTACGTAAATCATGATGGGCATCAAATTGAATAATACCGATTTTCCCTTTACTATTTGCAAAACCTGTTACACTCGGAAAACTAATCGAATGGTCACCACCAAGAACGATTGGTATCATTTTCGGATTTACTTTCGTTAAGTGACCAACTGTTTTCGCAATTCGGTTATGACTTTCTTTTATATCTGTCACATGCATCGTAATATCACCGCAATCATACAAGACACTTTCTTTCATATCATGTTCTTCTGTAATTGCGTATGTGCTATATGCATCTAACATTGAACGAATCGTTTTTGGCGCAAAACATGCTCCTGAATGACTAATAGATGGTTTAGAAAGGGGTGCTCCAATTAAGGCAGCACCGAATATTTCTACACCTTCCTCCCAATCGTTAATCATCTCACTCCATTTCGTCACTTCACGATCGATAAACTTTGCATTTTTCTTTAAATAGTGGCCGTGCTCCACGATTGTTCACCTCTTGTATATGCGATATTACCATTCTTCCATACTGTATTTACATGGCTTACACCGTAATGGTACGGTACGTAAGCATAATTGTAAGCATCCCATAAAACTAAATCTGCCTTACGACCCACTCTAATCTTCCCAGCTACTTCACCACGATTAATGGCATAAGATGAGTTAACCGTTACGGCATTCCAAACTTCTTCTGGTGTCATTTTCAGTTTCAGCATCGCAATGCTCATAATAAGCTGAATGTTTTCAGTTGGACAGCTACCTGGGTTAAAGTCTGTAGCTAACGCAACCGCAACACCTTCATCGATCATTTTACGACCGCGAGCGAAGCTTTCTTTATTTAAATAGAATGTTGTTCCTGGTAATAATGTTGCGACTGTATTCGAGTTTGCAAGCATTTCAATTCCTTTATCAGAAGCGCCAACTAAATGATCCGCTGATGCTGCACCAATTTCAGCCGCTGCTTCCGCACCACCAAGAGGGTCGATTTCATCTGCATGAATTTTCACATCAAAGCCAAGCTCTTTCGCTTTTAATAAAAATTCTTTTGACTCTTCTACAGAGAACACACCTGTTTCGCAGAAAATATCAACGAACTCAGCTAATTGCTTCTCTTTCATTTCTGGTAATAAATCTAACATCCATTGTAAAAATTCTTTCGATCTACCTTTATACTCTTTCGGAACTGCATGAGCACCTAAAAATGTTGAAACTAAATCGATCGGATGCTCTTTTTGTAATTGTGCCGTTGCCTCTAATTGTTTCCATTCCGTCTCGTCATCTAATCCGTAACCACTCTTCGCTTCTACAGTTGTCACACCGAAAGATAGCATGCGGTCTAAATGGAATTTCGCTTTTTGAACAAGTTCTTCTTTCGATGCTTGTTTCGTTGCATTTACAGTCGAAAGAATACCTCCGCCTTGTTCTAAAATTTCCAAGTACGGAACTCCTTGTAATTTTAGTGCGATTTCATTTTCACGAGATCCACCAAATACAAGATGAGTATGCGGGTCAACAAGACCAGGAGAAACCATTTTCCCGCCGCAATCAATAACTTCTCTCGCTTGTAATCCTTTAGCTTCTTCCGCTGTTCCAACGAAAGTAATTACGCCGTTTTCAATTCCAACCGCACCGTTTTCAATAACAGGAAGCGTGTTCATCGCTTCCCGTCTTAACAAGCCATCTTCTTGATCCATTGTTAGTAATTGACCGATATTTATTAGTAAAGTGTCCAGCATGTTTTCTCCTCCTTATTTCATCATTGGAATGTTAACGCCTTTTTCTTTTGCAGTTTGAACGGCTAAGTCATATCCTGCATCAACGTGACGAACAACACCCATACCAGGATCAGAAGTTAATACGCGTTCAATACGTTTTGCTGCTGCTTCTGTTCCATCTGCAACGATAACCATTCCAGCGTGAAGTGAATACCCCATACCAACGCCACCACCGTGGTGAACAGACACCCAGCTCGCACCGTTTACACTATTAATTAATGCGTTTAAAATCGGCCAATCTGCTACTGCATCACTACCGTCTTTCATCGATTCAGTTTCACGGTTTGGAGATGCTACTGATCCGCAATCTAAATGGTCACGACCAATAACGATCGGTGCTGATAATTCACCATTTGCAACCATTTCATTAATAATGCGGCCAAATTTAGCGCGTTCACCATAACCAAGCCAACAAATACGTGATGGAAGACCTTGGAACTCAACTTGCTGACGTGCCATACGAATCCAGTTACATAAATGCTCATTATCCGCGAACTCGCGTAAAATTACTTCGTCAGTTTTATAAATATCTTCTGGATCACCAGAAAGTGCTACCCAGCGGAATGGTCCTTTTCCTTCGCAGAATAATGGACGAATGAATGCTGGAACGAATCCTGGGAAATCGAATGCATTTTTCAAGCCTTCATCGAAAGCAACTTGGCGAATGTTATTTCCATAATCAAATGTAATCGCACCTTTTTCTTGCATTGCAAGCATTGCTTCTACGTGCTTTTTCATACTCTCTTTTGATAATTGTACGTAACGTTCTGGGTCTTCTTCACGAAGTTTCGCTGCTTCTTCTAATGTATAACCTACTGGAATATAACCGTTTAATGGATCATGAGCAGAAGTTTGATCCGTAACTAAATCTGGGATAATATTACGGTTTACTAACTCAGGTAAGATTTCTGCTGCATTTCCTAACAATCCAATTGAAATCGGTTCTTTCTTCTCTTTATACTCATTCGCAACAGTTAATGCTTCTTCTAATGATTCTGTATACATATCACAGTATCTCTTTTCAATACGACGGTCGATGCTACGCTTATCAACATCAATTGCGATAACAACACCACCATTCATCGTTACAGCAAGAGGTTGTGCACCACCCATACCACCTAAACCAGCAGTAAGTGTTATTGTACCTTTTAATGAACCATCGAAATGTTGACGAGCCGCTTCACCAAATGTTTCATATGTTCCTTGTAAAATCCCTTGTGTTCCAATGTAAATCCAGCTACCCGCTGTCATTTGTCCGTACATCATAAGACCTTTTTTCTCTAGTTCACGGAAGTGATCCCAGTTCGCCCACTTCGGTACTAAGTTTGAGTTCGCTAACAGCACGCGAGGCGCGTCTTCATGTGATTTGAAAATTGCAACTGGTTTTCCTGATTGTACAAGTAACGTTTCATCACTTTCTAACGTTTTTAATGAATCTACAATCGCATTGTAGCTTTCCCAGTTACGAGCTGCACGGCCAATTCCGCCATATACAACTAATTCTTCTGGTTTTTCAGCAACTTCAGGATCTAAATTGTTCATTAACATACGAAGTGCAGCTTCTTGAACCCACCCTTTCGTTTGTAACTCAGTACCTCTTGGCGCACGAATTGTTTGTTTTACTTTTTCCATTTCAATCTCTCCCTTTTCTCGTTTTATAGTGCTGCGTTTACATCCAATCTTTCTTTTATCGAATAATTCGTTTTTAACCAATGCGTAATATTTTCAATATCCGTTGAGAATATGCGATCATTTGTAATAGATGGCACTTGCTGACGGCCTTGATGATAGAACGTTTTCGTCACTGTACTCATGTTTTCAATACCGCGATATTCTGCTGCTTGCATCGCACAAATCATTTCAATAGAAAGAACACGTCTTGCATTTTGAATAATTTGATGCGCATGGCGTGAAGCAATTGTTCCCATACTTACGTGATCTTCTTGGTTAGCAGACGACGGGATTGAATCTACACTCGCCGGATGTGCTAACGTTTTATTTTCAGAAACTAGTGAAGCTGCTGCATATTGCATAATCATTGCACCAGACTGAAGTCCTGGTTCTGGACTTAAAAATGGTGGTAAATCATTTAACTGCGGATTTACTAATCGTTCAATACGACGCTCTGAAATATTTGCAAGTTCCGCCATCCCTACTTTTAAGAAGTCCATTGCAAATGCAATTGGTTGTCCGTGGAAATTACCACCTGAAATTACTTTTTCCCCGCCATCAAAGATAAGTGGATTATCTGTCGCTGCATTCATTTCAATTTCTAATTTTTCTTTCACATAATTTAAAACTTGCCAAGAAGCACCGTGTACTTGCGGGATACAACGAAGTGAATATGCATCTTGCACACGAAGTTCTCCTTGCTTTGTCACTAACTTACTATCGTTAAGGATGTCACGAATTCTGCTCGCTACTTCCACTTGCTCTTTATAACCGCGTGCTTTATGAACATTTTCATCAAATGCATCAATAATGCCACGCAATCCCTCAATTGTCATAGATGCAATTAATTCTGCTTGATAAGCCGTTGCTTCCGCTTCTATATAAGACAGTACTCCTTGTGCTGTCATTGCCTGCGTACCATTAATTAACGCAAGACCTTCTTTTGCTTCAAGTTCAATTGGCTCAAGACCTTCTTCTGTAAGAGCAACCATCGCATGAACTCGTTTTCCTTTGTAGAACACTTCACCTTCACCTAATAAAACGAGAGCAAGATGAGATAAAGGTGCTAAATCACCACTCGCACCAAGTGAACCTTGTTGCGGAACGACTGGGTGAATTTTACGATTTACAAACTCAAGAAGCATATTTACAACAAGTGGTCTAACACCAGATACTCCTTTAAGCATCGTGTTCGCTCGTAAAATCAACATACCGCGTGATACTTCTTCCGGGAATGGATCGCCTATCCCGCACGCATGTGACTGGATTAAATTATGCTGAAGTGCCTTTACATCATCTTTATGGATAAGCACATCACTAAACTTTCCAAAACCAGTTGTAATACCGTAAACAACTTTTCCGTCTTCTACGATTTTTTCAACTACTTCGCGGCACTCTGCCACTTTTTGCATACTATTTGGGCAAGCTGTTACACCTTCTCCTTCAAGTAACAACCTCTTCATTTCCTCAACTGTCAATGTATGTCCTGTTAACGTAATCATTCTTTTTCCTCCTTATAAAGGCAAAAGGGGACCTTATCTTTTTAAGACAGACTTCTGTCCTAAAGAATAAGGCCCCCTTCTAACTAATAGACTATGGGCAAATCATATGTGATTAATTCCTAAACCAATCGCCTCATGCTCAGATCCTTTTACAGGTGCACCAATCGTTCCATAAAGTGCAACAGCAACCCATTCGCCTTCTTTTTTTCCGTCGTATGGTGTACCGCGCACAATTGCAAATCGAAGTCCTACTGTACGAAGAACGTCTGCTAACTGAATTTGACCTCTCGTCACTCCGTACAAAGCTTCCATTATTGCATGATAAAGTGCATGTGTTTCTCTGTAAACGTCTGTTTCAATAACTTGGTTGCTCTTAGCCGCTGTTTCCATTGCTGCTACAACTTTTTGCGAATTCATAGAACCCACTTTCCCCGTACAATATTTCCAACCTTTTGGAATAGATAATACAGGGCTTTCATTCTCATCCGCAAGTGCCAACAGCATGGCCATACGACCAATTCGATGTGTTCCTTGAAGAAGCATGTGACTCTCTCATTTCTTTTTAATTATTTGAATATTTCTTAATTTAAGAATATATGAAAACGGTTAAATCGTCAATAGTTTAAACTCATATTCAAACATTTTTTTAACTCCCCTAATTTGTGTACACAAATTATTTACATGAATTTTTCAGCCATGCTATAGTCTCACTAACAGATGCAAAGGGGCGAGATTTCAATGACGAAACGAAAAGATATTCATTTTCGAATTGAAGAAAAATTACTCAAAAGATTTGAAGCAGCACTACTTTATGAAGGTTTAAAGAAAACAGACGTTTTAACATATGCGATTCAGCAATTTTGTGCAAGAATAGAAAATGAAAAGATGAATGATATAAAACGCCAATACAGCGTCAGCAACCATTTACAAATACGCATCGATACGCATAAACATTACGAAGAAAAACAAGTGAAATTAGATGAAGTCGTCATTGAGCATTTACAACTTCAAGGAGAAGAAAATATATTAGAGGTTGGGTGCGCTAATGGAAAATTCCTTTCCCTTTTGCAAAATAATGGTCATAAAGGTCCATTAACTGGGCTTGATCAATCGGAAACTATGCTTTCTGAAGCCACTAAACAAAGTAATACAATTAATTGGAAAAAGGGTAATGCTAGTAAACTTCCTTTCGAAACGAATTGTTATGACCTCGTAATTGCAAGACATATGTTATATCACATGAAAGATGTCGAAAAAACAATTCAAGGATTTTACAAAGTCATTCGTCCCGGCGGTGCACTTTTAGCCACAACAAATTCTAACGTTTCATTTCCTCGTATAGTTGAAATGTGTAACAACATGCTAGACGCATTTGATTTACCGAAAACATCACCAGCAGTCGCTCCATTTTGCTTGGAAAATGGTAAGGAGATATTACAATCTGTTTTTCCAATTGTTGAAGAAGCATTTATTCATAATGCACTTATTTTTCAGCACGCTACTCCAATCGTAAACTATATTTCTAGCATGTTCCCATCACTAAATATACCTGATAATATGTACCTTCATATTGAAATGAAGGAATGGCTAAGAGAAGAAATAAACAAAGAATTATCTCTTCATAACGGTATATGGCGTGATCCAAAAACGTTAGCAATTTATCGATGTAAAAAGGCAAAAGCTAGCATTTGCTAGCTTTTACACGTTTTCTGGTAAAAGTTTCTCCATCATAGCCCTCTCTCCTTTAACCACCTCATAAAATATGCCTCTAATTCGTCTACTGATAATCTATTCGTGTCCACATAAGTTACAGGAAATTGTTTATACCATTCCTTTTCAATTTCTACTAATTTAAATTGTTCCTCAAATGTACTTCGATTTCTTGTCGTATCATTAATTTTTCTATCATATAAGTTTTCTTTCGAAACATCTAAATAAAAAATTGCATCCGAACGGTATTCTCTTAATTTGTACAATTCATCTATTAATTCTGTTTCTATATCCCACTCTTTCTCTATAAGTTTTGGATAAAAAAGTGAATAGAACTCTATATCTTCTGGCCCACGATCAAAAATCACAGTAGATTCCTGGATATTTTCAAACTCTTTTATTTTTGCTTCCATAAACATTTTTTGATTTGCAATAAAACCCTCTTTTGAATTTATATCTAAATGTAATTCTTTTCGCTTTTCTACAATTGGATAAGGATTTTCATATATAACCGAATATCCTTTCTCCTCTAATCTTTTTGCCAATGTTGTTTTTCCACTTGCCATCGGTCCTTGTAGTGAAATTACGTATGCCATCCCTCTCATTCCCTTCGTACATAGATAATATACATAATTTTAGAAACAATCAACGAAATATATATCGGCTTGTTTCTTATTCTTATCTAACTTATAATAAAAAATAGAGGTTATGACGGACGCATAAATAATGTAAGCTTGGAAATCCAAGCTTACATTATTTTTTGCTTTCCCTTTTCTTATAAAAAGAGTATACTAGTTTAGAACGTATGTTCTTAATGATTACATACAGTAAGGAGATAGAACAATGGTATACGATACAAAAGCAATTTCTTGGAATGAATCTTTAAAACAACTTCAACGCCGCTATACAAACAAACAAATTGACCGAAAAGAATTTGAAGACATTGAACTGATGGAATTCTTCCGCGATAACGACTACATTTCATTACCTACACATATAAGCGGCCTATCAACAACACGTTTTACTTCTTACTCTATTTTCACAACTGAAGATAAAGATCGTAAAGTTGGCACACTTATTATTGAATATGTTGAAGACGAAAATAATAATTTATGTGTTGAACAACTATACTTCGTTTAAATGATAACGCTTGGTCAAAATGACCAAGCGTTCTTGCTTTCTATGAATCTCACTGTTTATAATATGAATAAAAGAAAAACGCAATCATTAGGGGGGATATGCTTGCTCGAAGGATGGTTTAGTTGGTTCATTGTATTATGGACTGTAATTTTATTAGGACTTATGTCTATCGGTGGATATTTTATGTTCAGAAAATTTTTAAAACGTCTACCAAAAGAAGATGGTATGTCCATTTTAGATTGGGAAGAGCACTATATAAATAAAACAAGACATTTATGGAATGACGAACAAAAACAATTGTTAGAAGAGCTTGTAAGCCCCGTTCCGGAATTATTTCGCGATGTTGCCAAATCAAAAATTGCTGGTAAAATTGGAGAACTTGCACTACAAGAAAATGCCTCTCAAATTACACAAGATTTAATTATTAAAGGATATATTATTGCCACACCAAAGCGTGATCATAAATTTTTAGTAAAAAAACTGCAAGAGAAAGAGATTGATTATTCTAACTATCAATCATTACTAACAAAATACCCCTCATAAAAAAGGTGTTAACAATATAAATAAAAAGACAGCGTCAAAAACGCTGTCTTTTTATTTAATACATATACAGTTTTAAGTTAATTTCATATCTTTTTCATTATAAAAATCATCTTCTTTTTCCATTTCCTTCTGTAATTTCGTAAAGGAACGGTACATTGCAATTCTCCATGATACAATCATCGCAAACGCAAGTAAGAAGAACATACCGCTAAGTTGTCCTAAATCAAGAGATTGGCTTAAGTATGTTTTAAATACAATCCGTACTACAAGTAACCCAATTAATATAAAAACAAATGCTTTTGAACGCTTCAAATAAATCTCTTGTCCTCTAATTTCAAATTTAGATGTTTTAATAAGAAAAATAGAGAAAAACAAACCAACGCCAATTGCTTCTAATATTTCTGCTGGAGTTAATCGAAATTCTGGAAAAACATACATCAATGCTCCCGTGCTCATAAAAAATGGTGGGAGTATAATTTTTTTCAATGTCGCAGGTTTCTTAGCTGCTTTTAAACGAATAAACATCGCACCGACAGCCATAGAAACAGCAACGATACTTGATAAAACAACTATGTTCATATTTTCTCATCCTTTTTTGTGGCTATATGCAAAATATACTTTCATTATATGCTTTTCCGTTAGTATTTCCAACATTTTCACAGAATAATACTAAAAGCCGGTAAAACCACCAAATAAACTTGAGAAATATACGATAATTTTCGTCATCCAATTAAAGTATAGGAAGATACCCATAACAATCATAACGTATCCTCCGATTTTCATGAACTTCATACTATTTCTTTTAATCCAAGACATTTTCGTAATAAAGAATGATAGTACGAAGAACGGGATAGCAAAACCAAGTATGTATGCAATCATATAAATCATTGCTGATTCTGGGTTCGTTGCTGCTAATCCAATTACGGACACTAAAATAGGTCCTGTACAAGGAGTCCATCCTGCCGCAAAGGCCAGTCCAATTAATACTGATCCAACATAACCACTCGGACGATTCTTAAATGTAAATTTACGGTCTTGCATTAAAAACTTCGGCTTAAACACACCTACAATAATAAGACCAAACACGATGATAAATATACCACCTAGCTGCCTAATTAAATCTTTATAATCCGTAAAAATGCCCCCGATAAAACTTGTACCAAATCCAATTGCAATAAATATAATTGAAAATCCAAGTAAGAAAAACGCTGTATGTATCATACTTCTTTTGCGAAGCATTGCATTTTCTTCTTTCAACTCAGAAACCGACATACCTGTTATGTAAGATAAAAATGCCGGATAAAGCGGTAAGCAACATGGGGAAATAAATGATAAGAACCCGGCGCCAAACGCTAAAAAAATACTAATATCTTGCATTATTCCACTCCTCTCCTTACATATTGTAGCAAAAACACATAAAAATACTATGAACAATTCGTGAAATCACTTTTCCAACGTGACAATAAGAAAAACTACTCTTTCACACTGTTTCAAATAAAACGTTTTCATTTCCTTCTATTATATAGAAAAACCTCAATTAGATTATGAAACTCCTCTAATTATTATTAACATAACAAAGGTAATGTAGTTTCTCAAATGATTAGCACGTTACAAGTGCGCCTACATACAGATTGATGTAAAAAATATTTTTTTCAAATGCTATCTTTATACAATACAAAGCTGTTTTTACAATACTTCTATTATTAATAATTTCAAGATTATGCATAAATATCATACTTTTATTATTATTCTATAAAATGTCGCACTTTTCTTTTATTTGACCCTTTATTTTTAATTTTGTATACTTCCCTCTAGATATATTTTCGTTACGGAACTATTTCATACAGATGGGAGGAATTTTTCATGCTTCGTTATTCTCTTTTAGTTTTATTAGGAGCGTGTAGTTATGGAATTTTAGCTATTTTTGTTAAGCTTGCGTATGCAGAAGGTTTTTCACTTGGAGAGGTAATTGGCAGCCAATATTTGTTCGGTTGGATTATTTTGCTTGCTATTACACTTCTATTTTCTAGACACCGCGTTCCTTTAAAACAAGCGTTAATTTTATTCGTAGCAGGAACATCTGCAAGCTTTACTGGAATGTTTTATTATGCTTCATTAAAAACAGTACCAGCATCTATTGCCATTATTCTTTTATTCCAATTCGTTTGGGTCGGAATTATCATTGAAGCTGTAGCAACAAAAACGTTACCTTCAAAAGAAAAAGTTATTTCGGTTATTTTCTTACTTATAGGTACATTCTTATCAAGTGGTTTATTAGAAAAATCAGCAGGTGATTTCGATATGACTGGAATCATTTTAGGTTTATTATCTGCTGTTACGTTTGCAACATATATTTTCGTAAGTGGTAAAGTTGCTGTCGAGGTTCCTTCCTTACCACGCGGTGTCCTATTAATGGCTGGTGCTTTAACATTGGTCATGATCGTGTTCCCGCCAACCTTTATTTTTAATGGAGCTATTTCTCAAGGCCTTTGGAAATACGGATTAGGACTAGGGATATTTAGTATCGTTATCCCGTCTATCGCCTTTACAATCGGTATTCCAAAAATCGGTTCTGGCTTAGCGACTATTCTTGGTGCAGCAGAACTACCAGTTACAACAATCATGTCTGTATTCGTTTTAAAAGAAGCTGTACTATCTTCACAATGGGTCGGTGTGTCACTTATTTTAGTTGGTATCGCAATCCCGCAAATTGCCTACGCAATGCGTGGACGTTATCAAAAACAGCATTCACATAAAAAATTGGCAGCATAAACGAGAGAGGATTTTCATTTGAGAATCCTCTCTTTTATTGTTGTATACTTATGGTAAATACTTTGCTTAAGAAAGAGGGCATACTACGTGGCATCTATTCCAAATCAATTTACAGAAAAACTTATTTCTATTCGTCGACATTTACATGAGTATCCAGAACTATCATATGAAGAGTTTGAAACAACAAAAGCGATAAAAAATTGGTTAGAAGCAGCCAATATTACTATTATTAATTCCAATTTAGACACAGGAATTATCGCTGAAATTTCTGGTAATAAAAACGGTCCAGTTGTAGCAATCCGCGCTGATATTGATGCCCTTCCTATTCAGGAAGAAACAAATTTACCATACGCTTCAAAAATCCATGGTAAAATGCATGCTTGCGGGCATGATTTTCATACAGCTGCTATTATAGGTGCAGCCTTTTTATTAAAAGAAAGAGAATCTTCCCTAAACGGGACTGTTCGCTTTATATTTCAGCCAGCTGAAGAGAGCAGTAATGGTGCTTGCAAAGTTATTGATGCTGGACATTTACAAAATGTACAAGCTATTTTCGGCATGCATAATAAACCTGATTTGCCAGTAGGTACAATTGGTATTAAAGATGGTCCACTAATGGCCGGAGTCGACCGCTTTGAAATTGAAATTCACGGAGTTGGTACACACGCAGCTGTGCCAGATGCTGGGGTAGACCCTATTGTCGCATCCTCTCAAATTGTTATGGCATTGCAAACTATTGTAAGCCGAAATATAAGTTCATCTCATAATGCTGTTGTAAGTGTTACAAATATCCATTCAGGAAATACATGGAACGTTATTCCTGAAAAAGCAACATTAGAAGGAACCGTTCGCACTTTCCAAGCTGAAACACGTGAAAAGATACCAGCTTTAATGGAACGTATTATTAAGGGCGTTTCTGAGGCATTAGGTGTAAAAACAGAATTCCGTTTTTACCCAGGGCCTCCTGCCGTTCAAAATGATGCAAATCTTACTGGTTTATGCACTCAAATTGCAGAGGAAATGGCTCTAAACGTGATTATGCCTTCTCCTTCCATGGCTGGAGAAGATTTCTCCTTTTACCAACAACACATACCAGGATTTTTCGTCTTTATGGGAACAAGTGGTACACATGAATGGCACCATCCCTCTTTCACTATCGATGAACAAGCATTACCTATAAGTGCAGAATACTTCGCTTTGCTAGCTGAAAAAGCTCTTAAGCAATTAACATAAAATGAAAAAAGGCATGATTTCTCATGCCTTTTTCTTGAAATGAAACGAATTTTCACCTTTTAAACTTCGAACAAAACGGCAGCATTGCATCATCGATAATAAGACAACAACCATCATAATTATACTAACAACTACTATTGCATATATTGTAATCGGTGCACTATTTATCCCTTGTATCCCTGCTATTTTCATAAAGATAACCGTAAATAATTTCAAAAATAACATCCCATGAACTAAGCCGAAAACAAACGCCGCTCCATAAATGAATAATTGCTCCTGACATAATAAACATAGCATTTCGTTTCTTTTCATATGCTTTACTTCATAAGATTTAAACTCTTCTCTCCTCACCTGCAAAAGAGAATGCGTCATTTTATATGTAATAAACAGACATATAAAAATCAATAAAATAAACATAGTATAAAAACACATTTCAAATATACGTATATCCCGTACTTTATCCATTACTACTTCATTAAATTGTAGCGATATCATAAAAAATAAAATCATAGTACTCATAGCAATCCATATAAATTGTTTCAACCTTCTGGTAGCAAACTTTTGTAGATTTTTTCTCGCTAACCGAAATAAAGACATAAATTCTTCCCCTACCTCACTTCATAACATACTCATTCCATACTACTAGTGTATAAAAATATGACATTACACACATCGCACTACAATCGGAATCTCCTCTAAGTCTTTAGTCCTAGAAAAATAAATGGAAATCAAAACATAATCATACTATAATTGTAAAAAAAGGGGTGAATTGTATGCGTTTTGCGTTATTATTTATCCTATCTTTTCTATTGCTTACTAGCTGTAGCCCACTAAAAAATGACGAAGGTGCTTCTGTAGAACCGTACAAGTTAACAAAAGATCAATCTTCTATTTTACAAATGACTCCTATTCAAGAAGGAAATAGCATGTTTTATAACGTTACGCTTATAAATGATAAAGATGAAATAAATGCTACAATTGATTATTATCAAAATGGCAAAAAAGAAAAAGAAATTGCTCACATAGCTACCTCATATTTTCAAAAAAAGAAAGTGAAGCTTTCTTTTATACCACCACATTTCCAATTTGATAAAGATGTACAAGAAAAGAAATATTGGTATGTTAATATTGAAGGTAGTTCAATGCTTGTTCCTGAAGAAGCATCGCCAAGCGTAAATAGCTCTTCATCCACTTCCATTCAATCTGTTATAAACTTAAAATATAATCACAAAACGACTTTAGCTGCTATAATCAAAACAAATAAAGAAACCGTAAGAGTTCCAATGCTTGATGAAAAAACAGCTATCGACCAACTATTACAAGAAAATGAACATGTTTATCTCTTTAGTATCGAGCTAAAAAAAGAACACTAAAGCGGAAATGCAATTTAAGTGCATTTCCGCTTTAGTGTTTAATCAGGTGAATTTTCATTCATGTTAATTATATACATTCACCATTACTATGCATCCTTCTCATCCTCATCCTCAACTTCTATTCTTTTCTTCTCTCTTGCAATTTTCAAAAACTCTAAAAGCTCCGGATTATTATTCATTTTTTTGTAAGCCACTGACATTTCTGCAACAAAATTAGAATCACATAGTTCTTTATATACAACTTCTGTTTTATACAATTTATTTGCTGATACAGGTATTACCGTAATTCCAATCCCGGCTGCTACAAGACCCATGACAGTTTGATACTCCGTTGCTTCTTGTACAATGTGCGGACTAAAACCTACATCGCGGCAAAGTGATAGAATTGTATCATATAATGCTGGCCATACTGGTCTCGTAATAAATACGAACGGTTCATCCCTTAAATCTTCAATATGTATTTCGTCCTTTTCAGCAAGCGGATGTGCCTTCGGTAAACATAACGTACACGAAAGTTTTTGAATTGGTTCTAACTCAAGTAATTGCGTTGGAATTGGTGGGCGTAAAAATCCAATATCAATTCGATTATCATGAAGTGCATGCACCTGATCCGGTGTTGACAATTCATGCAATGCTACAGACACTCTCGGAAATTTCTTTCTATACTCCCTGACGATTGACGGTAAAATATCATATATCGCCGCACCTACAAAACCAATTGAAAGTGATCCTACTTCTCCCCTTTGCGCACTTTGTGCGACTTCTACTGCTTTTTCAATTTGTTCAAACGCTTTTTTTACTTCTTTTAAAAACATTTCCCCTGCTTCTGTTAATTCAACCTTTCTCTTCGTCCTTGAAAATAACATAACTCCCATTTCTTTTTCTAATTGCTGAATTTGTTGACTAAGCGGTGGCTGTGTCATTTGTAAACGAGCTGCTGCTCGTCCAAAGTGTAACTCCTCTGCTACAACAACAAAATATTGCAAATGCCGTAATTCCATTTTGGACACCCTTTCCCTCTTCAATTAATACATCTAATATATTAATAACATACAATTTATATATTAGACAAACATTTTAAATAAACGTATAGTAGAAATTGTTAATTCTTTTTTACAATTTTTATGTAAAAAAAGAAAGAGGTGGTTACTGTATGAAATGGTGGAAATTAAGTGGACAAATTTTATTATTATTTTGTTTCGCTTGGACAGGTGAATGGATCACAAACAGGCACACCTCCCAGTTCCAGGAAGTATAATCGGTATTTTATTATTATTAATATCATTAAAATTTAACATAGTGAAAAAAGAATGGATACAAGATGGTGCAGACTTTTTATTAAAAGAACTTATTTTATTTTTCATCCCTTCTGCAGTCGCTGTCATTCGCTACAAAGATACATTATCACAATATGGAATCGATCTCATTTTAATTATCGTGATTAGTACTCTTTGCGTTACTCTCGTAACAGGACTATTAACAGAATTGCTAGTAAAGCGGAAAGGATCAGTGCAATGATTGGCTTTCTTTGTTTACTATTAACACTATTCACATATTGGATATCAAAGAAAATGTATCAACGCTGGAATTGGGGCTTACTTTCTCCTCTTCTTGTATGCCCCATCATTTTAATTGCTTTATTACTCGGATTAGACACACCTTATGAAACATATGAAACAGGTGGTCAATGGCTAACAGAATTATTAAAACCTGCAACAGTTGCTTTCGCATGGCCAATCTATAAATATTTTGATTTATTAAAGAAACACGGAACTGCTATTTTAATTAATGTCATTGTCGGTTCTTTTCTATCAGTTATTACTTCAGCACTACTAGCTAATTTTTTTCAAATCGATTCATCAATAGAACAGAGTCTAGCACCGCACATTGTAACGACACCTATCGCAATGGCTATTTCAGAAATGATTGGCGGCATGTCACAATTAACAGCAGTTTTCGTCGTATTAACTGCCTTAACTGGAGCATTACTCGGCCCTACTCTCATACGCATATGCCGCATTAAAACAGCACTCGCAAAAGGTATAATGCTAGGTACTAGCGCGAACGGAACCGGAACATCAAAAGCATTTGAAATCGGTCCTGTAGAAGGAACAATTGCAAGTTTATCAATGCTTTTAACAGCTGGAGCTAGTTTGGTTATCGTTCCGCTTTTCTTATCTTGGATACATTAAGGAAGCAAGTACTTAAATACTTGCTTCCTTATTTATATATTGGCATATTATTTCATAATCCTCTGGAAAAGCCAAAGATAATTTTTTAACTTCATGTATCCCTTTCCAATCAATTTCATGTATTAACTCATCAGGATCTTGAATTTTCATATAACCACCTATTTGTTTAACAAAATAATAGTGGACATACACGGGAACTCCGTATGTAATACCTTCTTTTTCGTATATTTTATTTACAACTTCCACATTGTAACCTGTTTCCTCCCAAACTTCCCGTATACAACATTCTTCTAACGTTTCTCCCTTTTCAAGCCCGCCACTTGGGACAGACCACCTTTTTTCTTCACCTACTTTTCCTTGCAAAACCATTAAAACTTCCTTTCTTTCATTTACACATATAGCTGCCGTACCTATCCATCTCTCCATATACATCCCTCCCCTAGTAAAATTCGCCTTCTTTTTTATTTTCTCCTTGAAAAAAAGAGGGAAAAAGTAAAATAATGACGAAAGATTACATCAACTTCATGAGCAGTCCCTTCTTAGAAATTCAAGCCGAAAGGGTGGAATTATGATTTCTAAATATGTTGTGGAATGTGTCTTTTGTGAAGAAAATCGAAAACCTCGGCAGGCCATCGTCACAGTGCCCGCCACTTCTCAACTACTAGCAATCCAAAAGGTACGGGATGAATGTAAACGCCGCTTCGGAAAAACTTTATTATTGCAAACAGAAATTAAAGAAGAAATAGTTTTTGAACCAAAAGAAAGCTGACCATTATTGGTCAGCTTTCTTATCCGATCATATTTTCACATGAAGATTAGGGGCATCCTCTTTAAGGATCGGGATTTTTCCATTATGTACGCTCCATAATGGGCATCGAACAATATATTTCTATACAATTTATTATTGAATAGAATAGGGCAAAACTTGTTCGCATTTTTAGAAAAGGGATAGGGATATAATTCAAGTAGTACTTCGAATACTCGAACTTTACACTCATAATATTAAAACAAATCTTTTTATATTGGAAATATGAATTACTTACATAATTCATTCGTAAAATATATTAGTTTGCTATATTATTTTTATTCCATCAGTAACATACATCCAGCTAAAACCGGTGTCATAATCATTGAAAACCTCAAAAGCATGCGTGGTGCATAATTTGTAAACTTCGCACCAATATATGCCCCTAACATCGTCCCAAGTAATACTTGCAATAACAATATATAATCTAAATACCCTTCCGAACTATATCCAAGCCCTCCTCCAATTGCAATCGGTAATATAACAAGCATTGTTGTCCCTACAGATTGCTGAATCGTTAGTCCTAAAAGAACCATTAGTCCAAGTTGTATAAACGGGGCTGAACCAATTCCGAATGAGCCAGCCAAAATTCCAGTAACTAACCCTAAACATACACATTTCATCAAGCTGTTTATTGAAAGTTCTTTTTGTCCACCTAAAAACAGCTGCTTCCTATTTCGAAACATAATCAATTTAATAAACATAAAAATTGCCGATAAAAATAACATCCCAGCTGTAAACCAATGAAGAAGATGTGCTGGTATAAATGAACCAAACTTAGAACCGATATAAGAGCCAATCGCACCACATCCTCCAACAATCCCGCCTATAGTAAGTACAACATTTCCTTCACGATAATGACTTATAACCCCAGATAACGTCGTAAATGCCATAGCCGTTAAAGATGTTGCAAGCGCAACATGAATAGGAATATGGAATACTACAGTGAGTATCGCGATAATAAAACCAGCTCCCCCTGCTCCAACAAATCCTAATAAAATCCCCATTACTAACATCGTTATAATAATTGCCACATACTCTCCCTCCAGTAATCCAATTATCCATCATATTCTTCCTTACATACAAATAAAAAGCATCCTAGACGGATGCTTTTAGTACTTTTCTATATTGATAATATGTACTTAATCTTGATTAATTAAAATAACAGCAGGACCAGCTACTACAACTCCAGCTACTTCTATTTTTTCGAATTCCTTTACGGTAATAGATATAACTCCTTCTCTTTCCATCAACTCTTTACTCAGGACATCAGTCGGGATTGCTTTCACCGTCTTACCTCCTTTTCATTTATACAATGTGATAAAGTGAAACTTTCATCAGTGGGGTTTTGTCCATCCCCTACTGATTATTAGCCCACACCAATCGAGCTTTTACAGGTAATCCGACTCCCACCTAACCCCCTCGCATTCGCCGAATTTTGAAGTGGGAGCCTTACTGTCCGTTTAGGCGCGATAAAAACACCCCCAATGCATCTATATATATGCATCACCTCCGCTTTCATTCCTAATTCCATTCAAAATCCATATTCCCCTCCTACAACATATTGAAAAATAAAAAGAAGCTATAACATATAGCTCCTCTCTAGATTTCTTTAATCTCTTTGTACCTTATATTTCAAAACTCTACCATCTCTATCAAATTGTAAAACAAGCTGTTCACTATCTATTGGAATGAAGCCACGTTCTGCTCCAAGATAGTACGAAGTGATAACCCCTTCTTCCTCATTTCTCGTTTCAGTAGGAGTTCCTAACAATTGTGTAATTTCTTCATTTGATTTCCCTATTAATTTATATTTTTGTAATAGATCATCTACCATATGTACCCGTTTCTCTTCAGCATTTAACCACCGATCTTGATTAAACTTTGAAGTGTATTTATTCATACTTAATTGCCCTGTGCACACTAACAATAGAATGCAACCTACTATCATTACACCTAGCATTTGCTTCTTTTCTTTATTACGATTTACAGAAACATGTAAGACGAACTTTTGAATCATGACTAATAAAATAAATGGTACGACTACTACAAAAACACTCTTTACACTTAATGACACATGAACTATATCAATAATGAAAATAAACGCAAGATACATTACTATATACAAACAAAAATACACATACAAAATACCCCGCAACATAGCGCTCAGAAAGCCCCCCTTTTTAATTCATTATATAATTCATCCGGCTAATGATTTCTCGAAGTTTTTCTAATTCTTGATCTGTATATATTACTTTCCCTGTTAAGATTTCATTTCTGAAGAACGTTACAATTTGCTCTCTATCTTTTAATCTCGGCGTTTTTTCTTCAGAAAGATCTAGCGCTTCTTTTCCACTCTCATTATAAAAATATACAATCGGTTTTACGTTTTCTTTTACAATATCAACTTGCATTTCTTTCAAAAAATTGTATAGAATGTGAGATAGTTTCTTCGCTCTATATACTGGATTCCCTTCATTTTTCACTTGTATCGTTAATGAATCTTCACCTGTAATGTATTCAAACGTCTCTTCTTTCTCAACTTCTTGTTGATACTTACCAATTTCATCAATCATAAATGAATATATACTAGCATTTTCTTTGGTTACACCATGAATTAATTTCCCTGTCCACTTTTTCGTCTCAAGTAGATAAATACCAGTTTTACATAAAATGAGATGATGAATTCGAAAATCGTTTCCTCCGCGCTTATTTCTAATAAAAACATTCGGCATAATATGAAATTCATTATCTAGTATTATTCCTTGCTCTATAAAACCTCGCTTCATATAATGTAATGTTTCGTGTGTGTTCACTTCAGCGCCATTTTTAGTATACTCTCGTAAATCTACAATTAACTTTTGAAACATATGTATTTCGTTACTATGTTTATCTTGCATTTCACTACGTTCTTTACTATGCTGCATAGCTAATTGATTTTTCATCATACGCATATTTTCAAGTTCTCTATTTGCACTTACTTGTAAATCATTGTATTTTTTCTGTTCCATATTTTTCAACGTATTTTGTTGTTCTTTATGCTCTGTAACCGTAGCTGCAATTTCGTTTTCATACGTTTCAATTGCTTGCTTCTTTTCAAACTCTACTTGCTGACTCTCTGATTCTAACTGTTTATTTTTATAGAACAGCACGAATACGGCAGCTAATAATAGTAAAATCACACCTATTAGCACATAATCCATATAATGACTCCTTTATTTCATTTTCGATTATTTCCAAACATATATCAATTATATTATACTATGTTATCAATATGTATTTTGTAAAAATTATGTGTTTTTAATAAAAAAGGCCCCGTAATTACAAGGCCTTTTGTAAGCTTCCCTTATTTTGTAGTAAGTACATATTGTAGTAAAGTCCTTGTTTACTAAGTAACTCTTGATGTGTTCCTCTTTCTATAATTTCCCCTTCATGCATAACAAATATTTGATCCGCATCTTGGATTGTAGACAATCTGTGTGCAATCGCTATCGTTGTTCTACCTTTTCGCATTTGCTGCAATGCCGTTTGGATAGCCTCCTCTGTTTCTGTATCAATATTTGCCGTCGCTTCATCTAACACTAATACTTTCGGATTAGTTGCTATCGTTCTAGCAAAAGCAATTAATTGCCTTTGACCACTAGAAAACGCAGCTCCTCTTTCGACTACTTCTGTATCATATTTCTCTGGTAATTTTTCAATAAACGTATTCGCTTGCACAAATCGCGCTGCTTCTTCTATCTCTTCATCCGTTATCTCTTCATTATACATACGAATGTTTTGCTTTACATTTCCAGCAAATAAAAATGCATCCTGCAGCACAAGACCAATTTTCTTTCGAATTTCTTGTTCTTCAAACTTCTCTAAACCCACTCCGTCTATTACAATATTACCTGATTTAATATTGTAGAATCTCATTAATAAATTCATAATTGTACTCTTACCACTACCAGTGTGTCCAACGAAAGCAACCGTTTGCCCTGGCTTTACGTGAAAAGATACATTTTTTAAAACGTCACGCTTTCCATCATATGAAAAAGTAACATCTTTAAACTGAATTTCCCCGTTAACTACTCGTGGATTTTCACTCCCCATTTGAACAGGAGCTAAATCTTTATCATCCATTAAATGAAATACACGCGATGATGAAACAAGCGCTTGTTGGAAGAAAGATAGTTTCATCATCATCTCATTTACTGGCTGGAAGAAACGATGAATATAGTTAACGAACGCATATAAAACCCCTACTTCAACAGGACTCTTTAAAGCATCAATTCCAAATAAACCAAGAACTAACGCAATTGCTACAATATGAACAAGATCTGTTGCTGGACGTAAAAGTAATGCATCTAATTTCAATGTACGACGTCCAGCACTATAATGCTTGTTGTTCACTTCTTCAAACTCTTTTCTCATCCGCTTTTCTTGCCGGAACACTTGAACAATATTCATTCCTTGAATGGACTCATTTAACTTTGCATTTAATACACTCAGTTGATTACGTACCTCTAAATAAAAAGCGGCACTTTTCCGGCGATACAGCACCATAATCGCAAACATAATTGGAATTAATATGAGAGAAAATAATGCTAATTTTACATCTAATAAAAACATCGCTACTAAAATCCCTACTAAAAAGACTACATTTTTCACGAATGTTGATAGTACACTAACATAAAAATCCTTAATCGCTTCCGTATCATTCGTTATACGAGATACAAGTGTACCAATCGGCGTACGATCAAAGAAACTTAATGACAATTTTTGAACATGTTCATACACTTCAACTCGCATATCTTGAACAATCTTAAAAGCGATATTTTGAAAGTACAATAAGTCTAAATACGTAAATAATACTTTTAATAAGTGAGCAATAATATACACTACAAATAGAGTAACAAGTGCTGATTGTTCAAAGTTACGTGGTACTAAGTGTTCATCAAGAAATTGTTTAATTAAAAAAGGACCCATCATTTCAGTTACAGTTGCACCAACTAGAAATAAAAATGCTAACGCTAATAACCCTTTATATGGTCGCATATAAGAAAGCAATCTCCTTAAATCACTCCGCTTTTTCTCAGCCATCATACGCTTCCTTTCTCTACCAACGCCTCTAACTGCTGGCTTTCATACATTTCTTTATACCAACCATTTTCGTTCATTAGTTGTTCATGTGTTCCTCGCTGCATAACCTTCCCTTCATCAATAACAAGAATAAGATTTGCATGCTGAATGGCACTTAATCGGTGTGCAGTAATAATCGTCGTTTTCTCTGCCCTTTCTCGTTTCAATGCAGTTAAAATCGTCTCTTCTGTTTTGGCATCCACCGCTGATAAACAGTCATCCAAAATTAAAATTTCAGCATTCGTTAATAATGCACGTGCAATGGAAATCCTCTGTTTTTGACCTCCTGATAGCGAAACACCCCTCTCACCAACTACCGTGTCATACCCTTCTGGAAATTGAAATATATCATTATGAATACAAGCAATCTCAGCAGCCCGACTAATTTCTTTATATGTAGCATCGGTCTTTCCAAAAGCAATGTTCTCCCCAATACTCGCTGAAAATAAAAAGTGATCTTGCGGGACGTATGAAATGGCAGAACGCACACCGTGAAGTGTTAAATCTCGAATATCCCGCTCCCCAACTTTTAATTCACCATTAAAGTGATCATACTCTCGAATTAAACATTTTAACAACGTCGTCTTCCCTGCACCAGTACGTCCCACAATTCCTAACGTTTCACCTTTTCTTAAATTAAAGTAAATATCGTTTAAGTTTAATAGTTCATTCTTTTTATAAGAAAACGAATCAACAGCGAACGAAACATCACCACTTGCTATAGTATGTATAGCATTTTCTTTATTCACTACATCTGAAGTTTGTGAAAGTATTTTCTCCACACGATCATACGAAGCACGTCCACGCTCCATAATATTAAACAACCATCCAAAGGCTAGCATTGGCCACACAAGAGTCCCTAAGTATGTTGTAAATGTTACCAATTCCCCTACAGTTAATTCCCCCCGTACGACTAATAATGATCCGTAACAAATTGCGATTAAAAAGGAAAATCCGACAATAAGAGAAATCGTCGGATCGAATAACGAGTCGATACGTGCAACTAACATATTTTTATGTACGACATCTTCTGATTTTTTTCGAAACGCTTGCAAATCTTCTTTCTCTTGTCCAAGCGAGCGAATGACCTTCATTCCACTCATACTTTCTTGTACTTTATCATTGATTTCCGAAAACGATTGCTGCGCTTTATGAAACCTTTTATGTAATAACGTTCCATAATAATTTGTCGAAATCGCTACAATTGGCATAGGAATTAAGCTTAACAATGTTAACTTCCAGCTAATTGTAAAACCCATCGCTACGAGTACACACCCTCCAACAGCTAATGAATCAACTAGTGTTAAAACACCCGATCCAGCAGTTTGCTGAATTGCCTGAATATCATTGGTCGCATGCGCCATCAAATCACCCGTACGACGTGATTGATAAAAAGATGGGCTCATCTTTGTAAAATGTTCATATAAATTTTTTCGTAATTGACGGGCTAGTTTTAACGAAGATCCAAAAATCATAATACGCCATAAATAACGTAATATGTACATAGTAATCCCTACAACTACTAACAGAATTACCCACTTCAACAATTTTTCAGATGTTAATGTTCCATTATTAATTTCATCTACTACAATACCTAGTACTTTCGGGGCTACAAGTTCAAGAAGCGCGACACCAAATAACATAATAATTCCGATTATGTACGCTCGTTTTTCTTGTTTAAAAAACCACGCTAAATTAATAAATACCTTCATTTTTCTCCTCCTTCCATAAAATGAGCGATGTTTTTAGTTTACCAAAAATACAGAATTTTTAAAAGGTTCAAAACTTGCAACATAAAAAAAGAAAAGACACTCTTAGCGAGTGTCTTTTAGCGCTTATTTTGTTTGTTGCTTGTTCATCGCGCTCATCATTTGATTGATTTTCTTTTGGGAAGGTTTTTGTCCCATTTGCATCATCATCATTTTTAACATTTGTTCGTTAATTGGTGGATTTTTTTGTAAGTAATTCATCATGTATTTGCGGGCAATGAAAAATCCTAACGCCACGCCTGCTACTAGTGCTAATACGCCCACTAGAACACCTAACCAAATTGGCATATATTTTCCTCCTTCATGTTGTCTACCTTACAGTGTACTAAAACCTTTTCAATAAGACAAGATACAATTCGACATTTTTTACACATATGTTCGTACTTGTTTGAGAGGATTTAACCAACCGTACTTTTTGTTTTCATAATCCATAGCTAAAAATGTTAATTCACACTTTCTTAACACCTCAAAGAAAGTTGTTTCCATGGATACATTTCCAGAGGTATTCATGCGAATATAGTGTGGTTTCACCATTATTTCGCCGTATTCAGATCCTGTATACAGTGTATGTGTATGATGCGTTCTATCATATTTACCAAGAACGCGCAAAGCTTGTTCTAATTTATGATGAATTTTCATTACTTGTAATGGCATCGTTATATACATCATTTGTTTATATAACACTTTTTTCTCCGAAAGAGGCCCAGATTCTGAAAATCGAGCAAATAAATCAAAAAACAAATATTCACGACCAAAGTAAGCTTTCGCAATATCCTCTTGAATTAAATACAATTCATACGTTTTCATTCTTCCCCTCCCGATCTGGACAACCTTTTCCCTACATTATATAAAAGAAAATTTGCAATGATTGTCTGACTGCGGAGAGAGAAAAAACTTTTTCTGTCGAAAAAACTCAATTACATAGAAAAATCTCCCCATGCTGGAGAGATTTTTCTAAAATCATTAAAGCATTTCTTTTACTTTACGAACAACGTTCTCTACAGTAAATCCATACTCTTCCATAATTTTCTCACCAGGAGCAGAAGCACCGAATGTATCGATACCTAATACATCTCCATCAAGACCTACGTAACGGTGCCATCCGATTGTAGCACCCATTTCAATTGCGAAACGTTTCGTTACTGCTTTTGGTAATACAGATTCTTTGTACTCAGCAGTTTGAGCTTCAAAGCGATCCATAGATGGCATACTAACAACAGCTGCATCAACGCCGTCTGCTGCTAGAGCTTTTTGCGCTTCAATTGCTAAGCTTACTTCAGATCCAGTTGCAATTAGGATTACATCAGCAGTTTCTTTCTTGCTTGCAGAAACTACATACGCACCTTTTGCTACTTTTTCATACGTATCGTCTTTTGCACCTTCTAATGTTGGAAGATCTTGACGAGTTAATACTAGTGCAGTTGGTGTTTTTGTAGATTCTAGAGCTAATCTCCAAGCTGCAACAGATTCGTTACCGTCAGCTGGACGAATAACAGAAACGTTTGGCATTGCACGAAGCGCTGCTAATTGCTCAACTGGTTCATGTGTTGGACCATCTTCACCAACAGCAATGCTGTCGTGTGTGAATACATACGTTACTGGCAATTGCATTAATGCTGCAAGACGAATTGCTGGACGTAAGTAGTCAGAGAATACGAAGAACGTACCACCGTAAGTTTTTAAACCGCCATGAAGTGCGATACCGTTCATTGCTGCACCCATTGCGAACTCACGTACACCGTACCAAATGTTTTTACCGCTGTAATCATCTCTTGTAAAGTCTTGTTCGTTATTCATATATGTTTTGTTAGAACCAGCAAGGTCAGCAGATCCACCGAAGAATGATGGTACAGACTCTGCAATTGCATTAATTACAGCACCAGAAGAATTACGTGTTGCTGCTTTAGATCCTAATTCATAAGTTGGTAAGTTTTGCTCCCAACCTTCTGGAAGTTGACCGTTCATTGCTGCTTGCAGTTCATTTGCTAATTCTGGATATGCTTGTGCATATTCACCTAACATTGTGTTCCACGCAGCTTGCGTCGTTTCACCAACATCTTGTACTGTTTTACGGAAGTTGTCATATACTTCTTCTGCTACATGGAAGTCTTGTTCAGCAGTCCAAGCGTATGCTTCTTTCGTTAATTTTGTTTCGTCTACACCAAGTGGAGAACCGTGTGAAGCTGATTTTCCTGATTTGTTTGGAGAACCGAAACCAATTGTCGTTCTTACTTCAATTAGCGTTGGGCGTTTTTCGTCAGCTTTCGCCTCTTCAATTGCTTTTGCGATTGCTGCGATATCGTTTCCATCCTCAACACGGATTACTTGCCATCCGTATGCTTTGTAACGATCTTCTACGCTTTCAGAGAATGAACGATTTAAATCGCCATCTAATGAAATATCGTTTGAATCGTAAAGCACAACAAGACGACCTAATTGTAAATGAGCAGCTAATGAAGATGCTTCAGCAGAAACGCCTTCCATTAAATCTCCATCACCACAAATAGCGTATGTATGATGATTTACTACATTATACGCATCACGGTTGTATTTAGCCGCTAAATGTCTTTCAGCCATTGCCATACCTACAGCAGTTGCAATACCTTGTCCAAGTGGACCAGTAGTTGCGTCTACACCTGCTGTATGACCGTACTCAGGATGTCCTGGAGTTTTGCTTCCCCATTGACGGAAGTTCTTTAAGTCATCCATTGTTACATCATAACCAGATAGGTGAAGTAGGCTGTATAATAACATTGAACCATGACCTGCAGATAATACGAAACGATCGCGGTTAAACCACGTTGGGTTATTTGGATTGTGTTTCATAAATTGAGTCCATAATGTATAAGCCATTGGTGCTGCACCCATTGGCATTCCTGGGTGACCAGAGTTTGCTTTTTCAATCGCATCAATGGATAATGTGCGAATCGTGTTGATAGAAAGTTGTTCGATTGAATGTGACATGCTATTCTTCCCTTCGCGTATGTTAGTAAACGTTTTATACATTTATATGATAGCTTCCCACGCAAGATTATACAACATGTATCGACAAATATGTTGATGTTTTTTTGATTCCCCATAAAAAAACCAATGATTTCGGGAATGTATGGGCATTCAATATGACATACTTTTTTATTATTTTTATTTTAGAAAGAAAGAGAATTATCTGCATATTTATTCATCATTTTCAAATTCCATAATGCAAAATATATCCTTCCCCTTTTTTCACTCTTCGAAGCAATCGAATAAAAAATTCTAATTCCCGGCATAATTTATCTCGATTAATTACATATCTCTCATATTCCCCATCAGTATTATTATCATTTTCCCATTGAAACCGTCCCGTCAGTTCAATTGTTTCTGGCGCTAGAGAAAACATACTAACTAACAAACCAAATAACTGTTCTGCTACCACTGCCCTTTGTGTTCAATTTTTGTAATACCATAATAATGAATTCCAAATCCTTCTGCTCTTTTTGCTGGATGATAGACTGGAATCCAATGGATAAAATCTAATAGCTATACGATGATTTCATCACTTAATACAACACACTCATCTATCGTGGCCTCTTCTTTATACAAAAAACAATCTTCAATCCAATTCACACCTTTAAGATCCAAACCTTTTTTTCATATGAAACAAATACAAATTCATGCTGTAAAGCCAAGGTATCCCTCCCCCTCCCTGTTATTCAATGATTTACATATTAATTACTCTTATTATATAAAAGAAGCACCTTCTATGGGTGCTTCTAAAATAATTTATACGAGTTTCTTCCGAATCGAACTTGAAATAAAGTCAATTATAATTACCATGAAAATGATGCCTAATAAAATAATTCCCACACGCGACCAATTTCGTGAACTTAGTGCAAAAATTAAGGGTGTACCAATTCCGCCTGCTCCAATAACTCCTAAAATTGAAGCGGAGCGTACATTAATTTCAAACCTATATAACGTATATGACAAAAAATCTGGTAATACTTGTGGTAATACTGCATGCCACAGTATTTGAAAACGATTCGCTCCTGTTGCTATCAACGCTTCTGTCGGTCCCTTATCTATATTTTCAATTCCTTCCGAATATAGTTTCCCTAGCATTCCAATAGAATGTAACCCTAAAGCTAGTACTCCTGCAAAAGATCCTGGACCAACAGCTTTTATAAATAAAAGAGCCATAACTAATTCAGGAAATGTACGGACAAAACTTAGTACAAATTTTCCTGTTCCAGAAGTCAATTTTCCTGTACTCATATTTGTTGCTGCCCAAAATGCAAATGGTACAGATAAAAAGGCAGAGATAAATGTACCTAATATCGCAATTGCTAACGTATCAATTAAACCATGTAATAAATCTTCACCATCTGGCAAAGAGACATACGACCAATCAGGGTTCAATACCCCTGTCATAATTGCTTTTGTAATTTCACCTGCTGTATCCTTTATTCCCTCTAGTGGTACTCCTGAAAAGGCCCATACATAGATAACTGTAAGTGCTATAAAAATAAACCAGCGATATACACTTGGTTTCTTCGGTTTTTGCACGATTATCGTCGTTTTACTCATTATAATTTCTCCCGCAACAATGTACTTATATAATCAATTAGCAATACAACAACAAGTGTATAAATAATAATAGAAGCCGTTTGTTGGTATTGTAAAAATCCAAGTGTACGATCATAATACAACCCAATGCCACCTGCTCCTACTAAACCTAGAACAGCTGCTGCACGTACATTCACCTCAAATGTATAGAGTACATAGGAGACAAAGTGCGCTTTTACTTGCGGAATTACCCCATAAACAATCCATTGCACCTTATTCGCTCCTACAGCTGTCATCGCTTCTAATGGACCTGGGTCAATTGATTCAATAGACTCATACAATAATTTCGCTACGAGTCCAACCGAAAAAAATGTAAGAGCCAAAATACCTGGTAATGGTCCTATCCCAAAAATCGCTACAAAAATAGCCGCTAATAATAAATCTGGTATCGTTCGTATAAAATTTAAAATCAATCGAGCTGGACTGTACAAAAATGCGCTAGTAAACACATTACTTGCGGCAAATAGTGCAAGTGGAACGGCTAAAATCGCTCCTAAAGTCGTCCCAATAATCGCCATACGGATTGTATCTAACATTGCTGTTGTAATAACTTGAAAATAACTCCAATCTGGCGGCACCATTTCCTTCAATAAATCCATCATATTTGGAAAACCAGCTACTAGTTTTGAAAATGATGCATCCACCTGCACACTACTGCCCCACAACAGTACAATAACGAGAATAACCGTTAACATATGTTTCAATTTACTCGGTGGCTTCGGTATCGATTTCGAATATATCGTCACGTCATTCATTTAGCTGCCACCTCTAATAATTCGCTTTTTTGAGCTACATTCCCATAAATTTCAGCAAATTTTTCATCCGTTGCCTCTTCTACTAAACCATCAAAAACAATTTCCCCCGCATGTAACCCAATAATGCGTGTAGCATATTGTCTAGCTAAATCAATAGAATGTAAGTTTACAATTGTCGTAATTCCAAAATCTTCATTAATTTTTTTCAAATCATCCATTACTTGCTTTGTTGTGAGGGGATCTAACGATGCAACAGGTTCATCAGCCAATATGATTTTCGCTTCTTGCGCCAATGCTCTCGCTATCGATACACGTTGCTGTTGCCCTCCTGATAATTCATCAGCCCGTGCATATGCCTTTTCTAAAATATTCACTCTTTTCAACGCCTGAAATGCAAGCTCCAAATCTTCTTTCGGAAACATACCTAGCGTTGTACGCAATGTCGAATGATAGCCAACCCGACCAGCTAATACATTCTTTAGTACCGTTGATCGCTTCACAAGGTTAAAGCTTTGAAAAATCATTCCAATATCTCGGCGCATGCGTCGTAATCCTTTTCCTTTTGCAACAGTAATAGACTCATCTTCAATAATGATTTCTCCTTCTGTAATCTCATGAAGGCGATTTACGGATCTGAGAAGTGTAGATTTTCCAGCCCCAGATAGCCCGACCATGACAACAAACTCACCTTTTCGAATTTTCAAGTTTATATTATTCAATCCTTTTGTACCATTTGGATACACTTTGGAAACATTTCGAAACTCTATCAAACCTATTACCTACCTTCTATGTATTCTCAACAACTGAAAAACGGCAAACTAACTGAAATCACTCACGTTCCAGTTAGTCGCCATTTCCATATGTATTATTGCGTTTTTACTTTCTTTCCATATTCACGAACGATATCAAATTTACTATCATCAGATTTAACATATCCTTCATGCGAGTATACTTCTTTAATGATTTTGCGCCCTTCCTCATTCTTCCCAATTTCGATAAAAGCATCTTGCAATTTCTTACTCCACTCTGCATCTAAATCAGAGCGTACAGAAATCGTATCATTTGGAATTTTCTCCGTGAATTTCACTATTTTCGTTTGATCAAATATATTCGGATAATCTTTTTTTACAATATTACGAGCATCTTGGAATACTACAGCTGCATCTACATCACCATTTAAAAGAGCAATAAGGGCCTGATCGTGACCTTTTAATGTAACAGGTTTCACATCTTTTAACGGATCAATTCCCTCTTTTAACAGTACAGCCGCAGGCCATACATACCCCGCTGATGATGTTACATCTTGATAACCAATTTTTTTACCTTTTAAATCTTTCACACTATTAATATTAGAATCTTTCTTAACAACAAACTCAGATTTATAAAAATCCACTAAATCTTTTGTCGGAGCTCCTGTTTCATCCTCTACCCCAAAACGTTGTGCCTGTAAAATTACATTTGCAGCCTTTTTCTCATGCGCTAACACATACGCTGTTGGAGGTAAGAAACCTACATCTACTTGCTTAGATGCCATTGCTTCTACAATTGTATTGTAATTCGTTGAAATACTAACTTTTACCGGAATGTTTAATTTATCACTTAATAACTTTTCCAATGGTTTTGCCTTAGCTTCTAACGTATCTGCATTTTGAGAAGGAACAAATTGAACATTTAACGTCTTTGGTACATATCCTTTTTTCGTATCTTCATTTTTACTTGCACTTGATTCCTTCGTTCCACAGCCACTTAATAATCCCGCTGCTAGTACAACTGTTGTGCTCATTGCAAAAACTTTTTTCAACATTTTAATGCCTCCATTTTTTATTGTCATAAAATAACCTTCCATAAACATGAAGAAATATATCACACATTTTTACTAATAATTGTCTATTTACAGAATCTTTACACATTCTATACACTCGCATTAAAATTCTCTTCATATATTTGATATGATTAATTGGAAGATAACAATAGAAAAGGTGAATGATGTTGAATCCAAATCAAATTGTAACTTTAAACATCCTATTAACGAGTGATATACATGGTACTGTTTATCCAATTCACTACCAAGATAACTCGCAAGCAGAAATTGGTTTAGCTAAAATTTCTACTCTTATAAAAAAAGAACGTTTCCAAAATACAAACGTTCTTTTAATTGATAACGGTGATTTCATACAAGGAACACCATTTACTTATCACTACGCTACATACGAAAAAGATAAGAAAAATCCAATGTCCTTATTAGTCAACTATTTACGTTACGATGCTGCAGTTATTGGTAATCATGAATTTAATTATGGAATGGATGTACTAAATAATGCTATTTCCACTGCAAATATCCCGTACCTATCAGCAAACATTTTAGATAAAAACAGAAAAGAACCTTATTTCGGGAAACCATATAAAATAAAACATATTGAATCAAATATAAAAATTGCTATTTTAGGGGTAACAACACATTACATCCCAAATTGGGAACAACCCCATCACATTAAAGATTTACGATTTGAAGATGCATTAGAAACAACAAAAAAGTGGGTTTCTTACATCCGTGAACATGAGAAACCAGATTTACTAGTCGTATCCTATCACGGGGGATTTGAACGTGATTTACAAACTGGAGAACCTACTGAAGTTTTAACAGGTGAAAATCAAGGATATGCAATGTGTCATGAAATTGAAGGGATAGATATTTTACTAACAGGCCACCAACACCGAGAAATTGCTCAAACAACGGATAATGGTGTAACAGTTTTACAGACTGGATGTAATGGACACTCCGTTGGAAAAATAACCGTAACCTTCGAAAAAATGGAACAGACGTGTGTAAAAAAAGAAAGTTATTCAGAGTTGTTGACGGTGCAAGGAATTGAGGCAGATCCAGCTGTTCTTTCCTTAGTATCTGGTTATGAAGAGAATACACAAAAATGGCTTGATCAACCTATCGGAATCATTCATGGGGGCATGCAAATTTCAGATGTTATGCAAACTCGTTTGCAAGACCATCCTTTTATTGAGTTTATAAATACAATTCAAATGGATATAGCTAACGTTTCAATTTCTTGTACAAGTTTGTTTCATAATGCATCTCCAGGTTTTCCAAAACATGTAACAATGCGGGATATCGTTTCTAATTACATTTATCCAAATACATTAAAAGTTATTCGAGTGACTGGAGCAGATATAAAAGATGCTCTCGAACTCTCTGCTACCTATTTCATATTAAATGAAGATGGAAATATAATCGTTAACCCTGCATATATAGAACCAAAGCCTGCACACTATAATTATGATATGTGGGAAGGGATTTCGTACGTATTGAACATTTCAAAACCAATTGGTGAAAGAGTAGAATCTTTACAGTATAAAGGTACTTCTCTTCATATGGAGGAAGAATATGACGTTGTTATGAATAATTATCGCGCAAGCGGCGGAGGGAATTTCTTTATGTTTCAAAATAAGCCGGTAGTAAGAGACATACCAACAGATATGTCTGAACTTATCGCTAACTATGTATTGAAGCACAAAAAGATAGAAGCAACAGTCAATAACAACTGGAAAGTTATTAAATAACGAATTTAATAAATAAAAAAGATGGGCTTCGCCCATCTTTTAATTTAATTTTGCATTATCTTGCTTTTTTAAAGCTTTTAATTTCGTCGGTGTAACATCTGTACCTTCTTCGTTAACGACTTTAATTCCTTTAAGTTCGTTTAACATATTTTGACGAAATCCTTTTAAATATTGTTCACGTAGCGATTGACGCTCACGTTGTTCTTCTTCAGTTAAACCTTCAGCTTTTGCTTTTTTCGCTAAGAAGTTAATGCGTTCAACGAGTTCGTGATTAATCATCTCGAATCCCCCTTCTAATCAAAACTGATTATTATCATACAATAGTTACTCTTCTTTATCAAGCAATTGCTTTGTATACTCTACATATCTACGGTGTACAGTCGCCTTTGAAACATTATGACCAAATCCACGAAGCGTTGCCGCAATTTCTTCGAAAGTAAGTTCACTTTTGCGTAAGCGCACAATTTCCTCAATTGGCACCTCTTTTTTCTCTCGGCCTACGCTTAAATGACGGTTCTTTAAATTATTTTCTGGACGATAGCCCTTTTCTACTGCGCGTTGCATGCCACGTTTAATTTTCAAGTTATGAATCTTTCTTTGATACTCTTCCACAATCCCAATTATATCTAACACCATCGAATCAGAATCTGAAAGCTGTAATTCACCATTATGAGTATGTGTATACACATTTATTCCCTCTTTATGTAAACAGTGCATTAATGCAATCTTCGCATTCCCCCTACCAAGGCGCGTTTCATCTTGTATAAGTAGCACATCAATTTGTTCGTCTCGAATCGTATCCAACACTTCTAATATACCGTCACGTTCAATTGTATATCCACTAGCTTGCTCTTCAATCACCTTTATAACATTCATTTGATAGCGCTCAGCTAAATGCAATAATTCATCTTTTTGACGTAATAATGATGTTTCCTGCGCTTCTTTTGTTGTACTCACACGTGCATAAATAATTGCATTCATTTTGAACCCCTCTTTCTCACTATATTTTACCTCTAGTGTAACATAAATCCGCCTTTTGTTCGAACTTATGTTTGTAGAATGTTTTTTCACATGTTATACTTATTAATAAGAAAAATGAAAGAAAACGAGGTGTTAGAAAACATGGAAAAGTTAACGAAACGCCAGCAAGACATTCTCGACTTTATTAAGCTAAAAGTACAAGAAAAAGGATATCCACCTTCCGTACGTGAAATCGGTCAAGCAGTCGGCCTCGCTTCTAGTTCTACAGTGCACGGACATTTATCACGACTAGAAGAAAAAGGATATATTCGACGTGATCCAACGAAACCACGAGCGATTGAAATTTTAGGTGTAGACCGAATCGATACAGAAACACAATCTGTTATTCAAGTTCCAATCATCGGAAAAGTTACTGCTGGATTACCGATTACAGCGGTCGAAAGCGTAGAGGAGCACTTCCCACTTCCAGCTAGTATCGTTTCTGGATCAGATCAAGTGTTTATGTTACGTATTTCTGGAGATAGTATGATTGAGGCTGGTATCTTTGATGGTGATTTAGTCGTAGTTCGTCAACAACAGTCTGCATACAACGGTGAAATTGTAGTTGCTTTAACAGAAGATAACGAAGCAACTGTTAAACGCTTCTATAAAGAAAAAGACCATTTCCGCCTACAACCGGAAAACTCTTCATTAGAACCTATCATTCTAAAGCAAGTGTCAGTTATCGGAAAAGTAATTGGCGTATATCGTGATTTACATTAAAAATAATAAAAGAAGATAATTATCTCATTTATATAAGGTAATTATCTTCTTTTTTGTATTTTGATAGATTTCCTTGTATTCTATTTCTTATTAACGAGTTTCAATCGTCACATCTCCAGCAGCTGTTTTACCGCTAATCTTTTTACTCCCATTACCAGTTGTTATATTTTTATTTTCTTCATTAAAAATCGTTACATCTCCGGCAGCGCTTTGCCCACTAATAACTGCATCTTGCGGTTTTTCCAATAAAGTAATATCTATATCTCCAGCGGTTGAACTTGCCTCTACATCATACTTAGGATCATGATCCATAATATATACATCCCCGCTAGCCGTTTTCGCTGTTACTTTCCCTATTACCTTTTTAAAGTTCACCTCACCAGCTTTTGTAGTTCCCTCCACACTCTTAGCCGTTACATGTTTCAAATCTACTTCTCCAGCAAGTGTCTCAACACTTACACGGTCACTTTTCACATCACTTATTTCGATTTGTCCAGCGGATGAATTTACTTTTATCTCTTCATAAAAACGTTCAGGTACTAATATAGTCAATGTAGGTGTTTGAAATCCGAAATTGTAAAAGGAAAAATCAAACGAAACACCCTTTTCTCTTCCCCCTATAATTTTTAATCTGTCACCATCTTCAGCAATACGAATCTCCTGTTTCCGTATATCTCCTGTTTGCTTTACATAAAAAGAGGAATCCGGGGATTTTTGGATAATAACATCTCCAGCATTCAAATCGACTTCTACGTTTTTTAATGCTTCATTTTTAATAACCTCTTCCTTGTTTCCTTCCTCTACATTTGCTACTGCTTTTTTATATGTTTGTGAAATCCCTATTACTCCAACAATGATACAAGCGATAGCTACTAACAATATTTTTTTCATCATCTACTCCCCTTTTATCATTTTGAAGTTCCATATTACATAACGTACGCATAACCTTTTAAACCACTTCGTACTATAATAAGCTATAATACATAACAACAAACCCACTCCAACAAACGTCATACTAACGAAAAGATCTAACCATATAAAAGTGCCCATAAATACTTTTACAATAACGAAAAACGGTGTCACTACACTAGCAATACCACCGACCCAAAAGGAAAATATAAAAGCGATAATTGCAACTAACGGGCCTAACACAATAATAAAATTAAACAAACTAAGTCCAATCGCTGCCATAACAGCTCTTGTCACATTTGAAGTCGATGGATCTTTTTTCATCTCATCAAATCGATACATCGCAAGTAAGTCTTTCGCAATTGCTTTCGGAGAACCTAGCCCTTTTATTATTTCCGATTCAGTTTTTCCCTCTTCTACCCCGAATTGAAAATGCTCTTCATAATCAAATAAAATATCTGTCCTCTCTTCTTCCGATAACTTTCTAAGCTGATTCGATAATTCCTTAAGGAACTGTTCTTTATTCATCCCAATTCACCCCTTCAATAATTTCTTGTACCCCTTTCGCAAAATCACGCCATTCTGTTACTAACAAATGCAGTTGCGTCTCCCCTTGCTCAGTTAGTCGATAATATTTACGAGGTGGCCCCTCCGTAGATTCTTTTAAATACGTTTGAAAATATCCTTCTTTCGTTAAACGACGTAACAAAGGATATACTGATCCTTCCGATATTAAAAATTTATTTGAGATTTGCTGAACAAGTTCATAACCGTAACAATCCTTACGTTTTACAAGTGCCAATACACACAGTTCTAACACACCTTTTTTAAACTGAACGTTCAAGGACAATCCCCCTTTCTCATTTCAGTACTGTTCAATACACGGTACCTAATTTATCCATAATATACCACTCGGTACTGTTTATTGCAAGGTAGTATATTTTCACACTTCAATTTATCACTAAGCCCACCTCCAACATCAAACATTAAGTAAAACATACAATACAATTGTTTTTCTATATACTCATAGCTAGCACAAATTTTAAATACTTATTCAACCACCTCTTCCCGAACCGAAAAATACTTTAAAGTTTACTACGTTAAATTGAAGAAATACAATAACGCTTTAAATAATCTCCGTGATTTTTTCCGGGCATTTCGCGGGCACCTATTTTTCCCACAAATAAAAAAGCCTCGATACCGTAGTATCAAGGCTTTATCATCTCTTAGTATAGAGACATATACTGATCGCGTTCCCATTGGTGAACTTGAGTTCTAAAGATGTCCCACTCAATCTCTTTCGCTTCGATGAAGTGCTCAAGTAAATGATCTCCTAGTGCACTACATACTACTTCATTAGATTGTAATGTAACTAACGCTTGCGCTAATGTTGCTGGTAGGTCAACGATACCTGCCTCTTCGCGCTCTTCTTTTGTCATTACATAAATGTTACGGTCTACTGCAGCTGGTGGAGTTAATTTGTTTTTAATTCCGTCAAGACCTGCTGCTAATAATGTAGCCATTACTAAATATGGGTTTGCAGCTGGATCAACACTACGTACTTCTACGCGTGTACTAATACCACGAGATGCAGGGATACGTACTAATGGGCTACGGTTTTGTGCAGACCAGGCTACGTAACAAGGTGCTTCATATCCAGGTACTAAACGTTTGTACGAGTTTACAGTTGGGTTTGCTACCGCTGTAAATGCTGGTGCATGTTTTAAAATACCTGCGATGAAGTGACGAGCATCATCACTTAATTGTAAGTCACCGTTTTGATCGAAGAATACGTTCTCACCATTTTTAAATAATGATAAGTTACAGTGCATACCTGAACCGTTCACACCGTATAATGGTTTTGGCATAAATGTTGCGTGTAAACCATGTTTACGAGCAATTGTTTTTACAACAAGTTTGAATGTTTGAATGTCATCACATGAGCGAATTGCATTTGCATATTTAAAGTCAATTTCGTGTTGACCTGGAGCAACCTCATGGTGAGAAGCTTCAATTTCAAAGCCCATTTCTTCAAGTTCAAGAACGATATCACGACGACAGTTTTCCCCTAGATCCATCGGCGCAAGGTCGAAGTATCCACCGTTATCGTTTAATTCTAATGTTGGATTTCCTTTTTCATCAACTTTGAATAGGAAGAATTCTGGCTCTGGTCCAAGATTGAAATCTGTGAATCCTAAAGATTCCATTTCTTTTAATACACGTTTTAAATTGTTACGTGGATCTCCTTCAAATGGAGCACCATCTGCAGTGTAAATATCACAGATCAAACGAGCTACTTTACCTTTTTCAGCTGTCCAAGGGAAAATTACCCAAGTATCTAAATCAGGATATAAATACATATCAGATTCTTCAATACGTACGAAACCTTCAATAGAAGATCCATCAAACATCATTTTGTTATCCAGAGCTTTTGTTAATTGGCTCACTGGAATTTCTACGTTTTTAATTACTCCTAAAAGGTCTGTAAATTGTAAACGGATATACTTTACATTCTCTTCTTTCGCCAAACGGAAAATATCTTCTCTTGTGTACCTAGCCATTATAAATTCCTCCTTAGTCCCTCTAAACACCTTCAGAATCAGTTATCTTTAGTGAAAAAACCTTGAAATGTCACCTTGTCGCAATGAAGTTCGATTAAATCTACCTGTATGTTGTAGTTCATCTCGAAGTATTTTGCGAAGCTCAGTTTTTGAAATTTCTTTCGTTTCTTCTTTTACTTTCACTGCTTCTGTTTGATTTTCTTTCATTAGTAACACTTGCTTAATACCAGCCATATTCAAGCCTTGATCTAATAAATCTTTAATCTCTAACAACTTATCTACATCGTTAAATGAAAATAATCTACGATTCCCCTTTGTACGGGTTGGAGAAACAAGATTATGCTCTTCATAGTAGCGAATTTGACGTGCAGATAATTGTGTTAAATCCATAACAATACCAATAGGAAACAGCGGGGCAGAACGTCTATCTTCTTTCATCGTTTCAGTTCCTCCTTCGCCTTAACTGTTTCTCATTTTATATCATGTTATGTTTAGTGTCAATAGATGTTAGTTTTTCTAACATGATTTTTTTAAAAATTTTTCATTCTTTTTTCTAATGGCATAAATCAATACTTTCATACGCAAAAAAGCTGTCAAAATCGACAGCTTCTCTTTAAGAAATTGTTAACAAATTCTTTTCAATCAATTCATCAATTGCAGAACAAATCGCAATTTTAACATGCGAATACGTTAATCCACCTTGTACATACGCAACATAAGGTGGTCGAATCGGGCCATCAGCAGACAATTCAATACTTGCACCTTGAATAAACGTTCCCGCAGCCATGATTACATCATCTTCATACCCCGGCATATAGTTTGCATACGGAGTGAAATGAGAATTAATCGGTGATGCATATTGAATAGCTTGGCAGAAGGCAATCATACGTTCTTTATCATCAAATTGAACAGATTGAATTAAGTCTGTTCTTGGCGCATTCCACGCCGGTGACGTGTTCATTCCTAATTTCTCTAAGAATGCCGCTGTAAAAATCGCACCTTTTAGCGCTTGCCCCGCAACATGCGGTGCTAAGAAGAATCCTTGATACATTTCCTGTAGACTATATAAAGATGCCCCTGCTTCCGCACCAATCCCTGGAGATGTTAGACGATATGCACACGCTTCAACATACTGTTCTTTACCTACAATATAACCACCAGTTTTAACAATTCCCCCGCCCGGGTTTTTAATAAGAGAACCCGCCATTAAGTCCGCACCAACATGACACGGTTCTTGTTCTTCAATAAACTCGCCATAGCAGTTATCTACAAATACAACAACATCGGGCTTAATTTCTTTAACAAACGCGATCATTTCTTTAATTTGCGAGACGGTAAACGACGGACGAGTAGCATACCCTTTCGAGCGTTGAATACCAATCATCTTCGTGTTACTATGAATCGCAGCTGCCACAGCCTCAAAATCCACAGACCCTTCTTCGGTTAGAGGTACTGCGTTATAACCAATATTATATTCTTTAAATGACCCTACACCTTTTCCGCGCACACCAACAATTTCTTCTAACGTATCATATGGTTTCCCCGTAATGTACAACAGTTCATCACCAGGGCGCAAAATACCAAATAAAGCCGTAGAAATAGCATGAGTACCTGAAATAATTTGGGGACGCACAAGACCAGCTTCCGCTCCAAACACATCAGCATACACTTTTTCTAACGTGTCACGACCAATATCATCATAACCATAACCTGTCGTCGGAATAAAATGTGAATCACTAATTTTATGTTTACGAAAACTTTCTAATACACGAAATTGATTACTTTCGATTACTTCATCCGCACGTTTATGTACTTCTGTAATTTGACTTTCTACTTCTTTTACGATCGGAGCAATTTTTTCTCCGTTTTTCAAACGATCAAACATTTTTATTTTCTCCTTCTTCCACTAAAAATCTCTTTAATTGCCCATTAAGCGATGAATGAGCAAATATATATCCTGTACAATCATATACAAATTTATCTTCTAGAAACTCCATTTTGGTTAATAGTGTTTCTGTCTTTAAAAGCGTTAATAACCTACCTTCACTCGGAGGAATTTCCACTTGATAATCATCCATTTCTTCCTTCATCTTCATTTCTAACGCTTCTTTTATACGCAGTAAATCACGTTCTTCAAAAGCACTAGTCATTAAGAAATCACTCTTGGGAAACGGAATGAAATTTTGATGTAACTTATCTTTTTTATTATATAACGTAATAATAGGAATATGATTAATTTCAAGGTCTGACAATAATTCCTTTACCGTTTGCTCATGCCCTACATAATTAGGATCAGCCGAATCAACAACGTGTAAAATAACATCCGCTTCACCAGCTTCTTCTAATGTCGAACGAAAAGCAGCGATTAATGACGTAGGTAAATCTTGTATAAAACCAACCGTATCAGTCAAAAGCACGGTATAACCAGAAGGTAACGGCATCTTCCTTGTTGTCGGATCTAACGTTGCAAACAATAAGTTTTCTTCAAACGTATCAGCTTCCGTTAATCTATTAAACAATGTAGATTTCCCTGCATTTGTATACCCAATTAACGAAACTTGAAATACTTTATTATCTTTTCTTCTCTCACGGTATCTTTTTCGATGTTCCACCACAACCGCCAGTTGTTTCTTTATTTCATCAATACGCGATCGAATATGACGACGATCCGTTTCAAGTTTTGTCTCTCCCGGTCCTCTTGTACCAATTCCACCACCAAGACGTGATAAAGACAAACCTTGCCCCATAAGGCGCGGCATCGTGTATTGCAACTGAGCTAATTCTACTTGAAGCTTACCTTCTCTCGATTTCGCACGTTGCGCAAAAATATCTAATATTAATTGCGTTCGGTCAATTACTCTTGCATCTAATACTGAAGATAGATTCCGAATTTGACTTGGTGTTAACTCGTTATTAAATATAATAACAGCTGGTTCTAATTCTTCAGTTAAAGCTGCAAGCTCTTCTAATTTACCTTTACCTATATAAGTCGCCGGATGGAACTTCGGACGTTTTTGCGTTGTTGATACTAACACTTCCGCTCGAGCAGTCTTCGCTAGTGATGCAAGTTCTTTCATGGAATGCATAAATTTTTCATCATCATCTTGCGACAATTGACAGCCAACTAATATGACTTTTTCTTTTTCTTCCATCAAATATGTTCACTCATCCTTTTCGAAATTTAAACCTTCTAATATAATAGCAGAGGAAGCACATTTCATCTAGTTAGCGGGGGAGAAAATTCATGGCATGGGAGATTTTTAGCATCATAGGCACAATCGCTTTCGCACTAAGCGGAGCCATTGTTGCAATGGAAGAAGATTATGATATTTTCGGGGTGTATATTTTAGGAATGGCAACCGCATTTGGGGGAGGTGCCCTTCGTAATTTACTAATCGGTTATCCAATTGTCGCGTTTTGGCAGCAAGACATGTTATTCCAAATCGCACTATTATCAATGACGATTATTTTTCTTTTTCCAAATAAATTAATTAGACATTGGAAAAAGTGGGAAAACATCACGGACGCCATCGGCTTATCAGCATTCGCTGTACAAGGAGCACTCTATGCTCAAAAACTAGATTTACCAATTAGCGCTACAATCGTAGCTGCAGTTTTAACAGGCATCGGTGGTGGTATTATTCGTGACCTTTTAGCTCGTAGAAGACCTCTGGTCCTTCGAGCTGAAGTATATGCATTTTGGACGATTTTAGCAGGTTTCTTAATTGGCGCTAAAATTATCGTTAGCGATTGGGCTCTATACACCTTATTCATTTTAATTGTTTGCTTCCGCATGATTTCTATTCATTACAAATGGCATTTACCACATAGACGTATCGATACAAATGAACGTTCAATGCATAAGTAGTACTCTAACCTCTTTACATATCGTAAAGAGGTTTTTCTTTTCTAACGAGTTTTTCTTTACATAATGTTTATACTAATTTTTAAAGTGAGGTGAATACAAATGACAAACCACGTTAATAAAGGTGCTCAAAAAAGCTCAGTAGACCAAATTGAACACGATCCTAATTCAGCACACGAAAAAAGCGCTAAAATGGAGCGCTTTCATAAATCTTACCAAGAAAAAGCGAAAAAAGAGTAAACGTACTTATACACCAAAAACAGACGCACAGTTTACGTACTGTGCGTCTCCTCTTCAAGCATCAAATCCATACTTGATATCCCAATTAAATCATATTTATCATACGTATCCTCTTGTAACAATCGCATAGCTTGTGTACGAATTGATTTTTCAACAATATTCCGTACGTATCGCCCATTACTAAACGATGTAATTTGTGACGAATACTTGACCGCGTGTAAATGATCTCTAAATTTCCACTCCGCTTCTTTCGACAACTGATATTCACGCTCTTCATACATTCTCTTTCCAATTTCCAACAGTTGATTCACTGAATAATCCGCAAATTCAATAATAAACGGAAAACGAGATTGTAATCCTGGATTTAATGAAAGAAAATGATTCATCTCTCTTGAATATCCAGCTAAAATTAATACAAAACCGTGCTGCTTATCTTCCATATGCTTCACAAGTGTATCAATAGCTTCCTTCCCAAAATCCTTCTCTCCACCCCGCGCTAATGAATACGCCTCATCAATAAATAAAATCCCTCCCATAGCCTTCTTTATTAAATCCCTTGTCTTTTGTGCTGTATGACCGATATACTCACCTACAAGATCAGCACGTTCAGCTTCAACTAAATGCCCTTTCGATAAAATATTCATCTCAAACAATAATTTCCCTATCATTCTCGCAACGGTTGTCTTCCCAGTACCGGGATTCCCCTTAAATAACATGTGAAGCACTTGCTTCCCAGACTTCAACCCCATCTCTTGCCTTTTTTTATTCACATAAATCCAAGCATAAATTTCTTTTATTATCTTTTTTATCTCATCCATCCCAACAAGTTTTCCCATTTCTTCTTCAATTCTTTGCAACATCTCATGTTTAATAGTGGTTTCACTTGAAATTACCGCTTTATTTTCTGATGCCGGTAACGAAATTTTCTTTCGATGATTTAATACAATATTAATTTGATTGTTATTTTTCTTACGCATCGATTGTTCCATACAATCACCTCATTTTATCCACTCACCAAATATTATTATTCCTGTCCCTCTTTCAAATGCCTATTTTCAGAAAAGTTTGCTATAATATAAGAAATAATTAAGGTGGTGGGACTATGGAAACAACGGAATTCCATGATACAATACAAGCCTTTTCTATTTTTTTATTGAATAAAGGCCGCAAGTCTTCAACCATTAAACGTTATGTTTATGACATTGAAGATTTCGGACATTGGTTAGAAAAAAACAAAAAGCTCCCTTCCAGTAATATATGGGCAACACTTTGTACAAAAGACTACGAAGATTACTTTTCAGACTTAAAAAAGAATCGACACTACTCTGAGAAAACAATGCATCGTGTATTTATTGTATTAAATAGAATGCATCATTTTCTTAACATTCCCAATCCATTAAAGAATATGGAAATTTCCATTCAACCAGATCGCACACTACGTAACGAAGATTTCATTTCATCTGATGAAGAAAAAAAATTAAAACACATAGTCACTTCATTAGAAGGGCTTTCAGAAAAACAACGTCCTGTGCGTCCCTTATTAATGGATCGTAACATCGCCATTTTAAGTCTCTTAATTGACTACGGGCTATCCTTACAGGAGCTTACAGCATTAACTATGCATCACGTTCATTTTGAAAATAATACACTTTCTATTCCAGCAATCGCAGGAGTAGAAAGAACAATCACATTAGCAACCGAAGACAAAAAACAACTGTACACATATTATAAAAGTATTCCAGAACCAGTTCGCCCTAAATACCATAGTAATGACCCCTTTTTTGTTGCATTCGATTTTAACCGTGGGACATACAGATGGGTATATGATAATGACGCACCAAAGGCATTAACTGAAATTGCCATTCAAAAAATGATCCGACTTGAAGTAGCAAGAGCAAATTTACGTAAAGGCATTTCTGGACAACATTTTCGGAACACGTTTATTTTACGCCTAATAAAAAAACAAATCCCAGAGCAAGAAATCATCAAATTAGTTGGCTTCAAATCAAAAATTTCACTAAAACGATATTATCAATACGCTGAAAATAAAAAAACGCCATAAAATAAGGCGTTTTTTTATTTTTTCTCGAAATAATCAATTTTACTATGACCATTTAACCATTTCCTGCATCTACTATGATGAGTTTCGTTCACATTCTCATTAGAAAGGAGAGATTTAATGTCTCGTTATAACGACAATCAAAATAAATACTCCAAGCCATGCTTTCCAACTAGTGCTGGACGAATCCCCACTACTCCAACGATACCAATTACTAAAGCACAAATTAGAACATTCCGCTTAATCATTAACGATTTAATAAAAATAATACCTAAACTTTTCGCCAATCCATCCCCAAAAAACATAGAAGATCTAATAGATACATTGTACCTACTAAGCAAATTCATTTGTTCACTAGACGCTACTTCCGCTCTGAAAGCACAAGCATTCGCCATTATCAAAAACTTAATAACTATATTAAAAAATCCGACCTTCGTAGCAAGTGCTGTATTTATTGAACTTCAAAACCTAATTAATTATTTACTATACATTACCAAACTATTCCGAATTGACCCGTGTACACTCCAAGAACTCCTTAAACTAATAGCCGAATTACAAACTACCCTAGTTAATTCAGCTTCGTTCGGCAGAGGACCTACTGGACCTACCGGACCTCAAGGTGTTCAAGGTAACACAGGCGCTACTGGTTCCACTGGACCTCAAGGTGTTCAAGGTAACACAGGCGCTACTGGTTCCACTGGACCTCAGGGGGTTCAAGGCAACACGGGCGCTACCGGACCTCAAGGCGTCCAAGGTAACACGGGTGCTACCGGACCTCAAGGCGTTCAAGGCAACATGGGTGCTACCGGACCTCAAGGC